>NZ_JBEPSG010000003.1:0-354622 GCF_040548715.1 Stenotrophomonas sp. 2694
ACAATTAATAGTTGCTTGATCAAACGTCTGCAAGATGGACAATCATCCTTCCTGCAGGCGCCTTCACAAGATACCTGCGCATACTTTCAAAGATCTTGGGAAGTGGCCTCAGCGCCGTTCCCGTGTGCTGCGAAGTTTCCTTCGTAGCGAGCCGCCTATTATGCCGGACTTTTCGAGTCCGTCAACACCTTTCGTTCGATCATCTCGTTCGTCGGTGGTGGCGTCCCTTGTGTCGCTGAAGCCCCTTGTTGGCGACCCCTGCGACGGGGGAGGGAAAGTATGTCCCTATTCGCGGCCTTTGTGAAGGGGGTGTGGCAACTTTTTTCATCGGATGTTGCATCCGTTCATGCAAAGGCGCCGCCACAGGCCCCGCGAACAGCGGCAGAGCGTCAGCGCCGCTCTGCAGGAGCAGAAGCAGGGGCCGGCTGCGCCGGCCCCTGCCTCCGGTCAGGCAGCGACCAGGCGCACGCGGGCGAAGGTGCGCTTGCCGACCTGCAGCAGCCCCTCGAAGCCGGGCTGCAGTACCTGTTGGCCGTCTTCCACCACTTCACCGTCCACCTTCACCGCACGCTCCTTGAGCTTGCGGTTGGCCTCGGAGTTGCTCGGGGTCAGGCCGGCGGCGGTCAGCAGGGCCGCGATGCGCAGGCCCTCGGCCGGGATGGCCACATCCTGCAGCGGCAGCTGGGTGATGTCGCCCTGCCCGGTAACGGCAGCTTCCCACCCGGCAATCGCCTGCTCGGCCGCTGCGGCATCGTGGAACCGGGTAGCCAGTTCACGGGCCAGGCGCAGCTTGACCACGCGCGGATTCAGGCCGGCGGCGATCTGCTCGCGCAGGGAGGCCGCTTCGGCCTGGCTGATATCGAAGGACAGCAGCTCGATCCAACGCCACATCAGGGCATCATCGACCTTCATGGTCTTGGTGACGATGTCGATGGCCGGCTCGCTGATGCCGATGTAGTTGCCCAGCGACTTGGACATCTTGTTGACGCCGTCCAGGCCTTCCAGCAGCGGCATGGTCAGCACCACCTGCGGCTTCTGGCCGTGGTGTTCCTGCAGGCCACGGCCCATCAGCAGGTTGAACTTCTGGTCGGTACCGCCCAGCTCGACGTCCGCTTCCAGGGCCACCGAGTCGTAGCCCTGCACCAGCGGGTACAGGAATTCGTGGATGGCGATGGACTGCTGGGCGGCATAGCGCTTGGCGAAGTCGTCGCGCTCGAGCATGCGTGCCACGGTGTGCTGGCCGGCCAGGCGGATCATGTCGGCCGCGCTCATCTTGCCGAACCACTCCGAATTGAAGCGGACCTCGGTGCGGCTGCGGTCCAGCACCTTGAACACCTGCTCCTCGTAGGTACGGGCGTTGGCCAGCACGTCGTCACGGCTGAGCGGCTTGCGGGTCAGGCTCTTGCCCGAGGGGTCGCCGATCATGCCGGTGAAGTCGCCGATCAGGAAAATGACCTGGTGGCCGAGGTCCTGGAACTGACGCATCTTGTTCAGCAGCACCGTGTGGCCCAGGTGCAGGTCAGGCGCGGTGGGGTCGAAGCCGGCCTTGATGCGCAGCGGGCGGCCTTCCTGCAGGCGCGCGCGCAGATCCTCGAGCTTGAGGATCTCGTCGGCACCGCGGCCGATCAGGGCAAGGGCTTCTTCAATCGAGGACACGTGACTACTCCCGGCAACGCCGTTTCTTATGTGGGGTGTTAAAGCGAAGTTAACCCGATCGGCTTCACAAAAGCCAATAGGCACAAGGGTTTGACGCGAATTTGTTAGGTGTCTATGTTACCGGCGTTTGGGCCCGCGTTCCCGGGTCAGCCAGAGACCGACATCTGATGCTCAATTCCGATCAAGGCCGCGCTCGCAAGCAGCGCTTCCAGGAACGACTCCACGTCCTGCACGACAACGCCCTGCACCGGAAGCTGAGGCAACACCTTCCCGCTGCGTTCAATGAGCGCTGGACGCGGCGTCATTGGATGCACGCCAGCCTGTTTGTGACCATTGGCGCGCTGGTGGCCACGATCGTGCCGGGCTTCTCGCACACCATCGATGCGCCCTACGCCGACAGCCACACCAGCCTGGCACTGCCGTTGCCGCCGTTGGCAATGGCCCGCCAGCAGCAGATCCCCGGCGACAGCTGGCAGGTGCTGCGGGTGCAGCGCGGGCAGACCCTGAGCGACCTGTTCGACAAGGCCGGCATCTCCGCCACCACCCTGCACCGGGTGCTGGACCATCCGGGTGCGCGCGAATCGCTGACCAAGCTGCGCCCGGGTGCCGAGATCGCCTTCGACATGCCGCTGTCCGGTGACCTGCGCAGCATCCGCTTCGACCGCGATGCCGACAACCGGGTCGAACTGAGCCTGAGCGGCGATGACATCAAGGAAACGGTGACCAAGCGCGAGACATCCACGCGCACGGTGGTCACCAGCGGCGAGATCACCAGTTCGCTGTATGCGGCCGCGCGCCGCGCCGGACTGTCACCGTCGGCAATCGCGACGATGACCGACGACATCTTCAAGTACGACATCGACTTCTCCAAGGACCTGCAGCCGGGCGACCGCTTCAGCGTGGTGATGGATGAGACCTGGCGCGAGGGCGAGAAGGTCGATACCAGCAAGATCCTGGCGGCGACCTTCACCACCGGCGGCAAGACCTATTCCGGCTTCCGCTTCGACCGCAACGGCAAGTCCGAGTACTACGACATCAGCGGCCGTTCGCTGAAGAAGAGCTTCATCCGCATGCCGATCCCGTTCGCACGGCTGAGTTCGACCTTCGGCGCGCGCAAGCACCCGGTGCTGGGCAAGATGCGCATGCACAAGGGCGTGGACTACGCCGCGCGCACCGGTACCCCGATCATGGCCGCCGGCGATGCGCGGGTGCAGTTCGTCGGCGTGCAGCGCGGTTATGGCAACGTGGTGATCCTCGACCACGGCCGTGGCCACACCACCCTGTACGGCCATATGTCGCGCTTTGCCGGGATCAAGAATGGCCAGCGCGTGGCCCAGGGCACGGTGATCGGCTACGTCGGCTCGACCGGCCTGGCGACCGGCCCGCACCTGCACTACGAATTCCGCGTCAATGGCGAGCACCGCAACCCGCTGACGGTGACCATGCCGCCGCCGGAGCCGCTGAAGGGCGCCGAGCTGGTGGCCTTCCGGGCGCAGACCGCGCCGGCGATGGCCCGCATCCAGGGCATGGAGAAGCTGATCTACGCCGACGCCAGCCCCGCGCCGGCCGCCGAAAGCGCGAGCACCGAGGTGGCCAGCGCCAAGGACAAGGCGCCGGCAGGCCGCAAGCGCGGCTGAGCCCTGCGTTGACGAAGGAGGACACGGCAGCACAAGCTTGCCGTGTCCTTTTTTTATGCCCGCCATGAACACCACTGCCGATCCGTCCCTTCCCCTCTACCTGGGCCTGATGTCGGGCACCAGCGCTGACGGCATCGATGCCGCGCTGGTGCAGTTCCCGGCCGATGGAGGGTGCCGCTTCGTGCACGGGCTGACCGCCCGCTGGGAGCCGGTGCTGCGGGCGCGGCTGGTGGCCCTCGGCGAAGGCGGCCCGCTGCAGTCGCTGGAGGAGCTGGGCGAACTGGACGCGCGGATTGCGATCAGCTTCGCCGCCGCCGCCAACCAGCTGCTGGAAGAAGCCGGTGTCGACCGTTCGCAGGTACGAGCCATCGGCTCGCACGGGCAGACGGTGCGCCATCGACCGTTGGCCGACCCGGCCTTCACCGTGCAGCTGGGTGACGGCAACCGCATCGCCGAGCTGACCGGCATCACCACCGTGTGCGATTTCCGCCGCCGTGACGTTGCCGCCGGTGGCCATGGCGCGCCGCTGATGCCGGCTTTCCACCTGGACATGCTGGGTGCGGCCGATGAGGACCGTGCGGTGCTGAACCTGGGCGGGATCGCCAACCTGACCCTGATTCCCCGCGAGGGCGTCGTGCGTGGCTTCGATACCGGCCCGGCCAACGCGCTGATGGATGCCTGGTGCCAACGCCATACCGGGCGCAGCTTCGATGCTGACGGCGCCTACGCAGCCAGCGGTGCGGTGGATGACAGCCTGCTGGCCGGCTGGCGCGCGGACCCGTGGTTCGCGCTGCCGCCGCCCAAGAGCACCGGACGCGAGCAGTTCCACCTGCCGTGGGCCGAAGCACACATGGAGGAAGGCCAGTTCGCCGCAGCCGATGTGCAGGCAACACTGCTGGAGCTGACCGCGGCGACGGTGGTTGATGCGCTGCTGGCCCAGCAGCCGCACACCCGGCGGGTGCTGGTGTGCGGCGGTGGCGTGCGCAATACGCAGTTGATGCGGCGGCTGGCGGCGCGGTTGCCGGGCGTGGTGGTGGAGTCCACGGCGCTGCACGGGCTGGACCCGGAGTATGTGGAGGCGATGGGGTTTGCCTGGCTGGCGCAGCGGACGATGGACGGGCTGCCGGGCAACCTGCCGAGCGTGACCGGGGCGACGGGGCCGCGGATTCTCGGGGCGATTCATCCGGCGTGAGGTGACGCCATCCGCCGGGCATGGCCCGGCGCTACCCGTCGGCGGCGCGCGGTAGCGCCGGGCCATGCCCGGCGACCCGACATCAGATCAATCGAAGCCCTGGCCGGCCGGCAGCGCCTGCAGTGCGGCGATCGCGTCGGAAAGCGCGTCGACTTCGGGATCGCCGAAGCCGGAGCGGACCTCCAGTTCACTGCTGAACAGGCCCTGCTCCAGCAGGACCGCGCAGGTCTGTTCGTGGGTCCAGCCCCGGGCCACCGAGACCCGTTTGATGCGTTCCAGCAGCAGCGGGTCCAGGTCCCGCAGCACTACGTCGGCCATGCTCACTTCCCCGTTCGCAAGGCACCGCCCCCTCGGCGCGTCGGGGCGATCATCCCGCAGTAGGCGCGGACAGGCAATCAGGCGGCGGGGGACGGCCCACGATCAACGATGCGTGGCCACAGCCAGGCCAGCAGCAGCATGGTGGGCACCACCGTGACGGCGCTGAGCATGAAGAAGGTGCTGTACGAGGTGGCCTCCACGATGTAACCGGAAACGCCGCCGACGAACTTGCCCGGCAGGTTGGCCAGCGATACCAGCAGGGCATACTGGGTTGCGGTGAAGTTGCGATCGGTCAGCGAAGACATGAAAGCCACCAGCACCGTGCCGGCAAAGCCCTGGAACAGGTTGTCGGCGCTGAGCGCGGCGTAGAACGCCCACAACTGCCCCGGATTGTGCGCCATCAGCAGGAAGGCCAGATTCGACAGGGCCACACCCAGCGCCGCGACAAGCAGCATCCGGCGGAAACCGAAGGCGGCGACGGCGATACCGCCAAGGAACGCCCCACCAATACCCATCCACACGCCGAACAGCTTGGAGACCGTAGCGATGTCTGCCTTGTCGAAGCCCGAATCGAGATAGAAGGGTCCGGCCATCACGCCGATGACCTGGTCAGGAAACTTGAAGAACCCGACGAACGCCAGCAGCGCCAGCGCCAGTGCCATGCCGTTGCGGGTGAAGAAGCTGGTGATCGGCTGTACGAACGCTTCGGCAATGTCGATGCGGCGCTGCACGGCGTTGGCCGGGCGCTCCGGTTCGCGGCAGAACAGGGTGGTGATGATCGGCAGGATCATCAGTGCGGCCATGGCCAGATAGGCAATGATCCAGCCTTCGAACTGTGCCAGGTACAAGGCGCCGGCACCGGCCAGGATCAGGCCGATGCGATAGCCCAGCGTGTACGTGGCGGCCAACGCGGCCTGCGCGGTCTGCGGCGCGATCTCGATGCGGTAGGCGTCGACCACTGAATCCTGGGTGGCACCTGCAAACGATGCCACCAGTACCCAGGCCACCAGCGGCCACACGCCCTGCTCTGGTCGCACGAACGCCAGTGCCACCAGGCCCACCAGTACCAGGATCTGCGAGACCAGCAGCCACGAGCGGCGGCGACCGAGGAACCCCAGCAACGGAAACGCGTAGCGATCCAGCAGGGGTGCCCAGACGAACTTGAGCAGGTAGAAGAAGCTGGCCAGGCTGATCAGGCCGATGCTGCCCAGATCGAGGCCGACATCGCGCAGACGGGTGGACAGGGTCTGCGAGGCGATCAGCAGGAACGGCAGGCCACTACCGAAGCCCAGCAGGGCCATGGTCAGCGCCGAGGGCGTACCGAACGCACGCTTGATGCCGGCCCAGCCCTTGTAACCGGCAGGCTTGGCAGCCTCGGTCACAGGTCGTAGTCCACGATGAACGGCGCGTGGTCGGAGAAGCGCTGGTCGCGGTAGATCGAGCAGCTGCGCAGGTGGTCACGCAGGCCCGGGGTGATGAACTGGTAGTCGATGCGCCAACCAACGTTGTTGGCGCGGGCGGCGCCACGGTTGCTCCACCAGGTGTAGTCCTCGCCGGTCGGGTTGAGCAGGCGGTAGGCATCGGCCCAGCCGCGACCTGCGCCCACATCGGTGGCCTGGCCATGGTCGGCACACAGGGCATTGAGCCAGTCGCGTTCCTCGGGCAGGCAGCCGGAGTTCTTCTGGTTGGACTTCCAGTTCTTGATGTCCAGCGCCGAGCGGACGATGTTCCAGTCGCCACACAGCACGTAGTCGCGGCCACTGCGCGCCCATTCCTCGAGGATCGGCCGCAGCCACTCCATCACTTCGAACTTGAAGCCCTGGCGCAGGTCGCCCGAACTGCCTGACGGGATATAGAAGGAGACCACGCTGAGGTTGCCGAAGCGGGCCTCGATGTAGCGGCCTTCGTCGTCGAACGGGGCCCAGCCCAGCGAGGTGATGACCTGGTCCGGTTCGCGCTTGCTGTAGATCGCCACGCCGCTGTAGCCCTTCTTGGTGATGGCATCGCGGTAGAAGCAATGGTGGCCGTCCGGGCGGAACATCGGGTCGGTCAGCTGGTCTTCCTGGGCCTTGGTCTCCTGGATGCAGAGGACGTCGGCGTCCTGGCCACGGAACCAGTCGAGGAAGCCCTTGGTGGCGGCCGAGCGGATGCCATTGGCGTTGAAGCTGATGATGCGAAAAGTCACAGTAACCCGTTGTTTTTAATGAAGACTTAAAAGAATTAACGCCTGCCGTACCAACACCGATACCAACTATTTCAGGCGCGGCGTACCAACACAATTGCGTGGGCAAGACTACTTCCCGCCGTGGCCCAATGCTACCGATGGGCGGGCAGTTGGGCGACGAAGTAATCGGGCTTCCCTGCCTTGCCCCACTGACGGACGGCAGTGCGCACCAGTTCCTTCGCGTCCATGGCATCAACCGGGGACGTCCCGCAATGGACGTAGTAGTCGACCCAGCCGTAATCGTTCACGGGCTCCACGTCGCAGGACAGGTGCAGCAGGAGCTCGGCGTCCTCGCGCTCGGAATCCACCCGCTCGATCCCGAGCTCGTCCCGCAGCTCCTGGGCCAAGCGCTGGGCATGCGACCTCATCGTGTCAACCACGACAATCCCATGATCCATCAAGTCCTCTGCAATCGAGGACACCGAGCGCGGGGTGCGAACAATGGGGATTCTCATGGGGCCGCCAGTGCTGTGAATGGACCTGGATCCTGCCGCAGTACTATCGCACTGCCTGAGACGCGGCGGCCGGTAGGCAATAGACGGAGTGCCTACCGCAAACCCGCGAATTCATAGAGGCTGCCGGAGAAGAAGGGCTTGACTCGCCGTTGCCAGCCCGGGAACCCGTCTATTACCCATCCAAGCCGACGACGGCAACGAACTTGTTAAGGCCTGCATCGGCGATTTGACGAAATCGTCAATTTGCCTGAATCGTCTTGCCGGGGCGCCACTCAATCCTGGAGGGACGGTCAGGCTGGCGTCGCCGAGACCCGTGGAACACTGAAGAAACGGACCGTATAGTCTGATGACGAAGAGCAATGGAGCGATGATGAACACCGTCTCGCAAGGCCCCATATCGCTGGGCCGCAAGGATGGAGGCTATGGGATCGGGCAGCCGGCAGCGCGGAGGCTGTCGTATTTCCCCCGAAATGCCCTGCATGGCGCCGTCTTCCTCGGCCATACCCCTTGTTCAGCTGATCAACGATCAGGGCAATCCTGTCGGCAGTGTCACGCGCCGAGAACCATGCTCCGTAGTACCCCTGTACAGGCATGCCCCCGTAGTTCCTCAATCCGCGACATGGACCGTTCATGCTGAAATCTCTGCCGGCCCTTCGTCATGCGGCACTGATCGCCTTGATCACACTAGCCATTCCAGGCTGCCACAAGGAACGCTCATACCCTGTTTACCGCGAAAACCCCGCTCCCAAGGATGCGCTGCCGATTGTGATTCGCGTCCGCGATGCCCCGGTGGAGCTCGCTATCCCCAAAGTTTTCGTCTCGTATGAGATAGATCCGCTCTGCCTCCCACCGATCAACAACTACGAGGGTGTGCAATACGCTCCCCAACGGCAGTCAGTGGAGTTTCCGGTACGACGCGTCAGTGCAACCGAGTTCAGTAGCACCGTGTTCGAGGATGGCATGGCGGTTGCTGACTATTACGGGCGCGGGCCGTGTGAATGGAAACCCAGCATCATTCGAGCGTCATTTCCAGTCATCGCTGACGGACGCGAAGGCTACATATCGGTTTCCGTCAACCATCTCGAACTGAAAGAACTACTTACGTCGATTTCGTACGCTGATAGGGAAATGACCACGCAGTCAAAGAGTGCGACGCCTGCCTGGGTACGGACGCAGTCCCAGTATAGCTACGCTAAATTGGCTGATATCGAGAAACGGAAGTACTTCCCCATAGAGATATCGTCCCATTCGAAAGGAATCGCCCCGTGAGGCCTCAAGCCACCGCAGCCCTGACCAATGCAGCCTACTCCCCACCATCACATCTAGCGCCAGGTGATAAGGAATCGCTGCGCGCAGATGGTGAAGACTACGAAGTGCTAGCGAGACGTGACGCAGCCAGTGGCTATCAAGGCGTTGTGTCCCTGAATGTCAGGACCAAGGAGATTATCGTCGCCCATCGCGGCACCGAGTTCGATCGCCAGGCACTGCTTGATGGCGGCGTCGACGCTGCGATGGTCACCGCCAGAATCAACTCACAGCTCGGCGATGCCCTTGCGCTCACCAAGCAGGCAACCAAACTGGCTGAGGAAAATGGGTATGGGCCAGTGCACGTCACCGGGCATTCGCTGGGCGGCGCGCTCGCACAGATCACCGCGCACCACTACAACCTCCCCGGCGACGCGTTCAATCCGTACGGCGCTGCCGGGTTGGCCTATCGCCTTCCCGAAGGCCAGCCAGCCAATGCGGCGCCGTTCACCAACCATGTCATGGCAGGCGACCTGGTCAGTGCGGGCGGCCCGCATTACGGCAAGGTTGAGATGTACGCGCTCCCCAAGGAACTGGAGGTTCTGCGCACCGCCGAGCAGGCCAACGCATCGCGTCCCTCGGAGCACCTGGGCTGAAAAGCGGCCACCTCATGTCCGCCGCTGTGGCGGTCCAGTTGGGGGATTCCCATCGAATGGTTCATTTCCTTGATCGGATGACCGACAAGGGGCCGGTGCAGTCTGTACTGGACGACCCCAGAGCCCGGGTCACAGACCCTGAAGACCTGCGCCGGATTGCCGACTATCGCGGTGATATTCATCAGCTGCGTGTGGGAGCGACCGTGCTTGTCGGCGGCGGACCTGGACTGCTGCGCGACGGGGTCAATTACCTGCGCGGCACCGAGGAAGCCGGTGCATACGCTCGCCAAGAAGCTGAAGCGGAGCAGCGCGCCCACAATGCGCTCAAGCCCGGCGGGCAGCTGGTCCCGGATGCAACCGACAAGGGCTCGCCCTCTCTGACCAATCCAGGCTTCTCTCCCACGAGCCCGTTGCAAGAAAGCATCGAATCAACCTTGGACAAGGCAGGCCTGGATCCCAGGAAGGAAGGCCACTTGGAACGTGCGCTCTACCGGCAGATTCGCGATGGTGTATCCGCCTTGGATGCCAAGCATGGGCGTGACTTCGATGAAACCAGTGAGCGAATAACGGCCAGCCTGCTGGCAACGGCCAAGAGCAGCGGGCTGGAACGCGTAGATCACGTCGTGTTGGGCAACCCACCTGCCAACAGCTCAGGCCAGCGCATGTTCGTCGTGCAAGGCGAGCTCGACAATCCGGCACACCTGCGGGCGTCGGTTGCGATCAGCGAGGCCGTCAACACACCCGTGGAGCAGTCGCTCGCCAAGGTCGAGCAGATTTCACAGGCACAGCAGGTCGCCCAGCAGGACCACGCCCAGGAGCAGACGCGAGCCGCGATGCGCATGAGCTAGCCCAGCGCCTGCCCGGATCGTGGGCATAGAGCGCGGCGAACTCCTGCAGCGACACGGTGGCGCCCGTCATGCGGACCAGCTTCTGGTAGGCGGCTTCGATTTGGGCGGAATAGCACATGGCCGCACTCTGGCCGCAGGCCGCGTTGTGGCAGCGTGATGGATACGGCAGAAGTCAGCCCGCGCCCAATCCAGCGACAAGGGTGCTTTCGTGCCCGAGGCCGGCAAGAATAACGTTGCCTGCCGGGCTGAGCAGCCCGCGGGGGCAGCTGCGGATACCTGCGTGAAGGGGCCGGACGAGCGCAGAAAGCCCAGCTGGATTAGGATTTGCGCTCCAAATGAAGATGAATCGAGTTTTGATGAGCGACCACCGTCACCGTTTCCTGCAGCTGGCCCTGACCGCCGACGCCCTGCGCTTCGGCCAGTTCACCCTCAAGTCCGGCCGGCTGAGCCCCTATTTCTTCAACGCCGGCCGTTTCGACTCCGGTTCCCTGCTGTCGCAGCTGGGGGCGTGCTATTCCGACGCCATCGACGCCACCGGGATCAAGTACGACGTGGTGTTCGGCCCGGCCTACAAGGGCATTCCGCTGGCCACCGCAATGGCCTGCGAGCTGGCCCAGCGTGGCCGCGACCTGCCGCTGTCGTTCAACCGCAAGGAAGTGAAGGACCATGGTGAAGGCGGCCAGTTGATCGGCGCCGACATGACCGGCAAGCGCGTGCTGATCGTCGACGACGTAATCACCGCCGGCACCGCCATCCGCGAGGCGCTGGCGATCATCCGCGCTGCGGGCGGTATTCCGGCCGGCATCGTGGTCGCCCTGGACCGCCAGGAGATCGCCTCGGACAGCGACCATCGCTCCGCCGCACAGGCCGTGGCCGAAGAAGCCGGCATCCCGGTGATCGCCGTGGCGACGCTGGCCGACCTGCTTGATTTCGCGTCCGGAAATCCGGAACTTGTAGGCTACCGGCAGCCGCTGGAGGCCTATCGCGCCCAGTACGGCGTCCGTTCCACGCGCTGACCACCAGGGGGAAGGTCGCATGTTCCGAGTTCCTGCCATCGTTGCTGCCAGCCTGCTGCTGGTGATGCCGCAGACGCTGCTGGCACAGTCCAGCGGCAAGGCCGCAGACAAGAAGCTGTACTGCTGGAACGAGGGCAAGGAGCGGATCTGCAGCGACGCGCTGCCGGCCGATGCGGTCAACCACGCCCGCGATGAGTTCAGCGCCAACAGCGGCCTGCGCAACGCGCAGGTGCAGCGCGCGCTGAGCGATGAGGAACGCGCTGCCGCCAGCACGGCGGCGGCGCAGGTCCAGCTGGACCAGATGGCCGAGCAGACCCGGCAGCGTACCGAACAGGCGATGCTGACCACCTACGGTGATGAGAATGCGCTGCGACGCGTGTTCGCCGAGCGCCAGGAGGTGCTCGACAACAACCTCAAGACCGCCCAGTACAACGTGGCCAGCCTGCGCGAATCGCTGGTGGCCCTGCTTGCTGCCGCCGGCGACCGCGAACTGGCCGGCGGCAAGGTGGCCGACAAGCAGGCCCAGGCGATCGGCCAGCGCCATGCGCAGCTGCAGTCGCAGCAACGGCTGCTGGCCAGTTTCGAACAGCAGCAGCAGGCATTGAAGGTCGAAATCGAAAGCAGCCTGCAGCGCTATCGGCAGCTGAAGGGATTGGCGCCGGTGGACGTGCCGGCACAGACCCCGGCGGGTTGAGCGGCGCGCTGCTCGCCCGGCATGGCCCGGCGCTACCGCTTGCCGGGTTACGGCCTGGACCCTGAAATTTATGCACTCTTTACGCGTCGGCCCTGTCCGGCGCGTAGTGCGTTTATGGGGGCGGGGACGACGATGACGGCCTGAGGTGGAGGGGTTCCACCAGGTCTCAAATTCCATGTCCCCCTGGCTGTCGTTGCTGTGTGGCGTGCTGGTACTGGTTGCCGCCGCCTATCTTCTTTATGTCGTGCTGCGGCCCGAGTCGTTCTGAGCGGAGCCTGCCATGACTGAAATTCTTGCCATTCTTGCCGCCAGCCTGGTGCTGGCCTGGCCCCTGGGCCTGTACCTCGCCCGGGTGATGCGCGGCACGCCGATGAAGGTCGACGTGCTGTTCCACTGGATCGAAAAGCCGCTGTACAAGGTGCTCGGCGTTGATCCTTCACGTTCGATGTCCTGGCGGGGCTACGTGCTGGCATTCGTGCTCAGCAACGTGGTGATCGCGGTGCTGACCCAGGCCGTGTTCATGACCCAGGCGTGGTTGCCGTTGAATCCGGACCAGATCCCGAACATGCGCTGGGACACGGCGCTGCACACGATGATCTCGTTCCTGACCAACACCAACCAGCAGCACTATTCCGGCCAGGCCCAGCTGTCCTACTTCTCGCAGATGACCGGTATCACCGGTCTGCAGGTGGTGACGCCGATGATGGGCCTGGCGCTGGCCGTGGCCACGTTGCGTGCATTGTTCTCGCGCGCGCCGAAGTCGGTCACCGCGCCCGCCGCGGGCGATGACCGCCAGGTGGCGGTGGGCAATTACTACGCCGACGTCGTGCGCCTGTGCGTGCGCTTCCTGCTGCCGCTGTGCCTGGTATGGACGCTGCTGCTGACCAGCCAGGGCGTGCCCTCCACGATGGCCGGTGGCCCGCAGGCCACGCCGATCGATGCCAGTGCCGGCATGGCGCAGCAGAAGCTGCCGCTGGGCCCGGTTGCGGCGATGGTCGCGGCCAAACAGCTGGGCGCCAACGGCGGCGGCTGGTATGGCCCGAACAGCAGCTTCCCGCTGGAGAACCCGACCCCGGTGTCGAACATGCTGGAGGTGATCGGCATCCTGCTGGTGCCGATGGCGGTGATCTTCATGATCGGCGCGTTCACCGGGCGCCGTCGTTTCGGCGCGCTGGTGTTCAGCTGCATGCTCGGCATGTCGCTGCTGTCCACCGGTGCGATGGTGTGGAGCGAGGGCCATAGCGCCAGCGCGGCCACGCCGCTGCTGATGGAAGGCAAGGAAGTACGCTTCGGCGCCGATGGCACCGCGCTGTGGGCGGCGGTGACCACCCAGGTCTCCAACGGTTCGGTCAACGGCATGCATGATTCGCTGAGCCCGCTGTCTGGCGGCCTGGCGATGGTCAACATGCTGGTCAGCGCGATCTGGGGCGGCATCGGCTGCGGCCTGCAGCAGTTCATCGTGTACCTGCTGCTGGGTGTGTTCCTGGCCGGGCTGATGACCGGCCGTACACCGGAACTGTTCGGCCGCAAGCTGGAAACGCCGCAGGTGCGCCTGCTGGCACTGCTGGTGCTGCTGCAGCCGATCACCCTGCTGCTGTTCACCGCGATCACGCTGGCCGTGCCGGGTCTGGCGGGCACCTCCAATCCCGGCTTCCATGGCATCAGCCAGGTGTTCTACGAGTACGTCTCGGCCTACGCCAACAACGGCTCGGGCTTCGAGGGACTGGGTGACGCCACGCCCTGGTGGAACCTGAGCTGCTCGCTGGTGCTGCTGCTGGGCCGCTTCCCGCTGCTGATCATCCCGCTGGTGGTGGCCGCACAGCTGGCCGCCAAGCGGCAGGCCCCTGAATCGGCCGGCAGCCTGCAGATCGAAACCCCGACGTTCGCCCTGACCCTGGTCTCGGTGATCGTCATCCTGACCGTGCTGCAGTTCATGCCGGCCCTGGTACTCGGCCCGATCGCCGACCACCTGAGCCTGGGACTGCACTGAGGACACCCCATGAGTAGTCACGCAACCGCAAACCGTTCCTCTTCCGTGGCTTCCCGCCCGGCCCTGCTCGATGCCGCCGGCCTGCGCCGGGCGCTCATCGAGGCCGTACGCAAGCTGTCGCCGATGCATCTGGTGCGCAGCCCGGTGATGGCGGTGGTGATGGCCGGCACGATCGTCGCCGCGATCATCACCCTGACCGGCAGTGCACCACTGGGCTTCGGCCTGGCGGTGACCGCGATCCTGCTGGTCACCGTGCTGTTCGGCAATTTCGCCGAGGCCGTGGCCGAAGCACGTGGCCGTGGCCAGGCCGCCTCGCTGCGCCGCGCCCGCCAGGACCTGGTGGCGCGTCGTCTGGCGTCGGCGCAGGCCGGTGCCAGCGAGACCCAGGTGCCCGCCGCGGAACTGCGCCCCGGTGATCATGTGATCGTCAGTGCCGGCGAGCTGGTGCCGGCCGACGGCGAGATCGTGCAGGGCCTGGCCACCATCAACGAAGCGGCGGTGACCGGCGAGTCGGCACCGGTGCTGCGCGAGGCGGGTACTGATCGCTCCGGCGTGATCGGCGGCACCAAGGTGCTGTCCGACCAGATCGTCGTACGCATCACTGCCGAGCCGGGACACAGCTTCCTGGACCGCATGATCGCGCTGGTGGAAGGCGCCAACCGTCAGAAGACCCCGAATGAAATCGCGCTGACCCTGCTGCTGGCGGCGATGACGCTGACCTTCCTGGTGGTGGTGGCGACGCTGCCGGCGATCGGTGCGTCGGTGGGCGTCAAGGTGGATCCGCTGCTGCTGATCGCGCTGCTGGTGTGCCTGATCCCGACCACCATCGGTGGCCTGCTGCCGGCCATCGGCATCGCCGGCATGAACCGCGCGCTGGCCGCCAACGTGCTGGCCAAGTCGGGCAAGGCGGTGGAAGTGGCCGGTGACGTCGACGTGCTGCTGCTCGACAAGACCGGCACCATCACCTACGGCGACCGCCAGGCCAGCCACTTCCACGCACTGGCCGGAATCGACGCCGACCAGCTGCGTGAGGCGGCGCTGCTGTCATCACTGGCCGACCCGACCCCGGAAGGCAAGTCGATCGTGCGCCTGGCCCGCGAACAGGGCTGCACCACCGCCGAGCCGGACCAGGCCGACTACCTGGCCTTCAGTGCGCAGACCCGCATGTCCGGTGTCGACCTGATGCACGGCCGGCAGATCCGCAAGGGCGCTGCCGATGCGATCCGTGCCCATGTGCAGGCGCTCGGCGGCACCGTACCGGCCGAACTGGCCGGGCGCGTGGACCAGGTCGCGCGCAACGGTGCCACGCCGCTGGTGGTGGCCGAGGGTCGCCATGTGCTGGGCGTGATCGAGCTGTCGGACGTGGTCAAGCACGGCATGCGCGAGAAGTTCGCACAGCTGCGGGCGATGGGCATCCGCACGGTGATGATCACCGGTGACAACCCGCTGACGGCTGCTGCGATCGCCGCCGAAGCCGGTGTGGATGACTACATCGCCGAGGCACGGCCCGAGGACAAGCTGGCCCGTATCCGTGCCGAGCAGGCCGGTGGCCGCCTGGTGGCGATGGTCGGCGACGGTACCAACGATGCGCCGGCGCTGGCACAGGCCGACATCGGCCTGGCGATGAATTCGGGCACGCAGGCGGCCAAGGAAGCCGGCAACATGGTCGATCTGGATTCGGATCCGGCCAAGCTGCTGGCGGTGGTGGAAGTGGGCAAGCAGCAGCTGATCACCCGCGGCGCGCTGACCACGTTCTCGCTGGCCAACGATGTGTCCAAGTACTTCGCGATCCTGCCGGCGTTGTTTGCCGCCACCGTGCCTGCGATGGCCGCGCTGAACGTGATGCAGCTGTCGAGCCCGCGCAACGCGGTGCTGGCGGCGCTGATCTTCAATGCCCTGGTGATTCCCGCCCTGATCCCGCTGGCGTTGCGCGGTGTGCGCTTCCGCCCGGCCACCGCAACGGCGCTGCTGCGCCGGAACATGCTGGTGTACGGCCTGGGTGGCGTGCTGCTGCCGTTCGCGGCGATCAAGTTGATCGACCTCCTTCTTGTCCTGGTATTCGGCGCATGAACCGTTCTGACTCCCCTTCCCTTTCCCGCGAGCTGAAGCGCGAGGCGCGCGTGGCCACGCTGCAGGATGGCGCCAGCTGGCGCCCGGCCATCGGCCTGGGCGTGGCCACCCTGCTGCTGGCCGGTGCGGTCTACGCCGGCATCGCCACCGGTTTTGCCGGCCTGTCCTTCCCGGCGCAGGCCGAAGGCAGCCTGCTGCGCGATGGCAGCGGCCAGGTGCGTGCGTCGGCATGGCTGTCGCAGCCGTTCACCGGCGATGGCTACTTCCAGGCGCGACCGTCGGCCGCCAACTACGACCCGATGGCGGCGGCCGGCTCCAACCTGGCCCGCAGCAACCCGGCGCTGGCCGAGCGTGTGGCGGCGAGCACCGCAGCAGTGGCCGCGCGCGAAGGCGTAACGCCCGCGCAGGTGCCTGCCGATCTGGTCACCCAGTCCGGCGGCGGCCTGGATCCGCAGTTGTCGCCGGCGGCAGCGCAGCTGCAGGTTGCCCGGGTGGCGCGTGCGCGTGGCCTGCCCGTCGAGCAGGTGCAGGCACTGGTGAAGGCCAACACGCAGGGCCGGCAATGGGGCGTATTCGGCCAGCCACGAGTGAACGTGGTGACGCTGAACTTCGCACTGGACCACGCGGCACGCGCGCCGTGATGCAGGGCTGCACCCGCTGCGCGCACAATGGCGGCCATGACAGCGGCTCCCATGACTGATCTGCGGACCCGCCAGGCCAACGCCCTGGTGGAAGGACTGCAACGCGAAGCCGGTGGCAAGCTCACCGTGTTCCTGGGCGCTGCGCCCGGCGTCGGCAAGACCTACGCCATGCTGACCCGCGCGCAGGAACAGCTGCGCCGTGGCGTGGACCTGGTGGTCGGGCTGGTGGAGACCCACGGCCGTGCCGATACCCAGGCCCTGCTGGAAGGCCTGCCACGGCTGCCGCTGAAGGACGTGGCCTACCATGGCCACGACCTGCAGGAGATGGACCTGGACGCCGTGCTGGCGAGAAAACCAGCGCTGGTGCTGGTGGACGAGCTGGCCCATCGCAATGCGCCGGGCAGCCGCCACGAACGGCGCTGGCAGGACGTGATGGAACTGCTGGACGCCGGCATCGACGTCTGGACCACGGTCAACATCCAGCATCTGGAAAGCCTCAACGATGTGGTGATGCGCATCACCGGCGTGCGTGTCAGCGAGACCGTGCCCGATGGCGTGCTCGACCGCCTGCATGACATCGTGCTGGTCGACCTGCCGCCACGCGAACTGATCGCGCGCCTGCAGCAGGGCAAGGTGTACGTGCCCGAGCAGGCCGCGCAGGCCCTGCAGGCGTTCTTCTCGCCGGCCAACCTGACCGCATTGCGCGAGCTGGCGATGCAGGAGGCCGCCGACCGTGTCGACAGCAGCCTGCGCGAAGCACGCGCCGCGCGCGGCGAGAGCAATCTGCCGTTGCGGCGTGGCGTGCTGGTGGCGATCGACGGCGGTGGCCAGAGCGAATACCTGGTGCGGGTGGCACGGCGCATCGCCGAACGCCGCGATGCACCGTGGACGGTGGTGACGGTGCAGGGGCGCCGGCAGGACGAAGCGACCCGGCGCGAGATCGATGCTGCGTTCGCGTTGGCCCGCCGCCTCGGCGGCGAAGCCGAGCTGCTGCATGGTTCAAGCATCGCCGATGCATTGCTCGACCACGCCGCGCACAACGGCGTATCGACGCTGGTGCTGGGCCGTACCCGCGAACGGCCGCTGGCGCGGATGTTCAACCGCACCCTGACCCAGCAGCTGATCCAGCGCGGCGCGCACTACGAGATCACCATCATCAGCACGCCGCAGGCGCGTGCGCGTTCCCGTCGAGAGGGGCTGCTGCCACCGATGCGCGGGGTCAGCCACGAGCCGTTGCAGGCCCTGATCGCCACCGCCCTTGCCTGCGCGGTGGCGTGGCTGGTCGAACGCTGGGTGGGCATGGCCGATCTGTCGATGGTATTCATCGTGGCGGTGGTGCTGGTGGCCGCACGAACCCGCGCCAGTGTCGCGGTGATGGCGGCGATCCTGTGTTTTCTCGCTTACAACTTCCTGTTCATCGCGCCGCGCTTCACCTTCGCCATCGGCGCGCGGCAGGGCGTGATCACCGTGTTCCTGTTCCTGGCGGCGGCGCTGGTGGCCGGACGCCTGGCGTCGCGCCTGCGCATGCAGGTGATCGCATTGCGCGCGGCCAACCGCCATGCACGCGCACGCCAGCAGCTGGGCCGGCAGCTGGCCAGCGCGGCCGGCAATGGTGAAGTGGCACAGGCCGGCCGGCATGCGCTGGAACAGGCCATGGACGTACCGGCCTGGCTGCGGATCGGCGCCGATACCGCCGCCGGTGGCCGCAGCCTGCCCGGTGATACCGATCTGGCGGCGGCCGACTGGGCCCTGCGCCATGGCCAGCCCAGTGGCCGCTTCACCGATACCCTGGCCGGCGCGCAATGGTGGTTCCTGCCGCTGCTGGACGGCGAAGACCGCGCGATCGGCGTGGCCGGCCTGTACCTGCCGGGTGCGCAGGCGCGGCTGCTGCCCGAACAGCGCCAGCTGGCCGAAGCGATGGTCGACGACATCGCCCAGGCCGCGTTGCGCACGCGCCTGGTGGCCGAGCTGGAACAGGCGCATGTGAGCAACGAGACCGAGCGGCTGCGCTCTGCCCTGCTTTCCTCGGTGTCGCACGACCTGCGTTCGCCGCTGGCAGCGATGATCGGCTCGGCCGACAGCCTGGCCAGCTACGGTGCGGCGATGGATCTGGCCGACCGCCGCGCGTTGCTGGACACCATCCTGGTCGAAGGCGAGCGCCTGGACCGCTACATCCAGAACCTGCTGGACATGACCCGGTTGGGCCACGAGGGCCTGAAGATCAACCGCGACTGGATAGGCGTGGACGAGCTGATCGGTTCGGCCGCCCGCCGCCTGCAGCGCTACCAGCCGAAGGTGCGGCTGGAGCTGGATATTCCGGCAACGCTGGCACCGATATGGGTGCATCCGGCACTGGTGGAACAGGCGGTGTTCAACGTGATGGAGAACGCTGCCAAGTTCTCGCCAGCCGATGCCGCCGTGCAGGTGCTGGCGCGCGAACTGGACGGTCAGCTGCGCATCGACGTGATCGATGCCGGCCCCGGCATTCCCGACGACGAGCGCGCGCGCATCTTCGACATGTTCTACAGCGTCGAACGCGGCGACCGCGGCCGCCACGGCACTGGCCTGGGCCTGACCATCTGCCAGGGGATGATCGGCGCACACGGCGGCAGCGTGCAGGCGCTGCCCGGGCGCGACGGTCGCGGTACCCTGATCCGCATCACCCTGCCCCTGCTCAAGCCAGCCTCCCACGATGAGTCCGACCCCGACTGATGCCAGCGCGCCGGCCCCGCGCGTGCTGGTGATCGACGATGAAACCCAGATCCGCCGGTTCCTGGACATCAGCCTGCGCGCGCAGGGCTACCAGGTGCGCCAGGCCGCGACCGGCCAGGAAGGCCTGCAGATGGCTGCCAGCGAGGACATGGACCTGGTGATCCTGGACATCGGCCTGCCGGACATGGAAGGCCACGAGGTACTGGAGCAGCTGCGGCAATGGAGCCAGGTGCCGGTGATCATGCTGACCGTGCGTGCCGGCGAAACCGAGAAAGTGCGTGCACTGGACAACGGCGCCAACGACTATGTGACCAAGCCCTTCGGCACCCAGGAACTGATGGCGCGGGTGCGGGCGCTGCTGCGCACACGCAGCGTGCCGACCGATGGCACGCCGCCGGTGTTCGACGATGGCCACCTGCACGTGGACCTGGTGCGCCGTGAAGTGGCGATCGATGGCGAACTGGTGGCATTGACCCGCAAGGAGTACGCATTGCTGTCGCTGCTGCTGCGCAATGCCGGGCGGGTGGTTACCCAGCCACAGATCCTGCAGGAAATCTGGGGACCCACCCACCAGCACGACACCCACTACCTGCGCATCCTGGTCGGCAAGCTGCGGCACAAGCTGGGCGACTCGGCGCTGGATTCGCGCTACCTGTTCACCGAACCGGGCGTGGGGTTGCGGTTCAAGGGGTGAGGCGTGCCGACCCACGGTCGGCACCCACCAGCCAAGTAGATCCACGCCATGCGTGGATGGACATCCATCGAAGAGCATCCACGCTTGGCGTGGATCTACTGTGTCGACCAAGGTCGACACCCACCAACAGCACCGGGAAATTGTCAGAGGTGGGGCGGTGTCGGAGTGCGGGGTGTCAGCCGCATGGATGCGGCTGCCAAGCCTACAAGGACGTACTTGCGGCGTCCCCGCACTCCGACACCGCTCCACCAACCCACGGAGTGCCCGCTGTTGCTGTTGAGGTTGCCGGCCAGCGGCCGGCACTACCGCGGGTGCCGGGCGCAGCCCGGCCTCACCTCAGAACCCCAGCGGGGTGTCGCCCAGCACCGGCTGCAGCTGGCTGCGGAACAGCGCCTGGATACGCTCCAGTGCTGCTTCGTCGTTGCCTTCGAAACGCAGCACCAGCACCGGCGTGGTGTTGGAGGCGCGAACCAGGCCCCAGCCGTCGGCGAAGTCCACCCGCAGGCCGTCGATGGTCGACAGGCGGCCGCCGACATACGGGTTGTCCGGCGACTGCGCAGCGGCCACCAGCATCGCCACCAACGCATGCGGGGTGCCCTCGGCCACCGGCACCTTCAGCTCCGGCGTCGCCACCATTTCCGGCAGTTCGGCCAGCACTTCGTCCGGCGTTTCCTCGCGCTGGGCGAGGATCTCCAGCAGGCGTGCAGCGGCGTACAGGCCATCGTCAAAGCCGAACCAGCGTTCCTTGAAGAAGAAGTGGCCGCTCATCTCGCCCGCCAGTTCGGCGTCGGTCTCGCGCATCTTCGCCTTCATCAGCGAGTGCCCGGTCTTCCACATCAACGGGCTGCCGCCGTTGCGCAGCACGTGATCGGACAACCTGCCGGTGCACTTCACGTCGTAGATCACCATCGCGCCCGGGTTGCGCATCAGCACGTCGGCGGCGAACAGCATCAGCAGACGGTCGGCGTAGATGATCTTGCCTTCACTGGTGACCACGCCAAGGCGATCGCCATCACCATCGAACGCCACGCCGAGGTCGGCGCCAAAGCGCTTGACCGTCTGCACCAGGTCTTCCAGGTTGGCCGGCTCGCTGGGATCGGGGTGATGGTTGGGGAAGGTGCCGTCGACATCGCAGTACAACGGGATGACTTCTGCGCCGATCGCTTCCAGCAGCTGCGGGGCGAAGGCACCGGCCACGCCGTTGCCCGCGTCGGCCACCACTTTCAGTGGTCGGTCCAGCTGCACGTCATCGGCAATACGCTGGATGTAATCGGCGGCGACCTCGCGCTGCTGGTAATCACCTGGCTCCGCAGCCTGCACCAGACGGCCTTCGACAATGCGCTGGTAAAGGTCGGTGATCGCATCGCCGGACAGGGTCTCACCACCGATGACGATCTTGAAACCGTTGTAGTCCGGCGGATTGTGGCTGCCGGTGACCGCTACACAGGTACCGGTGCGCAGATGGAAGGCGGCGAAATACACCACCGGGGTCGGCGCCAGGCCGATATCGATGACCGCACAGCCGGCGCGCCGCAGGCCTTCGGCAAGACCGGCCGACAGTTCGGGACCGGACAAGCGCCCATCGCGACCGATCACCACCTCGCGCAGGCCCTGCTCAAGGGCGACGGTGCCGATGGCCTGGCCGATCAGCGCGGCGGTGCGCGCCGTCAGCTGGCTGCCCACGACGCCGCGGATGTCGTAGGCGCGGAAGATGCCTGCAGCCAGCTCGTCGGCCGGAACCGGTGGCGGCGGAGGTGGCGCAGCCTCGGCCACCGTCTCGCCGGGCACAGTTGGCGGGACCATCTGCAGGCTTTCGCGCAGGGTCGGGCCGTGATCGGCGTCGGCCACCGCGCTGCGCCGGCTGGGCAGCGGCAGTGATTTCGGCAGCCGGCCACGACCTACCACCAGCAGTACCGCGATGAAGCCCAGCAGCAGGGCGACAATCGCGCTGGCCAGGGCTCCCAGCCCCAGCGGGCCGGGTTCCACATTGGGCACCCCGGCGGCCAGCCGCAACGGCGTTCCCGCCACCGGGCGCGCCATTGCTTCGGCGCTCTCGGACAGGCCGGTATCGCCCTGCACCACGATGTTGTGTGCTCCCTGGCGCAGCGCCAGGAAGCCATTGCCGGGGGCGCTCACCTGATCCAGCGGCGCGGTCAACCGCAGCAGCGGCTGGCGGACATACACCACCGCCGGCCCGACACCGGCCAGTTGTACCGGCGCGGCCAGACCCAGGCGGTTGCCGCCGCCATCGCGGACCACGCGCAGGGTTGCCTTGCCTTCGGCCAGCGCCGATTCCAGCAGGGCCAGGCGGGCGAATCCAAAGGTGGCCGCATCGGCATAGCCTGCGGCCAGGTCAGCGCCCAGCACCTCCACCTGCTCGACGCCGGTCCAGCTTTCCCGCAGCGCCAGCGCGGCGCCGGCGGCATCACCGGCCTGCAGCGCCTGCTGCACGCGGTCGCCCTTCAACTGCTGCTGCAGCTGCTGCAACTGGCCGGAGGCAGCCTGCTGCAGCCCTTGCACGGCCTGGTCGCGCGCCTGTTCCAGCGCGTCCCCGCTGGCGGCCTGCCGCCACTGCTGCACCGCGCTCCAGCCGAACCAGGCGGCCAGCAGTACCAGCAGCACGCCCAGCAATGGCGCGCTGCGTCCCAACGTCTTTCCCCGCTGTGCTTCCCCGATGCCGCTCATCGATGTCCCCTGTCAACGCACCCCGGTATGGCCGAATCCACCCGTTCCCCGCACGCTGTCGGTGAAAGTATCCACCACCTGCAGGCTGACGCGGGCAATCGGCACGATCACCAACTGGGCGATGCGATCGCCCGGCTCGATGGTGAAGGCCTCGCGGCCACGGTTCCAGACACTGATCAGCAGCGGCCCCTGGTAGTCGGCATCGATCAGGCCGGTGCCGTTGCCGAGCACGATGCCATGGCGGTGGCCCAGGCCCGAACGCGGCAGGATCACTGCGCACAGATGAGGATCGGCGATATGGATGGCCAGGCCGCTGGGGACCAGTGCGGTATCGCCCGGCTGCAGGGTCAGCGCGGTTTCCAGCGCCGCGCGCAGGTCCATGCCGGCGCTGGCTTCGGTGGCATAGGCCGGCAGCGGCCAGCTGTCGCCGAAGCGGGGGTCGAGCAGCTTTACCTGCAACGGTTGCGGGGAGAGTCCGTGGGTGTTGCTTGCCTGGGTCATGCCTGAAGCCTCCGCGCGATCAGCGCCAGCAGTTGTTCGGCCAGCTCACGCTTGGAAGTAGCCGGGAATACCTGTTCGCCATCCTGCCAGAAGGCCGTGGCGGCATTGTTGTCGCTTTCGAAACCACCGCCGCTGATGCCCACCTGGTTGGCGATCACCAGGTCCAGGCGCTTGTCGACCAGCTTGCCGCGCGCATATTTCTCCACATCGTGGGTCTCGGCGGCAAAGCCGACCACCAGCTTCAACGACTGCGTCTGCGCGGCAACCTCGGCCAGGATGTCCGGGGTGCGCACCAACTCGATCACCAGCGACTGGCTGTCGGCGGTCTTCTTCAGCTTCTGCGCGGCCACCTGGCGCGGGGTGTAGTCGGAAACGGCGGCAGCACCGATGTAGATGTCGGCCGGCAACGCATCCAGTACCGCCTCGCGCATCTGCGCGGCAGAGCGCACATCGATGCGCTGCACGCCGGGCGGCGTCGGCAGCTGCACCGGGCCGCTGACCAGCACCACCTGGGCACCGAGCCCGGCGGCAGCGGCGGCCAGCGCGTAGCCCATCTTGCCGCTGCTGCGGTTGCCCACGTAACGCACCGGATCGATGTCTTCATAGGTCGGGCCGGCGCTGATCAGCAGGCGCAGGCCCTGCAGGGCGCGCGTTTCCGGCGCCGCGGCAGCGGCAGCGCCGTTGGCGGCCAGGGCGGCGACGATGTCGGCCGGCTCGGCCAAACGACCGGGGCCGGATTCGCCTTCGGCCAGCGGCCCATCGACCGGACCGATCACCTGCGCGCCGCGCTGGCGCAGCAGGGCGATATTGGCCTGGGTGGCCGGATGCAGCCACATTCGATGGTTCATCGCCGGGCACACGGTCAGTGGTGCGGTGCTGGCCAGGCACAAGGTGCTGACCAGGTCATCGGCGTGGCCCTGGGCCAGGCGGGCCAGCAGGTCGGCGGTACCCGGCGCGATCACGATGCGATCGGCCCAGCGTGCCAGTTCAATGTGGCCCATGGCCTGTTCGGCGGCGCTGTCCCACAAGGTAGTGCGGGTCGGCTGGCCGGAAAGGGCCTGGAAGCTGAGTGGGGTGACGAACTGCTGGGCGCCGGCCGTCATCGCCACCTGCACCAGCGCACCGGCATCACGCAGGCGTCGAACCAGTTCCAGGGCCTTGTAGGCCGCGATCCCGCCACCGACACACAAGAGCAGTTTCTGGCCTTCCAGCGCGCGGGTCCGCGTCGGGGAAGCGTTGGGAGAATCAGCCACCTGGAATTCCTGTGCAAACGAGGGCGTTAGCTTACCCGAAGGCCAGCAACCTCCCGGTGCACGCGGCACATAGCGGGCGGCTATCTGCACATGGGCGGGGGCCGATGGAGTTTTCCGGGTTTGCTGCGCGCCGATTCGGAACTTTCCTATACCTCTTCGCGTCCCCGCTTTGCAGAATCATTGCTGGCCACCGAGGTGTGCCGTTCGATTTCCCAGGAGTTCCCCGTGCAACCGCGCATCATCATTGCCGACGACCATCCGGTCGTCCTGCACGGCATCCGAATCGTGCTTGAGCGTCACCAGATGGACGTGGCCGGTGCCGCTGCCGACGGTGCCGGACTGCTGCAGCTGCTGGTCCAGCAGCCCTGCCACGCCGTACTCACCGACCTGTCCATGCCCGGCCCCGGCCCGGACGGCCCTGAACTGCTGGCCGAGCTGCGCCAACGCCATCCCGACCTTCCCGTGGTAGTGCTGACCGGGGCCAGGCACCCGGGGTTGCTCGATGGCCTGCTGCGCGATGGCGTACACGGCCTTGTCGACAAGAGCGCCGACTTCGCCGAACTACCGCAGGCCCTGCATGCCGCCATGGCTGGGCAGGTGTTCGTTTCCGACCAGCTGCGGCGCCACCTGCAGGCCCGCGATCTGCTGTTCCCCCATCCACCGGCCGCATTGTCGACACGCGAACTGGAAGTGCTGCAACTGCTGACCGATGGCCTGAACATCAATGCCATCGCCGACCGCAGCGGGCGCAGCCCGAAGACGATCAGCCGGCAGAAGGCCGAAGCCATGCGCAAGCTGGGCCTGCAGACCAACCAGGAACTCTACGACTACCTGCAGACCCGGCGCGACTGAGGGCTTGGCCGACCCCCAGGTGCGGCAAGGGCTTATGGGAGCGGTCGGCGATGATCGCCATGATGGGTGCCATGCCCATCCATGAATGGCCCGAAGAAGAGCGTCCCCGCGAGAAGCTGCTGGCCCGGGGTCCCACGGCATTGTCCGACGCCGAACTGCTGGCCCTGTTCCTGGGTTCCGGCATTGGCGGCCGGGACGCCGTACAGACCGCGCGCGACCTGTTGCTCGCCCACGGCCCATTGCGGGTGCTGCTGGACCGCTCCGCCCGCGAACTATCGAAACTCCCTGGGTTGGGGCCGGCTCGCAGCTGCACGCTGGCCGCAGGGCTGGAACTGGCCCACCGCTACCTGGCCGCTGAACTGCAGCAGGGCGAAGCGGTCGGCAACAACCCTGCCGCCGTCGGCCGTTACCTGCAGCACCGTCTGCGTGGGCAGGCACGGGAACTGTTCGTGGTCCTGTTCCTGGACAACCGCCACCGCCTGATCGCCTGCGAGGAACTGTTCGCCGGTACCATCAACGCGGCCCCGGTCTACCCCCGTGAAGTAGTGCGCAGAGCCCTGCTGCACAACGCCGCCGCGGTCATCCTCAGCCATAACCATCCCTCTGGCGACCCGGAACCCTCGGCCGCCGACGCGCAGATCACCGAGGAACTGCAACGGGCCCTGGCACTGGTCGACATCCGCCTGCTGGACCACTTCGTGGTCGGCGAGGGGCGTCCGGTTTCGTTTGCTGAACGGGGTCTTCTGCCACCGCTCCAGGCCCGCCTGGTCGGATGAGCCCCGCAGCAGCACGCCGCGACGCGTGCCCTGGCAGGCAGGCCCCGGTCAGCGTTGAGGCCGGCATCTGCGCTAAAATGGGCGATTCCGCCGCTCATTCTCACAGCAGGCCTCGTGAAAAATCTCCTCCGCGCCCTGATCAGCCAAGGCATCGAAGCCTTGCGCGCCAATGGCACCCTGCCCGTCGACTCCCTGCCGCCGGACTTCGTGGTCGAGCGCCCGAAGACCCGCGACCATGGCGACTTCGCCACCAACGCCGCGATGCTGCTGGCCAAGGCCGCGCGCAGCAATCCGCGCGCACTGGCACAGGCGCTGGTCGAGGCACTGCCGCGCAGCGAAGACGTCAGCAAGGTCGAGATCGCCGGCCCCGGCTTCATCAATTTCCACCTGGCGCCGGCCGCGTACCAGCGTGAAGCCGTCACCGTCATCAAGGAAGGCGCCGATTACGGCCGCAACCTGTCCGGCAATGGCCGCACGGTAGGCGTGGAGTATGTGTCGGCCAACCCGACCGGTCCGCTGCATGTCGGCCACGGCCGCGCCGCGGCCATCGGCGACTGCGTGGCACGCGTGCTCGATGCCAACGGCTGGAATGCCAAGCGCGAGTTCTACTACAACGATGCCGGCGTGCAGATCGAGAACCTGGCGCTGTCGACCCAGGCCCGCGTGAAGGGCATTGCCCCGGACCAGGAAGGCTGGCCGGAAGGCGGCTACCGCGGCGACTACATCGCCGACGTGGCACGTGCCTACATGTCCGGCGCCAGCGTCGACCTGGAAGGCACCCTGGTGGTCGGCGCCAAGGACCCGGACGACCTGCAGGCGATCCGCCGCTTCGCCGTGGCCTACCTGCGCAACGAGCAGAACCTGGACCTGGCCGCGTTCGGCGTGGATTTCGACATCTACTTCCTGGAAAGCTCGCTGTACGCCGATGGCAAGGTCGCCGAGGCAGTGGCCAAGCTGCAGGCGTCGGGCCATACCTATGAGGAAGGCGGCGCGCTGTGGCTGCGCAGCACCGACTTCGGTGACGACAAGGACCGCGTGATGCGCAAGTCCGACGGCACCTTCACCTACTTCGTGCCGGACGTGGCCTACCACCTGTCCAAGTGGCAGCGCGGCTACGAGCGCGCGATCACCGAACTGGGCGCGGACCACCACGGTTCACTGGCGCGCGTGCGTGCCGGCCTGCAGGCCATGGAAGTGGGCATCCCGCAGGGCTGGCCGGAATACGTGCTGCACCAGATGGTCACCGTCATGCGCGGCGGCGAGGAAGTGAAGCTGTCCAAGCGTGCCGGCAGCTACTTCACCCTGCGCGACCTCATCGAAGAAGCCGGCCGCGACGCGACCCGCTGGTTCCTGATCGCACGCAAGCCCGATTCACAGCTGACTTTCGACATCGACCTGGCCCGTCAGCAGAGCAACGACAACCCGGTGTTCTACGTGCAGTACGCACATGCCCGTGTCTGCAGCCTGCTGCGCCAGGCGCAGGAGAAGGGGATGGTCTACGAACAGGGCACCGGCCTGTCCAATCTGGGCCGCCTGGCCGATGACGCATCGCTGGCCCTGATGAACGAGATCTCGCGTTATCCGGAAGTGGTGGAAGCGGCCGGCGTGGCGCTGGAACCGCATCTGGTCGCGCAGTACCTGCGCGAATTGGCGCACGCCTTCCACACGTGGTATCACGGGACGCCGGTGCTGGTGGACGACGCGACCGATCGCAATGCCAAGTTGACCCTGGCCTGCGCGGCGCGCCAGGTACTGGCCAACGGCCTCGACCTCCTGGGCGTTTCCGCCCCGGAAAAAATGTAAGCCTCAGGAGACGCAGTAGACATGGCAGCACGACGCGGCAAGACACAGGCTCGGCGCAACAGCAGCCAAGGCACGCCCGGATGGGTGTGGCTGGTTGCCGGCGTGGCGATCGCCGCCGTGGTGTTCCTGGCGGCGCCGAACCTGTTCAAGGGCGAGGGCGATGGCTTCCTGCGCGCCGGTCCGCAGCCGAACCCGAACGCGCAGCCGGCGCCGGTGGCCGATGGCGAAGGCGATGTCGGCACCCAGCCGGCCGCACAGCCGGCCACGCCGAAACCGGCTGAGCCGGAAAAGCCGGCCGCCACCCAGTACGACTTCTACACCCTGCTGCCTGGCAAGGAAGTGGAGATGTCCGACGCCGAACTGGCCGCCAGCGCGCGCGCCGAGGAACAGCGCCGGAGCAAGGCCGAAGCGCAGCGCGCGCAGGCCGCACTGGAAGGCAAGCCCGTGCCGGCGGCGGTTGCGGCCGCAGCCCCTGCGGCGACGGCGAGCGTTGCCAGCACCGCGCCGGTGACCGCCACCAGCCGTCCGCTGCCGACGCCGGTGAGTGAACGCCCGACGACCGCCGCGCCAGCGGCCACCACCGCGCCGGCCAGCACCAGCACCGGTGCCGCCGCTCCTGCGGCACGCAGCGAAACCGCGCCGGCCGCCGCCAGCACTGCAGCAGCCCCGGCAACGGCCGACAACGCCCGCTACATCCTGCAGGCCGGTGCGTTCGGCGCGTCCGGCGATGCCGAAGCGACCAAGGCCAAGCTGGCGATGATGGGCCTGGCCGCACGCGTGGAGTCGGCGCAGATCAACGGCAAGACCGTGTACCGCGTACGCATGGGGCCCTATGGCACCGCCGGTGAGCTTTCCGAAGCCAAGCAGAAGCTGGATGGCACCGGCCTGCAGGCGATGGCGATCAAGGCGCAGTAAGCGTGCGGGCATAATGAAAAAAGCCGGGCATTGCCCGGCTTTTTTTTGCCCGTGCAGCGCCGGGCTCGACGCTGCAGACAGCGGATCAGCTCTCGCGGGCAACCTGGAAACCGGCGAACGACTGGCTGACGGGCATCAGTTCCAGGCGATTGATGTTCAGGTGCGGGGGCAGGCTCGCCACCCAGAAGATCTGCTCGGCGATGTCTTCGGCGGTCATCGGGTTGGCGCCGGTGTACAGCTTGTCCGACGCAACCTGGTCGCCATGGGTGCGGACCACGGTGAACTCGGTTTCGGCCATGCCCGGTTCGATGGTGGTCACGCGTACACCGGTACCGTGCAGGTCCGAACGCAGGCCCAGCGAGAACTGGCTGACGAACGCCTTGGTGCCGCCATAGGCGTTGCCGCCCGGATACGGATAGACACCGGCCACCGACGAAATGTTGATGATGGCGCCCTTGCGCTCCACCAGCTGCGGCAACAGGCGATGGGTCAGGGTGACCAGCGCGGTGATGTTGGTGTCGATCATCGTCGTCCAGTCCTTCAGGCTGGCGCTCTGCGCCGGCGCGGTGCCCTGGGCCAGACCGGCATTGTTGACCAGCAGATCGATGTCACCGAAGGCCGGCGGCAGCGCCAGCAGTGCCGCTTCCATCGCGACCGGATCACGCACGTCGAACACGGCCGCGTGCACCACCTCCTTGCCGTAGCGCTCGACCAGCGGCTGCAGGCGTTCGCTGCGACGGCCGGTGGCGATCACTTTCCAGCCCGCCTGGGCGAAGCGGTGTACGGCAGCGGCGCCGAAGCCGGACGTGGCGCCGGTAATCAGGACGGTTCGGGTCATCAGACAACTCCGTGGGAAACCAGACCGCCATTCTGGCACCGTCGGCCCACGGCTGCGTTGCCGGATCGGCCCGCTGCGGTGCGCGCGGTCAGCGCAGGCGGAACACGCGTGCCTTCGGCAGATCTTCGTCGACCTGCAGGAACCAGCGCCCGGCGATACCCGGAATCACCTCGATCTGCGGTGTCTGCAGGGTCTTGCGCAGCTTCATCTGGCCCTTCATCACCTGCCACTGCTGACCGTTGTCGAGGGTGAACACCGTGCCCGGCTGCCAACCCGCGACGTCGCCGACCACGCGGGCGCTGACCGGCCCCTCTTCCAGGCCCAGGTGCATCGCCGCCGGGGCGGGAACGTTGGCCGGCAACGGCGCGCCGGTGTTGGCCGCAACCGCCGCCCGCGTGGGTACGGGCGTGGATGCCTCGGCCTCGCGCAGCACGCGGTTCAGGGTCTGCAGCTGGGTCGCGTCCAGGCCCACTTCGGCCAGCTGGGCCGCGCTGAGACGCTGCTCCACGGGCACGAAACGGTCCTGGGCGGTGGCGGCGAAGCTGCTGGCGACCAGCAGAACGGAAAGGAGGTACCGGCGCATCGGAGAGGGTCTCTGCAGAACAGCGCTCACGATGCTGCAATCCGGTGACAGTCCGGTTACAGCCGCAGGGCCGGTACAATGGGCCATGATCAATAATGATGTACTGCGCAGCGTGCGCTACTCCCTGGACCTCGGCGACCACCACGTGGTGACCCTGTGCCAGATGGCCGATCCGGCGTTCGAAGTGGATGTCGACCAGGCCAAGGCCTGGCTGCTGCGCGAAGACGAGCCGGGTTTCCAGCCGATGAGCGACAGTGCGCTGGCGCACTTTCTCGATGGCCTGATCCTGCACCTGCGCGGTCACGATGAGGGCCAGACGCCGCGCGCGGTGGAAACCCGCATCGACAACAACCTGGTGTTGAAGAAGCTGCGCGTGGCCTTCCAGCTGCGCGATGTCGACATGATGGAGATCTTCACCAGCATCGGCTTCAACGTCTCCAAATCCGAACTCGGCGCGCTGTTCCGCCAGCCCGGCCACAAGAACTACCGGCGCTGCCTGGACCAGATGCTGCGCAACTTCCTCAAGGGCCTGAGCCTGCGCCTGCGCAGCTGAGCACGGCGTCGACGAAGGCGCGTGCGGCCGGCGTCGGCAGGCGCTGCCAGACCAGATGTACGCGCCGGGTCGGGGTCGGTTGCAGCGGCACCTGCACCACCCCTTCGAAACCGTCGGCGATCCGCACCGGCACGATGCCCACCGCCAGGCCGTGGCGGACGAAGCGCTCGACCAGTTCCATCAGGTTGACCTCGAAACGCACCTGATGCGGCAGGCCCGCTGCGGCGAACGCATCATCGGTCTGCCGGCGCGCGCCGGTCCCCCGCGGGAAATCGACCAGGGCCTCATCCTGCAGCGCCGCCAACGGCAACCGCTTGCGCGTGGCCAACCGATGCTGCGGCGCCAGCACGGCCACCAGATCCTCTTCCTGCAGCATCTGGTGGCAGACGCCCTCCAGATGGGCCGACGGCGCCAGCCCCACCAGCGCCACGTCCAGTGCGCGCGACTGCACCTGCTGCAGCAGGGTCTCGCTCTTGTCCACCCGCAACTGGAACTCCACCTGCGGGTGCTGCTGCTGGAAGGCAGCCAGCATGGCCACCACGTCGATGCCGGTCAGCGACGAGATCTGCCCGATCGCCAGCAGCCCGCGCACGTCACCACTGACGGCAGCGACGTCGGCACGCAGGTGGCGCAGGCTGGCCAGCACCTGCCGGGCGTGCACCAGCAACGCCTCTCCCGCCGCGGTGGCGCGCACCTGGCGCGGCAGCCGCTCGAACAACGTCGTGCCCAGCTCCTGCTCCAGATGGGCAATCTGATGGCTCAGGGCCGACTGCACGACGTGGCAGCGCGCGGCCGCACGGGTGAAGTTGCCCTCTTCTGCCAGGGCCACGGCGAACTCGAGCTGCTTGAGGTTCACACCCGTATCTCAATTCCAGATGACAGCGATGATGATGATTCATTTCCATCATGAGAGCAGCAGGCGGACACTGTGCTGCCCTGCTTCACGGAACATCGCGTGTCCCCTTCCCTTCCTCCCCTGCAGCGCTGGCAGATCCTGTTGATGTCGGTCGCCACCGGTATCGCGGTGGCCAGCAATTACTACGCGCAGCCGTTGCTGCATACCATCGCCGATGCCTTCGGCGTGCCTTTCGGCCAGGTCGGCATGGTGGTGACCGCTGCGCAGTTGAGCTACGCCGCTGGCCTGATCCTGCTGGTGCCGTTGGGTGACCTGTTCGAGCGCCGCCGGCTGATCGTGGTGATGACGTTGTTGTCGGCCAGCGGACTGGTGATCAGCGCATGCGCGCCGTCGTTGCCATGGCTGCTGGCTGGTACCGCGATCACCGGGTTGTTCTCGGTGGTGGCGCAGGTGCTGGTGCCGTTCGCCGCCACCCTGGCCGCACCGGAGCATCGCGGCCGCGTGGTCGGCACGCTGATGAGCGGGCTGCTGCTGGGCATCCTGCTGGCACGCACCGTGGCCGGGCTGCTGTCGAGCCTGGGCGACTGGCGCCTGGTCTATGCGATCGCTGCAGGTACGCTGGTGCTGACCGCGCTGGCCCTGCAGCGCGGCCTGCCGCGTTTCCACCACAGCGCCGGGCTGAGCTACTTCGCGCTGCTGCGCTCGATCGGCACGCTGTTCGTGCAGGAGCCGGTGCTGCGCCAGCGCACGCTGCTCGGCGCGTGCAGCTTTGCGATGTTCGCGATCTTCTGGACGCCACTGGCCTTCCTGCTGGCGCAGCCGCCGTATGCCTACAGCGACGCCACCATCGGCCTGTTCGGGCTGGTCGGTGCCGCCGGTACGCTGGCTGCCGGCCTTGCCGGGCGCATGTCGGATCGTGGCCAGACCGGCCGGGCCACGGCCATTGCGCTGGTGCTGTTGCTGCTGTCCTGGCTGCCTCTGGGGCTGTCGGCGCATTCGCTGCTGGCGCTGCTGGTCGGCGTGGTGGTGCTGGACCTGGCCGCGCAGCTGCTGCATGTCAGCAACCAGAACCTGATCTACGCACTGCAGCCGGAGGCACGCAACCGCCTCAATGCCGGTTACATGACCGGCTATTTCATCGGGGGTTCGCTGGGCTCGCTGCTGTCGGCACAGGTCTACCAGCGTTTCGGCTGGACCGGCGTATGCGTGGCCGGTACCGCGGTGGCGGTACTGGCCCTGCTGGTGTGGCTGCCCAGTGCCTGGCGCGCACGCCAGGCCGCGTCGGCCGACTAGAAGCTGCCCTGCAGCGCCAGTTCCCAGCGTCCACCGGCATTGCCCGGGAACAGACGCTTGGCGGCGCTGTCGGTGTCATGCACGGTGGCGCGCAGTTCCCACGCCGGCGTCAACGTGGCAATGGCACTGAGCTGGCCATGCAGGTAGTCCGGCCCCTGCGCGGTGGCCAGCCAGTACTGCCCCACCGCCGCTTCCAACCGCACGCGCTCGTTCAACGGCACCCGCACGCCCAGCTGTGCGTAGGTGCCGCGATGGCCGCCGGCCAGGGCATCGTTGGAGTGGGCAACCTGCAGCCAGGCGCGTTGCTTCCAGGTGGTGGTGACATTGAGTTCGGTCCAGTCCAGTGCGCGGCCAGTGCCCGGATAGACATACCGGGTGAGGTTCGCATCCAGGCTCCAGTCCGGCGACAGCGCGCCGGACCAGCCGGCGACGAGATCGAACTCGCTGCGTGCCCCGCTGTCCGGCGTGAACGAGACATTCGATCCCCATGCGCTGGCATACCAGCCCGAACCCACCGTCACCTTTGCCCCCACCTGCGCGGCCGGATCGCCCTCGCTCTGCGAACTGCCGCGCCAGACATAGTCGCTGGTCAATGCCGCCGTGCCACTCACCTGCACCTGCGCCTGCACGCTGCCGGCGCACAGCAGCCCCGCCAGTGCGGCCGCGCTGGCCATGATCATCCCCTTGCTCTTCACTGCACTCCCTTCCTCGTCGAAGGCGGTCTGTCCGCCGGGACGGCAGTGTCGATGGCAGGGCCGTAACGGTTCGATGGCGATGCTGCCGTGCCAGCGCAAATTCAGCGTAAATCCGCGCCGCGGTGGGCGCGGTATCATGCGGGCCTATTTCCAGGAACCAACCACGTGGACGCCATCCTGACCCCGGTATCGATCGGCGAGCTGATCGACAAGATCACCATTCTCGAGATCAAGGCCGAGCGCATCGACGATGCGACCAAGCTGGCCAACGTGCGCACCGAGCTTGACGGCCTGCTGCCGCTGCTGCTGCAGCAGCTTGACGCGCAGCCGGCACTGGCCGCGCTGAAGACGCAGTTGAAGGCCATCAACGAGCGCATGTGGGAGATCCAGGACCAGCTGCGCGACAAGGAAGCGGCGCAGGTATTCGACGAGGCGTTCATCCAGCTGGCGCGCGGCGTGTACGGCACCAACGGCGAACGCGTGCAGGTGAAGAACGAGATCAACCGTGTTGCCGGTTCGGCGCTGGTCGAGGAAAAGCAGTACCAGGGCGAGTAAGCGCGCCCGTCAGCCACACTCCAGCAGGTGGCGGATGCGGAACAGTTCGAGATCGCTGCGGATGCCGAGCTTCTGATAGGCCGCTTTCTTCTGCGTGCTGATGGTGCTGGCCGAGCGCTGGAAGCGCCGGGCCACTTCGCCGGTGCTGCACCCCTGCAGCACCAGCCGCAGCACTTCGCGTTCACGCCGGCTCAGTGGCGTCAGGCTGGGCGCCGACATGCGCCGAGCGCGTGATCGATTCAGCTGCGTGCGCAGCTCCGGGGGCACGAACCGCCCACCGCGGGCCACCACGTCCACCGCGCGCAGCAGCATTTCCGGCGTGGTCGCCTTGGACAGGAAGCCGCGTGCGCCGGCCTGCATCGTCGTGGCCACGGTGCTGGCATTGCAGTGCGCCGACAGCACCAGTATCGGCAGGCTGGGCCAGCGCCGGGACAATCCGCGCAGCAGCTGCAGCCCGTCGCCAAGATCCCCCAGCGGCAGCGCATCGATCACCAGCAGGTCAACGCAGCCGGGTTCGCGTTGCAGCAGTTCCACCAGGTCATCTTCGTTGGCGTAGCTGCCGCGCACGTGCACGCCGCTATGCTGGTGCAGCAGCACTTCCACCCCCAGCCGCAGCACCGGATGCGGATCCAGCAGCGCCAGACGGCGCGGCCGGTCGGGGAGCAGCGGTGGGAGTACGGGCGGCATCGCGGTGTATCCGGCAGCACGGGATATCCACCGTAGGCCGCCACTGGCGGTGGCGGAATCCAATTCATTGCAATGCAACATGACGCCGCGCATCGCAGTCAGACTCTGTTCTGATTCCCCACAACGCAACAGGCCCGGCAATGCCGGGCCTGTTTCAGCACGAACAGCGCGCGGGCGCGCCGTAGATGCAATTACCAGCTGAAGCGCGGGCCGACGGTGTATTCCTTGTCGCCGTGGCGGTTCATCTTCAGCTCGCCGTTGAGGCCCCAGTTCTGGTTCAGCTTGACCTGACCACCCAGACGGCCGTACCACTGGCTGTCGATGTCGACGCCGTGCTTCTTCGAATAATCTTCGTAACCGACCAGGCCGTAGACCTCAGCGTGGGCACCGAACGCGGTACGGATACCGGCTTCAGCGCTGTAGCCGTTGAAATCCAGGCCGTGCTTCTGGTCGAACTTCTGGTAGGCGACGCGGGCAACGAAGTCGGTCGACGGAGCGATTTCGACGTTGTAGCCGGCACCGACCTTCCACTGGTCAACCTTGATGTTGGTGTGGTCGACTTCCTGACGGCTGTACTCGCCGAAAGCGTGGAAGTTCGGCAGGAAGCCGTAGGAACCCTTCACGCCCCAGCCATCAGCCTTGATGCCGTCAACGTCGGTCTTGGCGTAGTCAGCCTCGGCGTAGTTGTAGGACAGGTTCTCGGCGGCCGAAGCGGTGAACGGCAGGGCAGCGGCCAGAGCCAGAGCAATCAGCGAATTCTTCATGGGGGTACACCTTTACTTTCTTATGGTGTGCAGCAGCGCCAGGGCGCCATCGCATCGGGAATGTAAATTCTCCGTTATTCGCCACAACGCTCCCTGAAAACAGCGGTCTTCGCATTGCTGAATTTTTTGCATTGATTCAGCAAGGCTCAGGCATACGCGCGCGGTACGCGCACGCGCTTCGATTCAATGGCGCGGCAATCGATGTCGATTTGCCGCGCCCTGAAGCGTCGACTCAATGAAGGCCGTGCACCTGGCACGGTCCATTCCGGAGGCAAGCGATGAGCTACATCGATGGTTTCGTCCTGGCGGTGCCCACCGCCAACAAGGAGAAGTTCCTCGCCCACGCGCGCAGCGGCGACGTGGTGTTCCTCGAACACGGCGCGCTGCGCGTGGTCGAGTGCTGGGGCGATGACGTGCCGCACGGCAAGACCACCGACTTCTTCGGCGCGGTGAAAGCCACGGCGGAGGAGACCGTGGTGTTTTCCTGGATCGAGTGGCCGGACAAGGCCACCCGCGATGCAGGCATGCAGAAAATGATGGAAGACCCGCGGTTGGACCCGTCGAAGAATCCCATGCCGTTCGACGGTGCACGGATGATCTACGGCGGATTCGAGCCGATCTTCGAACTCAAGCGCTGACCCGGGCGGGCGTCCTCAGCGGGCGCCCGCTTCATCCTCACCCGCCGCGTGGCCGGCACCCAGCGCAGCACCGGCACCCACACCCAGCCCGCCCATTCCGGCACCCATGCCGCCGCCACCGCCGCCACCTCCACCGGTGCGACCGCCCTTGGCTTCGCCCTCGTTGCGGCCCTTGCCACTTCCGCCAGCGCTGCCCGCAGGGCGGGTAGGCCCCTGGCGCGGGATCTCCAGGTCGGCCGGTACCGGCGCAAGGTCCAGCGCCTCGCGGACGAAGTCGCGCAGCGAGATCACCAGTTCGTGTGTGTGCACCGCACGCCCCTGTGCCAGTTCACTGGCAGCGCGCGCGGCCAGCCTTACCTGCTCGTCGGTGCCCAGCAGCAGGATGTCCGACAAGGCCGCTTCGACCGCATCGCGGATGCGCCGGGCCCGATCCGAGCCCGGCTCGGCGATGCCTTCTTCGTGGGCCCGCTGGCGCAGGTCGCGCAGGTGGGTTGGATCGACCCCCAGCTCACCGGTGAAGGAGCCGCCCAGCGTCTTGTAGGCCGCCATCAAGGTACGCAGCCGCTCATTGATCTGCCGATTCTCTCGTTCGCGGCGCTGCTGCAGGGTCTGCATCACCAGCAGGCGGATGCCCACGCCGAGCAGGGTGATCAGGACCAACCCGGCCAGGGTGGACAGCACGCCCTGCCAGGAACTGAAATCGATGCCGCGCATGGTCAGGGCTCCTGCGGAAGACCTTCATCTTGCCCCAGGCTGCTGCCGCAGATCCACGCCAGGCAACGATCAGCCCCCCCGAAAACGCAGAAGGCCCTCCCGCCCGATGAGCGGAAGGGCCTTCGAACCACGCGCGATTACTTGCGCTTGGCAGCCTTGCGCACGGCCTTCTTGGCCGGAGCCTTCTTGGCCACGGCCTTCTTCAGCGGTGCAGCCTTCTTGGCGACCGTCTTGCGGGTAGCAGCGACCTTCTTGCCGACAACCTTCTTGGCAGCAGCGGTCTTCTTGCCGACAACCTTCTTGGCAGCGGCGGTCTTCTTGCCGACGACCTTCTTGGCAGCGGCGGTCTTCTTGCCGACGACCTTCTTGGCAGCGACGGTCTTCTTGCCGACGACCTTCTTGGCAGCGACAGTCTTCTTGCCGACGACCTTCTTGGCAGCGACGGTCTTCTTGGCCGCAGCCTTCTTGGCGGTAGCGACCTTCTTGCCGACGACCTTCTTGGCGGCCACGGTCTTCTTGGCCACAGCCTTCTTGGCGGTAGCGGCCTTCTTGCCGACAACCTTCTTGGCAGCAGCGGTCTTCTTGGCCACAGCCTTCTTGGCGGTCGCAACCTTCTTGGTGGCGGCCTTCTTCACGGTAGCGACCTTCTTGCCGGCAGCCTTGGTGGTCTTCTTGGCAGCAGCAGCCTTCTTGGTCACGGTCTTGCCGGCAGCCGCCTTCTTCTTGGCCACTTCCTTCTTCAGGGCAGCCGCTTCGGCCTTGGCGTTCTTCTTGGCCGCTTCCAGCTTCTTCTTGGCGTTGGCAACGGTCTTGCCGACCGACTTGGCAGCCTTCTCGGCCTTCTTGGCAACGGTCTTCTCGACCTTGGCCACGACCTTCTTGGCCTTGGCGACGCGGGTGGTGGCAGCCTTGCGGGCGCGCTTGACGGTCTTCTTGACCGACTTCACTGCGTCTTCGGCGGCGTGGGCGATGGTCTCGCCGACGTTGGTGGCGGTTTCTTTCACGTTCTCGACGGCGTCGGTCACGACCGACACACCATTACCGTTGCTCATGTTGCCCTCCTAGGGGCCTGGATTGTCAAAACGGGGCGATGCTATACCGACAATGGCTATCGTGGAACGGGCACGGCCGGCCAATCGCATCCGGTGCGACGCAACTGGAGTAAGCGATAACGGCGGCTGACGTGCCCCGCAGTCAGGAAATCCCTTTTTTTAAGCAGTGTGCGGCGCAGCCTGCCTGCTGCTGGCGTGCCGATGCAGGCACTGGCAGCAGCCACACATCCGCGCAGCACTGAGCGTCATCGCAAGGTCGGGATGCGCGGAACTGCGCAAGTGTCGCGGTGTATCAGGGCGCTGCCGGCGTGCCTTGCGGCGCTCGCTCGCGGCTGTCGCGAACAGCGTTGTGGTGCGCGCGTCAGCTTTCCGGCGCCTGCGGTGGGGGTCGGATTTTCATGGGGCATTTATCCAGATCGCGACACACTCATTCAGCTTGTTCTACCGTATGCGTCAACGGCCCCAACCTCAGCCTGCGAACCGACTCCCATGCGACCGCTTCCCACCCTGCTTACGCTCGCAATCGCCGCTGCCTTCGGCGGCTTCGTTGCCACCGGCCTCAATGCGCACCTGGACAACCGTGCCGATGCCGCTCCGCTGCCGGCGGTACTGCCCACCTCCGCAGCGCTGCCGGCCGCGGTCGCCGGGCAGGCGGTGCCTTCGCTTGCACCGATGCTGGAAAAGGCGATGCCGGCGGTGGTCAGCGTCAACACCAAGCAGGTGGTGCGGGTACGCAACCCGTTCTTCAACGACCCGTTCTTCCGCCGCCTGTTCCCGGACATCCCGCAGGAGCGGATCAACGAGTCACTCGGTTCGGGCGTCATCATCGATGCCACCGAAGGCCTGGTGCTGACCAACCACCACGTCATCGACAACGCTGATGACGTGCAGGTGACACTGGCCGATGGGCGCACGGTGAAGGCCGAGTTCCTCGGCTCGGACCGCGACACCGACATCGCGCTGATCCGCATTCCGGCGCAGAACCTGACCGACATCAAGCTGGGCAACAGCGACCAGCTGCGGGTGGGCGACTTCGTGGTCGCGATCGGCAATCCGTTCGGTTTCAGCCAGACGGTCACCTCGGGCATCGTCTCGGCGGTGGGCCGCAGTGGCATCCGCGGGCTGGGCTACCAGAACTTCATCCAGACCGATGCATCGATCAACCCCGGCAATTCCGGTGGCGCACTGGTCAACCTGCAGGGCCAGCTGGTGGGCATCAACACCGCCAGCTTCAACCCGCAGGGCAGCATGGCCGGCAACATCGGCCTGGGCCTGGCGATTCCGTCGAACCTGGCCCGCAGCGTGGTGGACCAGCTGGTCAAGCATGGCGTGGTGGTGCGCGGCACGCTGGGCATCGAAAGCCAGAACTTGAGCGCGCAGATCGCGCAGGGCCTGGGCCTGGGCGAAACCCGCGGCGCCCTGGTAACCCGCGTGCTGGCCGGTTCGGCCGGTGCCGCCGCAGGACTGAAGCCGGGCGACGTGGTGGTATCGGCCAACGGCCAGCGCGTGGACAGTGCCGAAGCACTGCACAACGTGGAAGGCCTGGCGGCGGTGGGCAGCGTGCTGACCCTGGACGTTCGCCGCGAAGGCAAGCCGCTGCAGATCAAGGCAACGCTGAAGGAACAGGCGCGCGTGGTCAGCGGCGAGAGCCTGGACCCGCGCCTGACCGGTGCCAGCTTCGTCGACCTGCCCGAATCGCTGCGTCAGTCTGGCGTGGGCGGCGTGCTGGTCAGCGAGGTCAAGCGCGGCAGCCGCGCCGCGACCAATGGCCTGCAGCAGGGCGACATCATCACCGACGCCACGGTGGGCGAGTTCGCCGACCTGGCCAGCTGGCGCGCCAATTTCCAGCAGCGCCCGCCCACCCTGGTGCTGCGCGTGCTGCGCAACAATGGCCAGCAGCAGGGCCAGTTGGTGATGCGCTGATCGCCTGGCCGTAACGCCCCCTATACCCACGTGATGCTATTGCTGTACGTCCAGGTCGGCCAAGCGCCGATCGCCCGTTCCCCCATCGCAACAGGAGTGATTCGATGAGCCCCACCAATACCGAGAACCTGAAGGACCACCTGGGTGAAGCCGGTTCCCACCTGAAGCAGGCCGCCAGCGCTGCCGGCGGTGCGATCAAGGGCGCTACCGGCGCCGCGACCGATGAACTGCGCATCGGCAAGGCCAACGTCAAGGCTGAACTTTCCGACAGCGCGCTGTCGGGCCTGGCTGCTGCCGAGTTCGGTGGTGCCGCCGCCAAGGAACAGGTCGACGCGCTGATGGACAAGGGCAAGGACCTGATCGACAGCGCTGCTGAGCTGATCCGCGAACGTCCGCTGGCCTCGTTCGGCGTGGCCTTCGCTACCGGCTGGATCATCGCCAAGCTGGCCCGCGGCAGCGACAAGTAAGCTGCGGCGTGAGCGAAGACACCACGCAACGTCCTGATCCGGCGGCCACCCCGCCGTTGGACGAAAGCATCCGCCAGGTCGGCGCAGCCGGCCGGGCGACTGCCGATTCGGCCAAGCACTCACTGCGTTCGCTGCGCCGGTTGGCGTCGGCGGACTTCGCGCTGGCGCGCAGCGCGTTCGGCCGCGCATTGGCCTGGGCCGGCGTCGCCATCGTGTTCGGTGCGTCGGCCTGGCTGTTGCTGGCCGCCACCCTCATCGCCCTCCTGCAGAGCTTCGGCCTGAGCTGGCTGCAGGCCCTGCTGATCACCTCGCTGCTGAGCCTGGCCGTCACCGGCTATGCGATCTGGCGCGTTTCCTACTTCTTCCACCACACCGGCATGCACGCCACCCGGCGTCAGTTGTCCCGGTTGGGCCTGTTCGATGAGCCCACCGATGATGATCCCGATGCAGGCGTGCAGATCCCGGAGGGCAAGCCATGAAGTTCGGTGCACTGCAGCGGCGTGTGAAACGTTGCGAACAGGTGATGGCCGTGCGCCTCGGCGAGACCCAGGACCACTGGAACGTGCTCAGCCAGGTCTGGCGACAGGGCTGGTCGCCACTGCGCATCGTGGTGGTGGGTCTGGCCGGCGGGTTCATCGCCGGCAAGCTGGAGGTTCCGGGCAAGGTCAACGGAGCGCGTTGGCTGCAGATGGTCGGTTCGGTGTCCAGCCTGTTCGCCAGTGCCCAGGCCGCGTTTGCTTCGGTGGTGGCGGCGCAGGCGGCGGAAACCGCAGACGATGCCGCCGACCAGGTGGATGAAGCGGCCGGGCCGCCCCCCGCCGCCGCAGCACGACCGGCAGCACGCCCGGTGGCCGAGCCCGAGCTGCGTGAGCCCCGTCCGGCCGAAGCGGCGACCGAGATGTCCGAACGTTGACGAACCTTACCCGCCGCGTTGATCGCGGCGGGCCGATAATGGGCTTCTCTTTCTGGTCGGTGCGTCGATGAGCGAGTCCCTGTTGTCCCCGTCGTCGCCTGCGCCGGACGAGTCCGCACCCCTGCCGCCGCCCTCGCGCCCACGTGGCCCGATGTCGCTGGTGATCCTGGCGACCCTGGCCGTGGCGTTCACCCTGTGGGCGGCGCAGGACATCATCCTGCCGGTCCTGCTGGCGATGTTCTTCGCCCTGGTCGGCAACCCCATCCTGCGCCTGCTGCAGAAGCTGTGGATTCCGCGCGCGCTCGGCGCCCTGCTGGTGCTGGGCGCCGGCTTGGGCGTGACGGGTGCGTTGGCTGTGCAGCTGATCGGCCCGGCGATGGACTGGGCACAGGAAGCACCGCAGCAGCTGCGCAAGGTTGCGCGCCAGGTGCAGGACCTGACCAAGCCGGTGCAGCAGGCCAACCAGGCCGCAGAGAATTTCGCGCGCGTGGCCGGCGGCGACGGCAACCGCAAGGTGCAGGTGATCCGCACCCAGCTGGACGACCCCTACCGGATGCTCACCCGTGCGCCGCGGCTGGCCGCCTCGGTGCTGGCCGTCGTGCTGCTGACGCTGTTCTTCATGATCTACGGCCAGAGCCTGCAGCGTGCAGCGATCGCCCTGTTCCCGAACCGGCAGCAGCAGCGTTTCACCAGTGACATCCTGCGCTCGATCGAGCATGAGGTGTCGCGCTACGTATTGACCATCAGCGTGATCAACACGGTGGTCGGCCTGCTGTTGGCCGGGGTGCTGATGCTGCTGGGCATCGGGCTGCAGGAGGCGCTGCTGTGGGGAACCGTGGCGGCGCTGCTGAATTTCGCGCCCTATGTCGGCCCGCTGCTCGGCGTCGCATTGATGCTGCTGATGGGCTTTGTCGAGTTCCGCGACCCGCTGCAGGCACTGCTGCCTGCGGCCGCCTACCTGGCACTGCATACCCTGGAAGGGCAGCTGGTGACGCCGATCGTGCTTGGCCGGCAGATGAAACTGTCACCGCTGGTGCTGATCCTGGCGCTGATGGTGTTCGGCTGGGCCTGGGGCATGATCGGCCTGCTGCTGGCGGTGCCGCTGCTGGTCTGCATCAAGCTGGTGCTGGCACGGCTGGACGGCATGCACGGCTGGGCGCGGCTGCTGGAGTGAGGCGCGCTCCATCGACGGGCGTGCGGGGAGAGGAACGGTGGGACGGCGAAGGCTGGCAGAATATGCGCCCGCTTTTTCCCAGGATGGAACCCTCCCCATGTTCTCTTTCGCGCGTCGATGCCTCGCCCTGACCTGCCTGGCCGCCCCCGCCTTCGCCGCGGCCCCGCCCAGTGCGGAAGTGGCCCGCACCCAGCTGGTGGAGGCCATCACCTGCCAGCGCCATCTCACGCCCGAACAGTTCGATGCCATGGCCAAGGTGCTGATGCCCGCCGGGGCCAAGACCAGGGACGAGTACGACGACGGCTACACACTGGCCTCGCCGCTGATGGTGCTTGGCCTGCCGGTGACCCATGTGACCTCCTACGACGGCTCCAGCGGCGAGGATGGCGTGGACAGTTACACGGCGTACTTCGGCAGCGCGGAAATCAGCAAGGTCGCCGCCTTGGCGAAGATGCCGCCGCCGGTGGCCGGTGGCTACCGGCGCGAAGTGGGCAGGCATGACCTGAGCGTGGATCGCGTCGATGGCCAGACCGTCCTGTACTGCTCCTACGACCTGCGCAGCCACTGACGGCGGCAGCGCCTGCCCGCCGCGCGCATGAAAGCCCGCGCGGGCAGGCGTAGAATGGCGGGGTGAAATTCCCTGTCCTTGCCATCACCCTCGACCTCGACGATACGCTGTGGCCGTTCGCTCCGATCGGCGCCCGCATCGACCAGGTCCTGTTCGACTGGATGCGCGAACACAGCCCCGCCACCGCCGCGATGTATCCGGTGGCGGCCATGCGCGAACTGCGCGAGCGCTCGTTCCGCGACAACCCACACCTGCATTTCGACCTGAGCGCGCTGCGCCGGCTGACGATCCAGGAGGCGCTGGAAAACAGTGGCGCCAGCCTGGATCTTCTGGAGCCGGCGTATGAAGTGTTCTACGCCGCGCGCAACCAGGTGGAGTGCTACCCCGATGCGCTGGACGCACTGGCGCGTATCGCCGCGCGGGTGCCGGTGGCCGCGTTGAGCAACGGCAATGCCGATCTGGAACGGATCGGCCTGGCCCATCACTTCAGCTTCCAGCTGGGCGCGCGCGAGCATGGCGCAGCCAAGCCGGAAGCGAGCATTTTCCACGCTGCCTGCGACCGCCTGGGCGTCGCCCCGGCGCAGGTGCTGCACGTGGGCGACCACGTCGAGATGGACGTGGCCGGCGCGATGGCTGCCGGCCTGCGCGGCTGCTGGATCAACCGCGAAGCGGCCACCTGGAACCATCCGCAGCTGCAGCCTGACCTGCAGTTCGACACCCTCACCGGCCTGGCCGATTGGCTCGATGCCAACCTCGACGCCGCCGACGCTGACGCATCCCGGAGTACCTGACGCATGAGCGAGATCACTGGTTTCACCGCCGACACCACCGCCGCACTGCCGCTGCACGTGCTGGACCGCAGCCAGTTCGAGGCGTGGAAGAACAGCCAATCCGCTGCCACCCAGGCGTGGTTGAAGTCGCAGGGCTTCACTGCGGGCGCGCATTCGGTTGCGCTGCTGCCCGGCGCCGATGGCCTGGCTGGCGCGGTGATCGGCGTCGGCGATCGTGCCGATGCCTACAGCTACGCCCATGCACCGCATGCCCTGCCGGAAGGCAGCGTGTGGCAGCTGGCCAGCGAACTGCCGGCCGCCGAGCAGGCGCTGCTGCAGCTGGGCTGGGGCCTGGGCAGCTACCGCTTCGACCGCTACCGCAAGCGCAACCGCGCGCCGGCCCAGCTGGTGGCTGCACCGACCGGCGAAGTGGCCGACCTGATCGCCGCCAGCCTGCGCGTGCGTGACTGGGTCAACACGCCGACCGAAGACATGGGCCCGCAGCAGCTGGAAGACGCCGCGCGTGCCCTGGCTGAAGCGCATGGCGCGCAGGTGGAAGCCATCACCGGCGACGAACTGCTGGCGCAGAACTTCCCGGCCATCCATGCGGTGGGCCGTGCCTCGCACCGTGCGCCGCGGCTGATCGTGCTGCGCTGGGGCAAGGAGACCGACCCGGCGCTGGCACTGGTCGGCAAGGGCGTGTGCTTCGATACCGGCGGCCTGGACATCAAGCCGGCCGATGGCATGCGCAACATGAAGAAGGACATGGGCGGCGCCGCACACGCGCTGGCGCTGGCCGGGCTGGTGATGGCCCAGCAGCTGCCGGTGCGCCTGACCCTGCTGGTACCGGCGGTGGAAAATGCGATCGGCCCGGATGCCTTCCGCCCGGGCGAAGTGATCGCCACCCGCAAGGGCCTGAGCGTGGAGATCGACAACACCGATGCCGAAGGCCGGGTGATCCTGTGCGACGCGCTGACGTTCGCCGGTGAGCAGAAGCCGGACCTGGTGCTGGACTTCGCCACGCTGACCGGCGCGGCACGCATCGCGCTGGGCCCGGACCTGCCGGCGCTGTTCAGCAACGATGACACGGTTGCCCAGCAGTGGCTGCAGGCGGGCGACGCCACCCGTGACCCGGTGTGGCGCATGCCGTTGTGGCGCCCGTACCTGCGTTACCTGAGCAGCGGCATCGCCGACCTGGCCAACGCCGGTTCGCGCATGGCCGGCTCGGTCACCGCCGCGCTGTACCTGGAACGCTTCCTGGAAGACGGACAGCGCTGGGCACATCTGGACGTGTATGCCTGGAACGATGGCGAGCGCCCGGGCCGCCCGGCCGGTGGCGAAGCCCTGGCCCTGCGTTCGGCGTGGACGATGCTGAAGGCACGTTACGGCTGATGGAGCCGCCGGGCATGGCCCGGCGCTACCCATGCCGGTGGGTGCCGACCTTGGTCGGCACTGCATCACCCTGCAAATCTGACGAAAAATTGAATTTCGGCCCCGGCCGGGTTCTGCGAGGATGGTGTGGTCGCCCACCCACACATCCGTGAAGGCAGGACTCCGACCATGTCGCTCTTCCGCTACACCCGCGCCGGCCAGGAGCCGGGCGCGCCGCGCCGGCATTCGCCCTTGCCCTGGATCGCGCTGATCGCACTGATCCTGGGCATCGTTGCCCTCGCCTTCGCCTGGCTGGCCGGTTGGATCGGCCGCGACCGGCTGACCGCACAGCGCTTCACCGACACCATCGAGGCCACCGGCCCTGCGCATCCCGGCTTCCGCCGCGCGCACAGCAAAGGCGTGTGCGTGAGCGGCTGGTTCGAACCCAGCGCACAGGCGCCCACGCTGTCCAGCGCACGGGTGTTCTCGCAGGCGAAGGTTCCGGTGCTGGGCCGGCTGTCGATCGGCGGCGGCGATCCGCACGGCGCCGATGGCAGCGCGCGCGTGCGCAGCATCGCCGTACAGCTGGTGGGCGATGACGGGCAGGAATGGCGGATGGCGATGAACAGCTTCCCGTTCTTCGCCGTGCCCACCGCCGAGGCGTTCTACGAGCAGACCCGCGCGCAGGTTCCGGATCCGGCCACCGGCAAGCCCGACCCGCAGAAGATGGCGGCCGTGCTGGCCAGGTACCCCAGCGCACAGGCCTTCCAGCAGTGGGCCAAGAGCGCACCGTGGACCAGCAGCTGGGCCAACACCACCTTCAACAGCGTCAACAGTTTCTGGTTCACCAACGCGCAGGGGCAGAAACGCGCGGTGCGCTGGCGCTGGCAGCCGCAGGCGCCGCTGGTGGAGATGGATGCGGAGGCGCGCAAGCAGGCCAATGTCGATTTCCTCAGCCAGGAACTGCAGCAGCGCCTGGCCACCGGCCCGGTGCGCTGGAACCTGGTGGTCAGCCTGGCCGCGCCGGGCGATGCCATTGATGATCCCTCGGTGCCGTGGCCGGAATCACGCGAACAGGTGGTGGCGGGCGTGCTCAGCCTCGACCGCATGCAGTCGCAGGAAGAAGGCGCCTGCGGCCAGCTCAACTTCGATCCGCTGATCGTGCCCAGCGGCGTGCGCGGCAGCGACGATCCGATCCTGGCTGCGCGCTCGGCGGTGTATTCGCAGTCGTTCAACCGCCGCGAACGCGAGCGCGCCAGCGGTGCGGCGGCACAGACGAAGGGGGAAGCACGATGAGTACCGGCAACGGCTACTTCAACCTGCTCGCCCGGGTGCTGCACTGGTCCATGGCGCTGATGATCATCGCCATGCTGTTCATCGGCGTGACCATGGTCGCCTCGCTGCACCTGCGCCCCATGCTGATCGACCTGCACCGGCCGCTGGGTATCGCCATCCTGCTGCTGGCGGTGCTGCGCCTGTACAACCGCCTGCGCCACCGCCCACCGCCGCTGCCAGCGGATCTTCCCGCCTGGCAGGTGCTGGCGGCGAAGGCTTCGCACTGGATGCTGTACGCGTTGATGCTGGCGATGCCGCTGATCGGCTGGGCGATGCTGTCGGCCGGCGGCTACCCGATCGTGCTGGGCGGTGGCCTGCACCTGCCGCCGATCGTGCCGCACACGCCAGCGCTGTACGCCGCGCTGCGCAATGCGCACAGCCTGCTGGCATACGTGTTGTTCGCCACGGTGCTGATGCACGTGGGTGCGGCGCTGTTCCACCTGTGGGTGCGCCGCGATGGCGTGTTCCAGGCGATGGCACGCGGGAAGGATTGAATGGGTTCGCCGGGGGTTCCCGGCTGGTCATTTCCGCGACTGCGGAGGGGTGTCACTTTTCTTTTCGCGCGAAAAGAAAAGTAACCAAAAGAAACGCGCCGCCAGCCGCGAGCCGGCGTGCTTCGCACGCCGGTGCCCTGTGCTCCTCGGTCCGCCGAGGGACGGCGCGGAACTCGCTGCGCTCAGACACCCGCGCCTCTGCGCCCTCGCCGGACCTGCGGTGCTCGGCTCGCTTGAAGGCGGATTGGAAAAGCAAAGCGAAGAGCATCCACGCATGGCGTGGATCTACTGGGTGCAGGTGTGGCGTTTGACGTTGGGTCCGCCTTATAGCGAGCCGAGCATCGCAGGGGAAGCAGGGGCGTAGAGGCGCCGATGTCTGAGCGCAGCGAGTTCGGCGCCGTCCCCTGATTCACCGAGAAGCGCAGGGTACCGGTGCGCAGCACCGGCTCGCGGCCGGCGGCGTGTTTCTTTGGTTACTTTCTTTGCACGAGCAAAGAAAGTGACACCCCCTACAACCACCCCTTCTGCCGCGCCAGCCGGTACGCCTCGATCCGGTTGGCCACGCCCAGCTTGCCAATGCATTCGGACAGGTAATTGCGCACCGTGCCGTGCGACAGCCCCAGCTGCTCGGCGATCTCGCTGGCGGTGCGGCCCTCGCCCGCCAGGCGCAGCACGCGGCGCTCGCGATCGGTCAGCGGGTCGGCCTGCGACCACGCATCCAGCGCCAGCTGCGGATCGATCGCACGGATGCCCTGCTTCACCTTGCGCAGTGCCTCGGCCAGGTTCTCGGCCGGTGCATCTTTCAGCAGATAGCCCAGTACGCCCGCTTCCAATGCGCGACGCAGGAAACCGGCACGGGCGAAGGTGGTCACGATCACCACCTTGATCGGCAGTTCATGGCGGGCGATGCGCTGGGCCAGTTCCAGCCCGCTCAGCCCCGGCATCTCAATGTCGGTGACCAGGATGTCCGGCTGCAGCTGCTGCAGCATGCGCCAGGCGGCTTCGCCGTCGGCAGCACTGCCAAGCACTTCGATATCGGGTTCCAGACCCAGCAGCGCCGAGAGCGCGCCGCGCACCATCGCCTGATCTTCGGCCAGCAGTATGCGGATCATGCCGCACCTCCCTGTGCCAGCGATGCCGGCGACAGCGGCGTAGTCGCGGCCACCAGGGGCACGCGCACGGTCAGCAGCGTGCCTTCCCCGCGCGGCGACTGCAGCGTCAACTGGCCACCCAGCGCCGCTGCGCGCTCACGCATGCCACACAGTCCGTTGCCCTCGGCCTGCACGCCACCACGGCCGTCATCGCGTATCTGCATCACCAACTGTCGGTCCTCAAGCATGAAATCCGCCTGCACCCGGGTCGCCTGCGCGTGGCGCACGATGTTGGTCGCCGCCTCGCGCAGCACCAGTGCCAGCCCACGCTCTACCTCCACTGGCATCGGTGGCGGCGGCATGTACTGCAGGTGTACCTGTTGGCATTCCAGCAGCAGGCGTGCCGAGGCCAGCTCGCCGGCCAGGTCGCTGGCGCGGATGCCGGTGACCGCACTGCGTACCTGTGCCAGCGCCTCGCGGGCAATGTCCTCGGCCTCGCCGATTTCCTGCCGGGCACGCGCGTCATCGCGGTCGTACAGCTTGCGCGCCAGTTCCAGCTTCAGCGTGATCAATGACAGCGTATGCCCCAGCAGGTCATGCAGATCACGGCCGATGCGCTCGCGCTCGGCGGTGGTCGCCAGGCGCCGCACCTCGTCCTGGGACAGCTGCAGGGCAACGTCGCGCTGATGGCTCAAGGCCTCCACGTTGACCACCAGCCCGACAATGAACGACACCGCCGGCATCCACACCATGGCCTGCCACGGATAACCGAAGTAGAGCGCGGTGCTGCAGAACAGGAGATTCAGGCCAGTGAGCTGCAACAGGTACACCCACCAGCCGCCGCGGCTGCTCATGCGGATCATCACGCAGCCGAACACGAAGTAGCTCAGTCCCGACGGATACCACGGCAGCAGCACCAGGGCCATCGCAATCATGCCCAGGGCGTAGCGCCAGGCGTGGTGCCGTGGCGCCAGCATCACCCTGGCATAGAACAGCAGGAACAACGGATAGCTGGCCAGCGTCAGCAACAGCCAGCGCAGCGTGAAGCCATTCCCGAGCACCGGGGTGAGGAAGATCCAGACCGACCACAGCAGGTGGATCGCACCACTCCAGGGCGACTTGCCACGCCGCAGCAGTTCGGCCACCGCCGAATCCGGGGCAGGGCGCAGCAGGGACGCAAGCCAGCTCGGTGGCACGGAAGATTCCAGGCGGGGACGATCGCTGCCGATCATGCCAGTTCAGCCGACCCGGCGCAGGCGCCGACACGCCTGCGCCACCAGTTCATCCACCTGCAGCATCGGCGGCAGGCTGGTGCTCTGCAGCATCACGCCGAGGCCGAGCCGCTGATCGCGCTGCTGCGGATCACCGCCCAGCAGCTCGACCTGGCCGGCGTCGGCACGGCGCAGGCCCAACAGCACGCTGATCGCGGTACTCTTGCCGGCACCGTTGCGGCCCAGCAGGGCCAGTACCTGGCCAGCGCGCACCTGCAGGTCGATGCCGTGCAGGGCGGTATGGTCGCGGTAACGCACCTGCACCTGCTGCAGGCGGGCCAGCGACGGAGCGATCGTATCCATGGGCGGTACCGGTAGCGGGGACGTTGCCATCCTGTGCCGCCGTGGTCACATTTCGCAGTTGCCGCCGTCAATGACATCGGATGACAGCTGTCACTGCCATCGCCGATGCACCTGCCTTCATGCTGTGCCGCACGCTCCACCGCCGGAACCGCCGCTGCCTGCCCTTCCGGTCACACCCGCCCGAACGCCTGTGATGGAACGAATGAACGCTTCTGCCGAGCTGTTGAAGGAACTCCGTATCGACCGCAAGTCGCCGCCGCCCGCCTCCAGTGGCGGCAGTGGTGGCCGCCGCTGGCTGTGGATCGCCGTGGCCGTGATCATCGTGCTGCTGGCCGGTGGTGCATTCGCACTGTTCGGCCGCGCGCCCACCGTGGAAGTGGACACCGCGCCGGCGGTGGCCATCCAGCAGGGCAGCGCCAGCAGCTCGGTGCTCGACGCCAGCGGCTACGTGGTCGCCCGGCGCATGGCCACGGTGTCGGCCAAGATCACCGGCAAGGTGCGCGAGGTGATGATCGAAGAAGGCATGCGGGTGGAACAGGGGCAGATCATGGCCACCCTGGACCCGATCGATGCCGACGCGCAGCGCAACCTGTACGCCTCGCAGCTGCAGGCCGCACGCAGCCAGGTGGTCGGCCTGGAAGCCCAGCAGAAGCAGGCCGCCGCTGAAGCCAGCCGCCTGCAGGCGCTGGTCGGCCAGCAGCTGGTCTCGCGTTCGCAGTACGACCAGGCCGTGGCCCAGCGTGACAGCCTGCGTGCGCAGCTGGAAACCGCACGACGCAACGTCAAGGTTGCCAACGACCAGCTGTCCATCGCCGACCTTGGCGTGGACAACAACATCGTGCGCGCGCCGTTCTCCGGCGTGGTCACCGCCAAGGCCGCGCAGCCCGGCGAAATCGTCTCGCCGCTGTCGGCCGGTGGTGGCTTCACCCGTACCGGCATCGGCACCATCGTCGACATGGAATCGCTGGAGATCGAAGTCGAGGTCGGCGAAGCCTTCATCGGCCGCGTGCAGCCGAAGATGCCGGTGGAAGCCACGCTCAACGCTTACCCGGACTGGAAGATCCCGGCCGAGGTGATCGCCATCGTCCCCACCGCTGACCGCGGCAAGGCCACGGTGAAGGTACGGGTCGCACTGAAGGTGAAAGATCCGCGCATCGTGCCGGAGATGGGCGTGCGGGTCAGCTTCCTGGAACAGGCCAAGCCGCAGACCGAAGCCAAGCCACAGGGCGTGCGCGTTCCGGCCACTGCGGTGGTCGAGCGTGAGGGCGCGTCGGTGGCCTTCGCACTGGGCGATGACAACCGTGTGCAGCAGCGCACGGTCGAGGCGGGCCAGGCGATGGGCAAGGACCGCCAGATCCTCAAGGGCGTGAGCGCGGGGGAGTCGGTGGTGGTCAACCCGCCGGACACCCTGCGCGACGGCACCAGGGTCAAGCAGAAGCAAGCGCAGTAACGGCCCGGCGCCCGCATGGCGCCACCGGCAGTACCGCTGGAAAGCACCACTGTTCGACGCGTGCCGGCCGTTGGCCGGGACGCATCCCCGTTTCCCGCCTTTCGTGGAGAACCACCCATGTCGACCCTGGTTTCACTGCGCAACATCACCAAGACCTACCAGCGTGGCCCCGAAAAGGTGCAGGTGCTGCACGGCATCGATCTGGATATCGCCAGCGGCGATTTCGTCGCGCTGATGGGCCCGTCCGGTTCCGGCAAGACCACCCTGCTCAACCTGATCGGCGGCCTGGACAACCCCACCGGCGGCGAGATCAGCATCGAAGGCGAGCGCATCGACCAGATGAGCGGCGGCCAGCTGTCGACGTGGCGCAGCCACCATGTCGGCTTCGTGTTCCAGTTCTACAACCTGATGCCGATGCTGACCGCGCAGAAGAACGTGGAACTGCCGTTGCTGCTGACCCACCTCAGCGCGGCGCAGCGCAAGCGCAATGCCGAGATCGCGCTGACCCTGGTCGGCCTGGCCGACCGCCGCAGCCATCGCCCCAACGAACTGTCCGGCGGCCAGCAGCAGCGCGTGGCGATCGCCCGCGCGATCGTCTCCGACCCGACCTTCCTGATCTGCGACGAACCTACCGGCGATCTTGACCGCCAGTCCGCCGAAGAGATCCTGGGCCTGCTGCAGCAGCTCAACCGCGAACACGGCAAGACCATCATCATGGTCACCCATGACCCGAAGGCAGCCGAGTACGCCACCCACACGGTGCACCTGGACAAGGGCGAGCTGGCCGACGCGCCGCTGGCCCACTGACGGAGGCCACAGCGATGAAATACTTCTCGTTGGTCTGGGCGCAGCTGTTCCGCAGCCGCACCCGCACCCTGTTGACCCTGCTGTCGGTGGTGGCCGCGTTCCTGCTGTTCGGCATGCTCGACTCGGTGCGCGTGGCGTTCTCGTCCGGTGGCAGCGTGGAAGGTGCCAACCGGTTGGTGGTGGCTTCGCGCCTGTCGATCACCCAGTCGCTGCCGATCCGCCTGGAAACGCAGATCCGCCAGGTCAGCGGCGTGCGCGATGTCACCTACGGCATGTGGTTCGGCGGCATCTACCAGGACCCGAAGAACTTCTTCCCCAACTTCTCGGTGGCGCCCAACTACTTCGATGTCTACCGCGAGCTGCAGATCGACCCGGCGCAGCTGCAGGACTGGCAGCAGACCCGTACCGGCGCGATCGTCGGCGAGACGCTGGCCAAGCAGTTCGGCTGGAAGATCGGCGACACCATCCCGCTGCAGGCCACCATCTTCCCGCGTGGCGGCAGCAACGACTGGCCGCTGGAGCTGAAGGGCATCTACCGCTCGAAGGATCGCGCACTGGCGGCCAATGAAGAACGCCAGTTGATGATGAACTGGAAGTACTTCGATGAGTCCAACGACTACATCAAGAACCAGGTGAGCTGGTACACGGTGACGCTGGACAACCCGGAGCAGTCGTCGAGGGTGGCGCAGGCCATCGATGCGATCTCGGCCAATTCCGACCACGAAACCAAGACCCAGACCGAATCGGCGTTCCAGCAGGCGTTCGTGAAACAGTTCGCCGACATCGGCATGATCGTCACCTCGATCATGGGCGCGGTGTTCTTCACCCTGCTGCTGTTGACCGGCAACACCATGGCCCAGGCGGTGCGCGAGCGCGTTCCGGAACTGGCCACGCTGAAGACGCTGGGCTTCAAGGACAGCACGGTGCTGACCCTGGTGATGGTCGAATCGGTGCTGCTGATCGGCCTCGGTGGACTGATCGGCATGGGCCTGGCGGCGCTGATCCTGCCGGCCATCAGCCCCAAGAGCATGGGCATGCTGCCGCCGCACGTACCGACGCCGACCTGGCTGGTGGGCATCGTCCTGATCGTGGTGATCGGCATCGTGGTCGGGCTGCTGCCCGCACTGCGCGCCAAGCGCCTGAAGATCGTCGACGCGCTCGCCGGCCGCTGAAGAGGACACCGACATGAACAAGCTCAAGAAGTGGCTGGGGAACGCGGTGACCGTGCTGCTGCTGGTCGTTGGCCTGGTGGTTTGGATCAGCCTGCCGTGGATCGGCGTCGCTGCCATCGCGGTGCTGCTGGGGCTGTGGCTGGCGCTCACCCGCAGTGGCCGGCTGGCCCTGGCCGCCACCCGCATCGGCATCGCCAGCCTGCCGCAACGCTGGGGTGCCTCCTCGGTGATCGTGGTCGGCATCGCCGGCGTGGTCGGCGTACTGGTCGCGATGCTGGCGATGGGCGAAGGCTTCCAGGCCACGCTCAACAACACCGGCGATGACACCACCGCGATCGTGCTGCGCGGCGGTTCGCAGGCCGAGACCAACTCGGTCATCACCCGCGAACAGGTCCCGACGCTGTCCACCCTGCCCGGCATCACTCGCGATGCGCAGGGGCGGCCGCTGCTGTCGCCGGAACTCTCGCAGGTGGTCAACCTGGTGTCCAAGGCCGATGGCACCGACGTCAATGCGCAGTTCCGCGGTGTCGGCCCGCAGGCGTGGGCCGTGCATGACAAGGTCAAGATCGTCGAAGGCCGCCGGTTCGCCGCCGGCCTGCGCGAGATCGTGGTCGGCCAGGGCGCCAGGAGCCAGTTCCGCGACATGGATGTTGGCAAAACGCTCACCCTGGGCAACCAGACCTGGACGGTCGTGGGCGTGTTCGCTACCGGCGATGCGCATGACTCGGAACTGTGGACCGACGCCGACACGCTGGCCACCACCTACCAGCGCAGTGCCTGGCAGTCGATCAGCGTGCGTACCGACGGCAAGGCCGGCTTCGAGCAGTTCAAGGCCGCCGTGGCCGCCGATCCGCGCCTGAAGCTGGACGTGGAAACCACCCGCGTCTACTACAGCAAGCAGGGTGGCGGGTTGACCAAGCTGATCGACATCCTCGGCAAGGTGATCGGCACCATCATGGCCGTAGGCGCTGTGTTTGGTGCGCTCAACACCATGTATGCCGCCGTGGCCACGCGCGCACGCGAGATCGCCACCATGCGTGCGATCGGCTTCCGTGGCCTGCCGGTGGTGACTGCGGTGATGCTGGAAACCATGCTGCTGGCCCTGCTCGGCGGACTGCTTGGCTGCGCGGTGGCATGGCTGCTGTTCAACGGCTACAGCGTGTCCACCATCGGCAGCAACTTCAGCGCGGTAGTGTTCAAGTTCCATGTATCGCCGGAACTGCTGTGGAGCGGGCTGAAGTGGGCGCTGGGCATCGGCCTGGTGGGCGGGTTGTTCCCGGCACTGCGCGCGGCACGCCTGCCGATCACCACGGCGCTGCGCGAGACCTGAGCATCACGCATTGATTGAGTGGACGTTGCGCAGGGGACGGAGCGAAGGCTCCGTCCCTTTTTCTTTGCACGTCATCCACGCATGGCGTGGATCTACTGGTGGCCCATCCACGCATGGCGTGGATCTACTGGCCCATCCACGCATGGCGTGGATCTACCGGCCCATCCGCATGGTGTGGACGCCGACGTTGTTGCAGTAGATCCACGCCATGCGTGGATGGATGCGTGTACGCACGCAACAACGATTACAGATTGCGCAAACACCGCCGCTATCGGTGCCTCTGCCCATCGCAAACGCATCGCGCGTGACGTTGCGCACAGTGCACCTGTGGATTGTTGGTTGCGATTCATTTTCGCGGCGTTACAGCGCGCGCGGACAAACAGTTACCGATGAAAACACTCTAGAATCCGGCCCCCACGTTGGTTTGCAGCACCCCACGCGTCCATAGAACGGACGCATGTTTTTTCTGAAACACGAGATTTCACGGATGTCCCTGAAGACCACCCCGCTGCGCAACGCGATCGTCATCGCGCTGGCCGCCAGCTGCACCACGCCCGCTTTCGCACAGGAAGCCGGCGATACCCCCACCAACCTCGACCGCATCGAGATCACCGGCTCGCGCATCCGCCAGGCCAGTGTCGAGACCGCGCAGCCGGTGGTGGCACTCAACCGCGCCGACATCGAGAAGAAGGGCTACGTCAACGTTGCCGACATCCTGCAGGACGTCACTGCAGCCGGCGCACCGAGCCTGAGCCGTTCGTCCTCGCTGAGCTCCTCGCGCGATTTCGGCGGCATGTATGTCAGCCTGCGCAACCTCGGCCCGGAACGCAGCCTGGTGCTGATCGACGGCCGCCGCATGGGCGTCAGCGCCGGCGGTTACTCCGACCTGGCCTCGATTCCGTCGGCGATCGTGGAACGCGTGGAAGTGCTGACCGATGGCGCCTCGGCGCTGTACGGCTCGGACGCCATCGCCGGCGTGGTCAACATCATCACCCGCAAGAACTTCGACGGTGGCGAAGCCAGCGTCTATGTCGGCCAGTACGGTGAAGGCGACGGCCAGAAGCGCTCCTATAGCGCCACCTTCGGCAAGACCTTCGACCGCGGCTGGTTCAGCGTCGGCGCCGAGCGCACCAAGGAAGACGAAATCCTCGGCGATGCGCGCGAGTTCAGCCGCTACCCGGGTGGCCCGCGCCATGCCGACGACGTCGACGCGCTGAGCCCGACCACCCAGTGGGGCACGGTCACCGTCGGTGGCAAGCCGCTGACCGTGGGCCCGGGCGGCGACCCGAGCAACGCCGGCAACTTCCACACGCCGGATCCGGCCGACGGCGCCAACGCCAAGACCAACATGAGCCTGCTGAGCGGCCTGGAGCGCACCTCGGTGTTCGCCAACGGCGGCTTCTCGATCACCGACAACCTGCGCATCGTCGCCGACGCGCTGTACAGCAAGCGCGAGTCGACCAAGCACCTGGCCGGCTACCCGTACTCGGTCTCGGCTGCGCAGTCGCGCAACGGCACGCGCGCTGCGCTGTCCAAGGACAGCACCTTCAACAAGTGGGGCCAGGACGTGCTGTTCTCGCACCGCACCGAAGAGCTGCCGCGCGGTACCGAGAACACGCTGGAAACCAAGCGTGCCAGCCTCGGCCTGGAAGGCAGCTTCGAAACCGGTTCGCGCTACTGGGACTGGAACGTCAGCTACATGTACAACCGCAATGAAGGCGAGCGCGTTGGCACGGGCAGCATGTACCAGCCGAACGTCAACCTGGCCGTCGGCCCGTCCTTCATGGACGGCGACGTGGCCCGCTGCGGTACGCCGGGTGCGGTGATCGCCGGCTGCGTGCCGTGGAATCCGGCTGCGCCGATGGGCTACACCGGCCCGGGCTCGCTGGGCAACCAGGACGTGCAGGACTACCTGTTCACCCGCTTCGTCGACAAGATGCGCAGCACCACCAAGGTCGCCAGTGCCAACATCTCCGGCTCGCTGTTCACCCTGCCGGCCGGCGACATCATGGGCGCGATGGGCTTTGAGCACCGCAGCGAAGAAGCCAGCTACACCCCGGACCTGATGGTGCAGAAGGGCCAGATCGCCGGCACCACCGGCCAGCCGACCCGTGGCGACTACTCGCTCAACGAGGTCTACCTGGAAATGCAGGTGCCGCTGCTGGCCGACATGGCCTTCGCCCGCGAGCTGTCGCTGGACCTGGCCGGTCGCTACACCGATTACAACACCTTCGGTTCGACCACCAACAGCAAGTTCGGCCTGAAGTGGAAGCCGATCGACAGCCTGCTGGTACGCGCCACCTACGGCACCGGCTTCCGTGCACCGACCGTGGACGATCTCTACGGCGGCGCGGTTTCCAGCCGCGATTCGTTCACCGATCCGTGCGATACGAAGTTCGGCATCGCCGCCAGCAGCCCGACCGTGGCAGCACGCTGCCAGGCGCTGAACGTGCCCGCCAACTTCCGTCAGCAGACCGGTTCGGACGGCAACCTTGCCAACCGCCCGGGCCAGCAGGCCACCTCCGATTTCAACTCCGGTTCCAACCCGGAACTGAAGCCGGAAACCGCCAAGACCTGGACCGTCGGCCTGGTCTACAGCCCGGAATTCGTGCAGGGCCTGGACGTCAGCCTGGACTGGTGGAAGATCCGCATCGACAACGCCATCGTGGGCGAGTCGGCTACCGACATCCTCAACCAGTGCTACGTGCAGGGCGTGGATTCGGCATGCGGTCGCTTCACCCGTTCCACCGCTGCGGCCACCCGCGGCCAGGTTTCGGCGCTGGATCGTTCGCTGGTCAACGCCGGCTACCGCGAAACCGCCGGCTATGACATCGGTGTGCGTTACCGCCTGCCGGAAACCGCATACGGCAAGCTCGCCATCAACTGGAACACCACCTACACCGACTACCTGGAGCAGCGCAACGACAGCGCCGCCACCACCCCGGTGGAGCAGCGCGTGGGCTGGGCCGGTGACTTCCGCGTACGTTCGACCTTCAACCTGGATTGGCAGTACGGCAACCTCGGCATCGGCTGGACCGCCCGTTACTACTCGGGCATGAAGGAAGCCTGCTCGTACGATCTGGGCGGTGGCCCGGACTGCAACATGGCCGACTTTGTTTCGCCGTATACCGATGCACAGCCGAGCCGCAAGGTGGGTTCCAACACCTTCCACGACCTGCAGGTGCGTTACAGCCTGCCGTGGGATGGCACCGTGTCGCTGGGCCTGAACAACGTGTTCGACCACCAGGGTCCGATCATGTACAGCCAGCCCAACAGCAGCTTCACCTACTACGGTGGCTTCGACATCGGTCGTTTCATGTACATGAAGTACCAGCAGCGCTTCTAAGCCTGCAACCGCGTTCCCGCCCCGGCCAACTCTCTCCTGGCCGTGGATGGAAGCAGAACGGCGCCCCTCGGGGCGCCGTTCTTTTTTGCGGGGTCGGATCCCTTTGCGTCGCGAAGGGATCTGACCCCGGAGGCGCTATCGTTTCGCGCCGCGCATCGCCCGTACGTTGTCACCGACGTACAGGACCAACCCGGCCCAGATCGCCGCAAAACCAATCGCCTTGCCGGTGTCGAACGCTTCGTGGAAGAAGAACACGCCCAGCAGCAGCTGCAGGCTCGGTGCGATGTACTGCAGGATGCCGACCAGCGACAGCGGGATGCGCTTGACCCCGTAGGCGAAGCCGATCAGCGGCACCGCCGTGATCACCCCGCCGAAGATCAGCATCAGGTCGTTGGCCCAGCCCCAGCCACCGAAGAAGCCACCGCCATGGCCGTTTTCCGACCACAGCGCGAAGCCCAGCGCGGGCAGGAACAGGTACAGGCTTTCCACGCCCAGCCCGGCCACCGGATCGACCGACACCAGCTTGCGCAGCAGGCCGTACAGGCCGAACGAGCACGCCAGGCCCAGCGCGATCCACGGCGGCGTGCCCGCATCGATGGTCAGCCAGGCCACGCCCACCGCGGCGATGGCTACCGCCAGCCACTGCACGCGGCGCAGGCGCTCCTTCAGCACCAGCACGCCCAGCAGAACGTTCACCAGCGGGTTGATGAAGTAGCCCAGGCTGGTTTCGATCACATGTCCTGCGTTGATCGCCCAGATGTACAGGCCCCAGTTGAAGGCGATGGTCAGGCTCGATACCGCCAGGATCGGCAGCGCGCGCGGTTGCGCGGCGATCTTCTTCCACCAGCCCAGCCGTGATGCGATCAGCAGCCAGGCCACCACCAGCACGGTGCTCCAGATGATGCGGTGGGCGATGATCTGGAACGAAGGCACTTCGTTGAGCAGATGCCAGTACACCGGCACCAGCCCCCACAGCACGAAGGTGGAGGCAGTGATCAACAGGCCCCGTCGCTGTTCTTTCTCGTCCATGCTCATCGCTTGCGTGTCCTTGCCATCGTCAGTACCACCACACCCAGAAGTATCACCGCCATGGCCAGGAAGTCGCGCCAACCAAAGCGTTCACCATTCAATGCAGCCCCCAACAGGACAGCAATCACCGGATTGACGTAGGCATAGCTGCCGGCCAGCGCCGGGCGCACGTTCTGCAGCAGCCAGACGTAAGCGGTGAACGCCACGATCGAACCGAACACGCACAGGTAGGCCATCGCCAGCAGGCCACCGCTGTCGGGCAGGGTGGTGGGGCGCTCGCCGACGACCAGGCCGATCAGCACCAGCAGCACGCCACCGCAGATCATCTGCCCGGCCGCCGTCATGAACGGCCCCGGCAGGTCCTGCCCGCGTGCCCACACCGAGCCGAACGCCCAGCCGACCGGCGCGATCAGCAGCAGCACCAGCCCGGTGGGCGATGCGGTCAGGCTGCTGCCGGCGTTGAGCCAGACCACGCCGACGAAGCCAACGGCGATCCCCAGCCATTCGCCCTTGCTGGCATGCTGCCCGCGCAGGGCCGAGAACAGCGCCATCCACAACGGCACCGAGGCCACCGCGGTAGCGGCCAGGCCGGATGACACCTCGCGTTCGGCCAGCACCACCATGCCGTTGCCCAGCACCAGCATGGTCACGCCCATGATGACCAGGTTGCGCCACTGCCGCAGGGTGGGTCTGGGCATCTTCCAGAACAGGCGCAGCGCCAGGTACATCAGGCCGCCGGCAATGATGAACCGGCTGCCGGAGACCATCGTCAGTGGCAGCGCGCCGCCATGCAGGGCCTTGGCGATACCCAGGTAGGTCGAGCCCCAGACCACGTAGACCAGCAGCAGTGCCAGCACGACAAGGCCGCCCCGTGGGGCAGCCGCAGACGGAACGGGGGGAGCCGACATGACGCACCAGGGAGCTGGGGGAACACGGATTTTAGGACGTTTTGGTTATGGTCCGGCAGCCCATGTAGTGGCACGCTGTCATCCATCCATGCCCCGCCCGCCCCTTCCGGCACCCGGCGTTGACGTGGGTTGCAGTACCAAGGAGGCTGGCCGGCAGCGCACCGCGCGCCTGGCAGCGCAATTTCCCGCATGGACGCACCGCATCGAGGATCCCCACCCGGATGAGCACTACGTCCCAATCCGCTGTCCCCAGCACCGACGGCGCCGCCCTGCGGCGTTCCATCTCCAACACCCTCAAAGGCTCCGCCGGCAACCTGGTGGAGTGGTACGACGTCTACGTGTACTCGGTGTTCGCCGTGTACTTCGAATCGCAGTTCTTCTCGCCTGAAGACAAGAACTCCACCCTGTACGTGTGGGCGATCTTCGCCGCGACCTTCCTGATGCGCCCGATCGGCGCATGGTTCTTCGGTCGCTTCGCCGACCGTCATGGCCGTCGCCTTGCATTGACCGTATCGGTCACGCTGATGGCCTTCTGCTCGTTCATCATCGCCATCACCCCCACCGCTGCCAGCATCGGCATCTGGGCGGCGATCATCCTGTTGTTCGCGCGCCTGCTGCAGGGCTTCGCCACCGGTGGCGAGTACGGTGCCAGCGCCACCTACATGTCCGAGGCCGCCATTCCGGGCCGCCGCGGCTTCCTGTCCTCGTTCCACTACGTCACCCTGGTGGGCGGCCATGTGCTGGCCCAGCTGACCCTGTTCGTGATGCTGACGTTCTGGGCCAAGCCGGAAATCTCCGAGTGGGGCTGGCGCATCGCCTTCGGCATCGGTGGCATCGCCGCCGTGGTCGTGTTCTGGCTGCGCCGTGGCATGGACGAGTCGCTGTCGGAATCCTCCATCGAAGCCGCGCGCGAGGGCAAGGACAAGAAGTCCGGCTCGATGTACGAACTGTTCGTGCACCAGTGGCGTCCGCTGCTGCTGTGCTTCCTGATCACCGCCGGTGGCACCATCGCCTTCTACACCTACTCGGTGAACGGCCCGAAGATGATCCAGAGCGCCTTCGCCGGCAACGACCCGATGACCGGCACCCTGATCAACCTGGGCGTGCTGGCCTTCCTGATGGTGTTGCAGCCGGTCGGCGGCTGGCTGTCGGACATCATCGGCCGCAAGAGCCTGCTGGTGTTCTTCGGTGTGGGCGGCGTGCTGTACAGCTGGTACCTGATCACGCAGCTGCCGCACCAGCACGATGCCACCCTCGCCTTCCTTACCCTGGCACTGGGCTTTGTCATCCTCACCGGCTACACCTCCATCAACGCCGTGGTGAAGGCAGAGCTGTTCCCCACCCACATTCGTGCACTGGGCGTGGGCTTCGGCTATGCATTGGCCAACTCGCTGTTCGGCGGCACCGCGCCGCTGCTGTACCAGGGCGCATTGAAGACCGGCCACGTGGACTGGTTCGCCATCTACGTCACCGCGACGATCGCGGTATCGTTGGTGGTCTATGTGTTCTTCCTCACCAACAAGGGCCCCAACTGGCTCGACGGCACGCGCAAGTAAGCGCGCCGTAGTGATGGCGGCCACCGGTGCAATGCCGGTGGCCGCCGCGTCTCCTGCCACGCCGCTGGTATGGCTCGCACTGGGCCTGGGCGCGGCGACCCTGCTGGCATGGCTGATCCGCCGGCCCGACGCCCAGGCGAGTTGGCCACGTATCGGCTTCGGTACTGCCCTGCTGGCGTTCTGCGTTGCCCTGGTGTTGCAGCTGGCAGTGGATCTGGGCAGCGGTGCCAGCACCCTGCATCTGCGTCTGAGCCGGGGCATCAACCCCGCACCGGTGGCCAGCCTGCGTACGATGGTGGCCTGTTACCTGGGCGCGCTTGCCTTCGCCGGTTGGGGCGCGTGGAAGCTGCTGCGGCCACGTGGCTGAAGATGCGGTAGTGCCGGCCGCTGGCCGGCATCTGCACATCCTTTCGGAAGGTCCATGAGGTTGCCGGCCAGCGGCCGGCACTACCGTGCGTTTGAAGGTTGCCGGCCAGCGGCCGGCACTACCATGCGTTTGGAGGTTGCCGGCCAGCGGCCGGCATTGCCGTGCGTTTACCGGCGGGCGGCTTCGCTCTTCTCGCGGGCGCCGTGGAATTCCGATTCCTTCTCCCACTGCGGCCAGCGACGGCTGTTGGCCAGTTCGGCGCCCAGGTCGTAGACCAGCAGGGTGTCGGCCGCGTGGCCCGCCGGATCCCAGCTCGGCGTCCATGCATCGCAGGCCTGGTGGTAGCAGTCGGCGAAGTACTTCTCGCGCAGCGCGCGACCGGCCTCGACGCCGCCCTCAAGCTTGTCCAGGCCCGGGCCGATGGTGATCGCCGGCACGCCCAGGCGGGCAAAGGCAAAGTGGTCGGCACGGTAGAAGAAGCCGGCTTCCAGGTTCGGATCCGGGCTGTAGCTGCGGCCACGGGCCTTGGCCACGCGTTCCAGGTCGCCTTCCAGCGACACCCGGCCCTTGCCCCACGAGGCGATGTCACGGGTGGCACCATCCGGGCTGAACATCTCGATGTTCAGCACCGCAGCGGTCTTGTCCAGCGGCGCCAGCGGGTGCGCGGCGTAGTAGCTGGCGCCCAGCAGGCCCTTCTCTTCGGCGGTCAGGGCGACGAAGTACAGGGTGCGCTGCGGCTGCGGGCCGGCGGCGAACACCCGGCCCAGTTCGAGCACGGTGGCCACGCCGGTGGCGTTGTCGATCGCACCACGGCGGATACGATCACCCTTGGCGTCGGCCTGGCCGATGCCGAAGGCATCCCAGTGCGCCGAGAAGATCACCGCCTCATCGGCATGCTCGCCGCCGGGCAGCTTGGCCACCACGTTGCGGGTCACCACCTGCTCGCGCTTGAGCGCGAAATCGACGCTCAGCTTCGCGTTGTCCAGCGCAACCGGGCGGAAGTCCGCACTCATCGCCTTGCGCTTCTCTGCATCGAAATCCAGGCCGGCGTCGGCAAAGATCTGTTCGGCCAGCTCACGCTGCATCCAGCCACGCAGCGGCGTGTGCTGGGCCATCGCCTCGGCCTGGCCGCGCTCGATGTCGAACAGCGGCGAGGTGCCCGAACTCTTCACCGTGGCCCAGCCATAGGCGGCCGGTGCGGTCTCGTGCACGATCAGCACGCCTTCGGCACCCCGGCGCGCGGCTTCCTCGAACTTGTAGGTCCAGCGGCCGTAGTAGGTCACCGCCTTGCCATCGAACGCACCTGGCGCGTCGGCTTCAAAATCGGCATCGTTGATCAACATCACGGCGATCTTGCCGTGCAGGTCCACGTCCTTGTAGTCGTTCCAGTGGCGCTCGGGCGCATCGATGCCGTAGCCGACGAACACCAGCGGCGCCTCCTTGATCTGCACGCGCTTGCGCGGCTGCAGGCTCTGCAGGGTCACGTCCACACCATTGGCCAGCGCACGCTTGCCGCCCTTCAGGGCGAGACTGGCCTTGGCCGGGCCATCCAGCTGCGCGCGCACCAGCGGTACCGGCTGTACCCAGCTGCCGTCCACGCCACCCGGCTGCAGGCCGTAGCTGCGGAACTGCTCGATCAGGTACTGCACGGTGCGTTCTTCGCCTTCGGTGGCCGGTGCACGGCCTTCGAATTCGTCCGATGCCAGCACGCGCACATGACGCGACAGCGCCTGCGGATCGATGCCGCCGCCGGGCAGGTCATTGGCCGCATGGGCCAGGCCACCGACGAACAGGCAGGACGACAGCAGCAACACGCGCATCGGGTTCACGGCAACACCACGGCTAGCTTGAAAGTCACCAGAGTGTAACGTGGTCATGACATCGCGGCGCGGCCCGGGACCGTGTCATCCACGCATGGCGTGGATCTACCAGGGGCGCAGCGGATCTCCGCCGCCAGGGCGTGCGCAGGTCAGCGCGATACACGGTCCAGCCAGCAGGCCAGGCCCTGCGCGTTGAGTTCGATATCCATCGCCAGTACTTCGCTCACTGCAGCCTGGTCCAGCGCGCAGCCATGCTGCTGTGCACGCTCCAGGTACAGTGCCTGCAACGCGGCCAGCAGGCAGCGATGACGATCGGGGCGGCCGTCGCACTGGCGGCCGATTGCCGCCATCGCATCAATCTGTTCGAACAGATCCTCGGCCAGCTTTTCGACCTGTTCGACACGACCGTAATGGGTCAGGTACATCGCCTGCGGTGCGTAACCGAGCATGCGCTGGATCGACGCCTTCATCGCTTCCGGGTCGAACTGCACCGGCGATGAGGTGGGGAAGATGAAAGCGCCCTGTGCACTGTCCAGTTCGCGGTAGGAGATACCGAAGGTATCGCCGGTGAACCAGCTGCGGCTGCGTGCATCCCACACGCAGTAGTGGTGCAGCGCGTGGCCCGGGGTATGCAGCAGCACCAGCTCGCGGCCGGACAGGTCGATGCGCTGGCCGTCGTCAGCCACTACCACGCGCTGCTCGGGAATCGCTTCGATACGGCCATAGCTGCGGGCGATTTCCTCAGCGCCATAGACGGCGGTGGCACCGGCGATCAACCGGGTCGGATCGATCATGTGCGGCGCGCCGCGCGGATGCAGCACCGCGCGCGCATTGGGCAACTGCTGCATCAGCAGGCCAGCGCCACCGGCATGATCCAGGTGCACATGGGTCAGCAGCAGCCAGTCCACCGCCTCCACGCCCAGCCCGTTGTCGGCCAGGGCCTGCAGCATCGCCGGTACCGACAGGCCGGTACCGCAGTCGACGAACGCGGCGCGACCGTTTTCGATGATCAGGTAGGCGGCATCAAAGTCAGGCCGTTGGAAACCGGTATCGATGGTGTGGATGCTGGGATCGGCGGTCATCGACGCTCACCTGGCAGGATCGGGAACAGACACCCATGGTAGGCGCGCCGGCATGGCGTGATCGATGCGGCTTTGGTCGGATGGTGCCGGCCGCTGGCCGGCAATCCCGGGTTAGCCAGTTGAATGCAGTTGCCGGCCAGCGGCCGGCACTACCGATCAGCTGCAGCGCAAAGCGAACCGCGGCCGCAGCAGCAGCGCCAGTACCAGCACCGCCAGGAACGCGCCATAGGCATACAGCACCGCCAGCACCTGCGGCCAGATCGGCCCTGCGCCCGGCTGTACCAGACCGATGTGGTGGCCCCACAGCATCGCCACAATGCTCAGGGCCAGCGCCAATGCCAGCGTAGTGCCATCGAACAGGCGTCGCCGCGCGGTACGCGGCTGGCGCGGAAACAGCCAGTACAGGCTGCCCAGCAGAATGAACCAGGGCAGGAACAGCAGCAGCGACAACCAGGCCATTGCAGACTCCATGTCATCGCGCCTGAGGCGCGCGGACATCATGCCATGGGTGCACTGCCGTGGTAGTGCCGGCCGCTGGCCGGCATTTCGCCTTCAACAGCGCCGACCAAGGTCGGCATCTACCGATCAGTCGGCGCGCAGCACAGCCAGCGCCGCCAGCACCGCATCCACCTCGGCTTCCAGCTTGAACAGGTCGCTCTGCAGCTGGTCACCCTGCTCGGCCTGCTTCAGCACGGCGATCAGCTGGCCGGCATCGCGCGGCGAGTCGAAGCCTTCGCTCTGGATCAGCAGCGTGCCGTCACCGGCGGTGAGCTTGAAGTAGAAACGGCCGTCCTTCTCGCGGTACTGCTTGAACAGCGGCGGAGCGGCGCGGGCTTCACCGGCATCTTCGCTGGCGATGTCGCCGGCATCGGACAGATCACGCAGGCCCACCGCATGGCGCAGTTCTTCCAGCAGCGGTGCTGCCAGCTGCTCGCGCAACTGCTGGCCACGGCGCTTGAGCAGTGCTTCGATCTTCTCCGGCTCGGCCATCAGCGCGTTGTAGCGCTCGCGCAGCGGCGACAGTTCGCTGTCGATGCGCTCGAACAGCTGCTGCTTGGCATCGCCCCAGCTGATGCCATCGGCGAAGGCCTTGGCGAAGGCAGCGGTCTGCTCCGGGGTGGCGAACGCCTGGTACATCTGGAACAGCGCCGAACCTTCGGTGTCCTTCGGCTCGCCCGGGGCACGCGAGTCGGTCAGGATCGAGAACACCAGCTTCTTCAGCTCCTCGCGCGGCACGAACAGCGGAATGGTGTTGTGGTAGCTCTTGCTCATCTTGCGGCCATCCAGGCCCGCCAGGGTTGCCACCTGCTCGTCGATCACCACGTCCGGCAGCGGGAAATACTCCTTGCCGTACACATGGTTGAAGCGCTGGGCGAAGTCGCGCGCCATCTCGATGTGCTGGATCTGGTCACGGCCCACCGGTACCTGGTTGGCCTTGAAGATCAGGATGTCGGCCGCCATCAGCACCGGGTACATGAACAGGCCGGCGCTGACACCTGCGTCCTCGTCCTGGCCTTCCTCCCGGTTCTTGTCCACCGCCGCCTTGTAGGCATGGGCGCGGTTGAGGATGCCCTTGCTGGCGATGGCGGTCAGGAACCACATCAGCTCGGTGGTCTCGCGGATGTCACTCTGGCGATAGAACCACACGTGTTCCGGGTCCAGGCCACAGGCCAGCCAGCTGGCAGCGATCTCCAGGGTCGCGCGCTGGGTGCGCTGCGGGTCCTGCGACTTGATCAGGCTGTGCAGATCGGCCAGGAAGAAGAAGCTCTCGATGTCCGGCGCGCGGCTGGCCGCAATGGCCGGGCGGATGGCGCCAACGTAGTTGCCCAGGTGGGGCGTGCCGGAGGGGGTGATGCCGGTAAGGACTCGGGTCGTCATGACTGCGTGCGGAAACCTTCTATGAACGCGGCCAGTTTACCGTGCACACGGTCAACCCCGTCAGGGCCTCCGGCGCGTTCATTCACCCAACCCCGCTGGAGATGCCCGATGAAACGCCTGCTGCCCCTGCTGCTGATCCTGCCCCTGGCCGGCTTCCGCCCGGCCCCGCTGCCCCCGCCGATGCCGCAGGACGGCCCGGTGCGCGTGGCCCTGGTCGACCGCGACCGCGGCACCGAGCTGCGCAGCTACCCGGCCGACGGCCAGCGCTGGGTGGCCGGTGAGCGCGGCCACCGCTATGCCGTGCGCCTGTACAACGACAGCCCGCGACGGGTGCTGGTGGTGCTGTCGGTGGACGGGGTCAACGCCATCTCCGGTGAAGACGCCGATCCCTCGCAGACCGGTTACGTGCTCAACCCTGGCCAGCGCGCCGACATCACCGGTTGGCGCAAGACCCAGGACGAAGTGGCCCAGTTCGTCTTCAGCAGCCCCAGCGGCAGCTATGCCAGCCGCACCGGCCGCCCGGACAACGTCGGCGTGGTCGGCGTGGCGGTGTTCGAGGAAGCGCGTCGCTGGTACCCGCGTCCGCAGCCGATCCTGCGCGGTCGCGCCGGGCCGGCACCGGCGTCGGCCGAAGCCTCGGCGGCGGCCGACGCCAGCGCCAGCCGCATTGAAGGCTATTCGGCCAAGTCGCAGGCACCCGCGCTGGGCACCGGGCATGGTGCGCGCGAAAGTTCTTCGGTGCGCGATACCGATTTCGAACGCGCCACCCGCAGCCCGGCACAGGTGCTGCAGCTGCGCTACGACAGCGCCCGCAACCTGCGTGCACGCGGCATCCTGCTCGATTCGCCCTCGCGCCTGGACCGCCAGCCACAGGCCTTCCCCAACCGCTACGTGCCCGACCCGCCGGCGCGTTGATCTGCACACAGCACAACGCCCGCACCTTCCGGCGCGGGCGTTGTCGGTGGGGGCATAACGCGGGCGTTCGACGCCCGGTTACTTGTAGTCCGGGTAATCCTTGTGCATCGCTTTCTCGAAATCGCGCACTTCGGTTTCTGCGCGGTCCTTGGCCCAGCCATAGCGCTCCTGCAGGCGGCCCGCCAGATATTCGGCATTGCCCTCGGCCACATCGAAATCGTCATTGGTCAGATCGCCCCACTTCGCCTGGGCCTTGCCCTTGAGCTGGGACCACTTGCCGGAAATGATGTCTTTGTTCATTGCTGAGGCTTCCTTGGAATGCAACGGCGTTGTTACCGTGGCTGCAGCATCGCGCAGTGCACGTTGAAGCACGGTCAACCGGCCATGAAAGCGCTGCTCACCTGCTTGAATGGTTCACTACCGGTCGACACGCGGCGTCCACACGCAGCAAGCGCGCATGAAAAAGGCCGGGAAGATCCCGGCCTTTTCCGTAGTGCGCACCACCTCAGGCTCAGTTGCCCTTGGCGGCATCCTCAACCTTCTCACCAGCCTTCTGCACGTCCTTGCCGGCACCGGCAACGGTGTTGCAACCGGCCAGCAGGGCCACCGAGAACATCGACAACAGCATCAGGGCAACTACGCGCTTCATGGGCTTCTCCTTGGGTTTGCCGCTACACCGCTCAATCACGGGGTTCGGTTGTATTGATCGGGGCGGCAGGCTGGCTCGAAGCCAACACTGCCGCGTGAGGTGCAATCTGGCGGCAGGGGCGTGGAGCGCGCGTGAACGGTTCGTCCAACCGTTCAGGCTGGATCCTCTCAGTCGCGCATCAGGGTCGATTTCCCGAACAGGCTTTCGACCAGGTCCACGGCCAGTTCGGCGGTGCTGTTGTGGTTGTCCAGCAGCGGATTGAGTTCGACGATATCCAGCGAGCCCATGCGGCCACTGTCGGCGATCATCTCCATCACCAGCTGCGCTTCGCGGTAGTTCACCCCGCCCGGGACGGTGGTGCCCACGCCCGGGGCAATACTCGGGTCGAGGAAATCGACGTCGAAGCTGACGTGCAGGTGGGTGTTCTCGTCGATGCCGGCCAGCGCCGCTTCCACGGTACGCTTCATGCCGTTCTCGTCGATGTAACGCATGTCGTAGACATCGACCTTGTGGGTCTTGATCAGGCGCTTTTCTTCCGGGTCCACCGAACGGATGCCGATCTGGTGCACCTGTGAAGGCTGGATCGCCGGCGAAGTGCCGCCCAGCCTGGTCAGCGCATCCGGGCCGAGGCCGCACAGGCAGGCCACCGGCATACCGTGGATGTTGCCCGACGGGGTCACCTCACTGGTGTTGAAATCCGAATGCGCATCCAGCCACAGCACGCGCAGGTCCTTGCCCTGCTCGCGGCACCAGCGCGCGACGGCAGTGATCGAACCGATGCCCAGGCAGTGGTCGCCGCCGAGCATGATCGGCATGCGGCCCGCCTGCAGTTCGGCGTAGCTGGCTTCCATCAGCGCGTGGTTCCACGCCACCACCTCGTCCAGGTGGCGATAGCCCTGCACCGGCGCGGTCCACGGGTTGCGCGGGCCGTCCAGGTTGCCGAGGTCGCGCACGTCCACGCCACGCGCTTCCAGTGCTTCAGGCAGGCCCGCCACGCGCAGGGCTTCCGGCCCCAGCCGGGCGCCGCGATGGCCCGCCCCGATGTCGGTGGGGACGCCGATCAGGGTAACGGCGGAATGATGGGCCATGGGTGCCTCCTGCGAACGAAAAAGAAGCACAGTCTAGCCAGACGCATGTGACACCACTCGCGGCGGTGCAGCAGGGCGGCCCGTCGATCACCCATCCAGGCGGCCCCGATGACGGAGGTCGGCTTTCAGCCAAGCGTAGCGTCAGGAATCCCCTTTCCCGGGACAGGCTTCACACGCAGGTCGGTATCGGCTCTATCCATGGTCTGGTGAGGACAGAACAGTGGTCCCGCACGCGCCAACGGCGAAGTGCCAGTCCCATCACCCTCGGTCTTCGAAGGAACTTTCCATGAAACAGCTGATCCACCGCACTCTGTTGTTGTCCGTTGGCGTTGCATGCTTGGCATCCACCAGTGCTTGGGCCGCACCTCAGCGCGTGACATACGCGGTAACCAACGATGTACTTGCACTGCACCAACCTGAAGCCCGCGATGTTTTGACGTGGGTGGGCAGGCACGTCCGCCCGTCATTCGCACCTCTGGGTGCTGGCACGGTCCATGTCGAGCGTAGTGCCTTTTCTTCAGGGGCAGTCGCCCGAATGTCCGATCCTTCTCCTCCTGGAAAGCTGCCTGACAGCGGCTACCCAGGCGAACAGTACAAGGTCGAGAACACCTTGCCGGATGGCACGTACCAGTCGTGGGAATTCCGCTGGGTGGAACCCTCCAGCGGCCATGGCGGCGGCTGGGAGATGACCGGCTACCAGTTCAAACGGGGCAATGACCCCGTCGAAATCCAGTAGCGCCGCTGCAGGGACAGGACCTGCCATCGCATGGCAGGTCCTGCGCTGTCACCTGTGACTCACCCGCCGCGACGTCGCAGTGGCGTCACGCTCTGCACCCGGCCGTCGTTGCGCATCATGCACAGGAAACGGCCATCGGGATAATCGATGATCAGTTCCTGGTAATCGGTGCCGACCGGCACCTGGGTCACCAGCGTGCCCTGTGCACCTTTGCTTGCATTGCATGAACCGAGCGCGGTATCGCCCGCTGGCGCGTTGGCTGCAGCCTTGGACATGTTGCGGAACGTCGCGCGGCAGCCGCCGTTGACCCAGACCGAATGCCGCGACAGGCCCCAGTTGCTGCCCTGCTCGCAACGGGTACGGCTGAGCTGGCGCACGATCTCCACATTGCCACGCGTGTCCATGTCACAGGACACCTGGCGCTGGTCGGTGGATTCGCAGGTCACCTCGCGTGGCAGTGCTGCATCGTCATCGCGATCCTGATCACGGTGGTGCCTGCCACCTTCCACGGCAGCCGCCGGCGTGCCGTTGTTGCTGACCTGGCAGATGCCGTTGGCACCGCCGCGTCCGGTGTAGCTGACCTGCGGCGTACCGTCGTCACCGGTGCTGATTGAAAGCGTGGTGCCGCTGCTGGCATCGCGCGCTTCGAAATAGCGATCGTTGAAGCGCTTGAGGGTGGTCTCGCGGCCCTGCACGTAGACCGGCCCGCCCTCGTCTGCATGGACATCCAGCCCACCGGGGCAGCTGGCATTGAAGAACGGCACGGCGGCCATCGCCGGTGCTGTGAAGGCGCTGGCGAGCAGCGCGACGGTCAACGGCAAGCGGTGGCGGCGCATGGTCGGCTTCCTTGTGAGGAGTGAGCGGAGGGCACCAGTATGGGGGCTGCCGGAGTTGCTCGACCGTGAGGAATATCAAGCAACCGATCACGGGCCGCAGACCACCGCCATCGGGCCAGCGCTATCATCGGGCGCATCACACGGACGTCCGGTATGCACACATGACAGCGCCACCCTTCAGCCACGCACAGCAGCAGCTGCTGGCGCTGCAGCAACGCATCCATGCCTTCAATCTGGACAGTGCCGCCGAGCATGAACTGGATATCCAGGACCCGGCCGGCCCGCTGTGGGCAGCGCTGCAGGAACGGGTGACCGTGGCGCCGTTGTACGGCGGCCTGCACGTGGAGTTCTTCGGCAACCCATGGGAAGAGCCATTCGCGTGGACGTTGGCCTGCCTGTCCGACCAGCGCGTGGGCGATGCAGTCATGTCGCTGTCGTTCACCGGCCCGGACGAGGGGGCCAATGGCACGCGTGAGTGGGAGTTCACCGCGCTGCTGGACAGCGATGTGCGTTTCCCGCGCCTGCGCGCGTTGTCGATCTCCCCCACAGAGCCGGCCGACCACAACATGTCGCTGGTGCAGCGCGCGGGCACCATCATGGAAGAAGACGGCGAGATCGCCCGCTTCGTTTCCAAGGCACCGTATCTGAGCGAACTGGTGGTGCCAAATGCACCGGACGCCGCGTTCTTCGAGGTGCCGCTGCCGCACCTGCACAGCCTGCGCATCGGCGGTGGCTCAGATACGCAGCGCTTCATCGACAACCTTGCCGGATCACGCAACCTGCCTGCCTTGGGCCTGCTGGATTTTTGCGAATCGACGGAGCTGCAATTCGTCTGGGCTGATGCGCGCGTGGCTGAAGCGGTCACGCCTTTCGAGGCCTATGAGCGCTTGTTCGCCAGCGATGCCTTCGATGCGCTGCATACCTTCCGGTTGCGCAACAGCGCGTTGGATGTGGCGCAGCTGCAGACGCTGCAGGCCATGCGCCCACGGTTGTCGTTCATGGTCATCCAGGCCGCGACGGGAGGCTATGTCAGCCATTTCGCCAAGGATGTGTTTCCGTGGCGACACCTGGTGACGGGTGATCCGGGAACGCGTTGATCGCACACGAACATTGCCAACTCACGCCAACTTCTTCACCTTCTTCGAAGTGGTCTTGCCTGGCTTGGTTTTGGACTTCGCCTTGATCGGCTTGCCGTTGCTGTCGACCGGTACCAGGCTCAGACGGAACCCGAGCGATCTGGCCAGCTTGCTGAGGTTGCCCATGGTTGGGTTTCCTTCTCCACGCAGCATCTTGTAGAGCGTTTCGCGGGCGATTCCCGTAGAGCGTGCAAGATCTGAGATGTTCCGTGCTCTCGCCACGATACCCAGTACGGATGCGATGAAGGCCGAGTCATCGGGAGCCTCTTCCAGCGCGGCTTCGATGAAAAAAGCGATGTCTTCTTCATCGCGCAGGTGTTCAGCAGCGTCCCAATCGTGCAGCTGTACTTTGTTGTTCATGACGGTCTGCCTCATCTTCTGTCGCGTATACGCTGCAGCCACGTGGTCAAAGCAGACTGGCGAGCTTGCGGGCCTGCTCGATGTCGCGTGACTGGCTGTCTTTGTCGCCGCCGCACAACAGGATGTAGGTAATCCCCGCGCGCTGCGTGTAATAGATGCGGTATCCCGGGCCGAAGTCGATTTTCAGTTCGGCGATACCGCCGGCGAGCACCCGGTGCTTGCCGGGATTACCCAGCGCCAGCCGTGTGATGCGTACAGCGATGCGCTGACGGCCCTGCTTGTCACGCAGACCGTTGAGCCAACTGTTGAACTCAGTGGTTGTCTGAATTCTCGCCACATGTCCACTATAATGGACACATGCGGCCATGGCAAATCAAGTGGGGAACGCCACTGGATTGCTTGCACTGATCGCAGTCAGTGGATGGTGCCGCTTATCCGAATCGAACGGATGACCTACTGTTTACAAGACAGTTGCTCTACCAACTGAGCTAAAGCGGCACGGGGTGAAACGCCGACGGCAGCGCCGTGGTTTGGGAATTCTAGCGCAGTCGCGTGCATTCCAGCGACCGTTGCTGCGCGGCGCCACTGCGCTGCTGCGCCTGGGCCGGTTCGCTGCCGGTGGCCAGCTGCCCTTCCAGCCACCATTGGCCGGCATCGCCACTGGCCACCAGGCGCGGCTGGAAGCCGGCGGCCTGCACCGCGGCCATGCGCCGTTCGGCGCCCTCGCGGTTGCGGTACTGGCCCAGCGCAATGGCGTTGGTCTCGTCGCCCTGGCTGATGATGTAGTAGTCGCTCAGCCCGGCAGCGACGATGCGCTTGACCGTGGCCTGCGCGTCATCGCGGCTGGCGGCGGCGGGCAGCAGCACGCGGTAACGGGCGCTGCCGCTGGCGGCGGGCTGCTCGCGCAGGCGCACCTGGCCCAGCAGGTTGCCCGCACGGCTTTGCGCAGCGCTGGCAGCGGCGCGGTCGGCGAACGGGCCCAGCGCCAGGCAGCGCGGCGGTACGGCCGGGGCTGCGGGTTTCTCAGCCACCGGTTCCGGCGCTGGCTTGGCGACGGCGGCCATCGGCTCAGGCGCCTTCACTGGTTCGGCGGGCTTGCTGGGTGCTGCAGGTGTCGCCGCTGCCGGTGTGGGTACAGCGGCCACTGCGGTAGCCGGCGCCGCCTCACGCTCCACCAGTGCTTCAGTGGGTGCCGCTGCCGAGGCCTGCGCGGCCACGGCCGCATCGGTGCCACCGGGCAACCAGCGCAGCTCGGCCACGCCGGTCGGGGGCGGTGGCAACGGCGCGCGCGCGGGTTCATCGCGCAACAGCCACCAGGTGGCAACACCAAGATTGAGGATCGCCAGCACGACGATCAGGGCACGGGTCAGCATGCGCCGATACTAGCCTGCGGGCTGGTGCACCGCCCAGCGGGCGAGGCCATCCAGCACCAGCGAGGGGTGGTAGTCGGCGCCGTCCAGCAGCGGCATCAGCGCGGGTGCGCCACCGCCGTGCACCAGCAGCGACGGCATGACGCCCAACAGCGCCTGTGCCTGGCGGGCGCTGCGTTCAACCAGCGCCACGGCGGCACCATCGCAACCGGAGGCCAGCGCATCGGCGGTGTCGTTGGCGAATTCGCTGTAGTCACCGCCGCTGGCCGGCAGCTGCACCGCGCGCGCGTGCAGCGCCTCGCGCATGGTGGTCGGCGAGGCGGAAATGCGTCCACCGTGATGCTGGCCGTTGGCATCAAGCAGGTCGATGGTCAACGCGGTGCCGACACCGACCACCAGCACCGGCCGCTGTGCCTTGGCGGCAGCCAGCAGCGCCAGGAAGCGGTCGACACCGAATTTTTCCGGCTTGGCGTAGGCAATGCGTACACCCGCACATTGGGCGCTGGTGCGCACCACATGCACGTGCTCGAAGCGGCGCTGCAGCTGATCCAGCATCGCGCTGGTCAGCGATGGCGCGGCGACGCTGGCCACAAACGCGGTGCCGCCACTGGGCAGGCTGTGCGGCGGTTGCCCGGCCATGCCTTCGGCGCCATGCGCCCAGGCCTGCACGTCACCGGCACGGTCACCCTGCAACGGCGCGAACTTGAAGCGCGAATTGCCCAGATCGAACAACCAGTCGCTCATGCTTTTCTCACACTGACTTCGCCGGCATGCAGCAGGCGCTCGCGGCCATCGATGCGCACGCGCAGCGCGCCATCGTCAGCCAGGCCGAGCGCGGTACCGTGCTGCCATTCGCCATCCAGCTGCACGCGCACTTCACGCCCGGCCAGCATGTCGAACGCTGCGTAACGCGGCAGGAACGGCGCCAGCCCTTCGCGGTCGAATTCCTCCAGCGCCGGCAGCAGGCGTGCCAGCACCGCGGCCACCACCGTGTTGCGATCCACCGATGCGCCGGCCAGTGTGTCCAGGTCCACCCACGGCTGGGTGATCTGTTCGGCGAAGGCCGGCGGCATGTGCACGTTGATGCCGATGCCGATCACTGCACGCGCCGGGCCGGCGTATTCGCCACCACCCTCGGCCAGCAGGCCCACCAGCTTGCGGCCATCGACCAGCACGTCGTTCGGCCACTTCAGCTGCGCCTGCGTGTAGCCCAGATCGTGCAGGGCTTCGGCCACGGCGACGCCGGCGACCAGACTCAGCCCGGCCAAACGGCCCAGGCCACCCTCGAACAGGCGCAGCACCGACAGATACACATGCGCGGCCAGCGGCGACGCCCAGGTGCGCCCTCGACGGCCACGGCCGCCAGTCTGGCGCTCGGCCAACAGGACGCTGACACCGCGCTGGGGCGCGCTGCAGCGCAGCAATTCGGCGTTGGTGGAGTCCACCGTCCAGGCCACCTGCAGGTCGTGCAGCAGTGCTGCGGCCTCCTTGGGCAGGCCGGCGCGGATGGCCCCGGCGTCCAGCAGGTCGACCGGCCGGGTCAGCCCGTAGCCCTCGCCTGCGCGACCTTCAACCTCGACGCCAGCGGCCCTAAGCCCTTGAATTCGCTTCCAAATGGCGGCCCGGGTCTGGCCCAGCTCACGGGCCAGGGCGTCGCCGGACAGGCGACCGGCAGCGAGTTTGGCCAGCAATTGGCGATCGTCCACGGCAGCTTCCACAAGGTCAGGACGGAATTATGCGGGAAACCCGCCAGCGGCGCCCGCCGGCCCCGGTTCCGGCGGGCTTCCAATCTGGCGCCGGGTTCGGGCTAGAATCGGGAACTCACCTTCCCTTAACGTGGATGTCGTCAATGCGCCGTTATGCCCATTGCCTGATCCTGCTGACGATGCCCTTCGCGGCATCTGCCACAGCAGCGCTTGATGACAACCGTGGCGCCTGCGTCTACTCGGCCAGCGATGCAGCCTCGCAGCGCACACCGACCAACGCGCCGACAGCGACGGCCGCCAAGCCGGCACCGGTACGTCCGGCCGCCGCGACCAGCAGCGGCGGTGGCGGTGACGACGATGTACTGCAGCGCATCCGTGCGCCGAAATGGCACAGCTACCTGCCGGGTATGTTCCGCTGATCAAGGCATTGCTGCAGTGGTTGCGGCCCGCGCCGCGACCGATCGAAGACGCACACTGGAACGATGCCTGCCACCGCGCAGCGTGGTTGCGCGGCCTGGACGACGAACGGCATGCACGCCTGCGCGCGCTGACCACGCGCTTCCTGCATGAGAAGACCATCTCCCCGATCGGCGAACTGCAGCTGCAGCCGGCCGATGGCGTGCTGCTGGCCGCACTGTGCTGCCTGCCGCTGCTGGAGTTCGGCGAGGTGGGGCTGGAAGGCTGGTCGCAGCTGATCGTCTACCCCGATGCCTTCCGCGTGCATCGCAGCCATATGGACGCCGCCGGCGTACTGCACGAGTGGGATGACGAGCTGATCGGCGAATCGTGGGACAGCGGTCCGCTGATTCTTTCGTGGGCCGATGTGCAGGCCGATCTGGCGGCACCGCATGAGGGTTACTGCGTGGCCGTGCATGAAATGGTGCACAAGCTGGATGCGCTCGACGGTGCGATGGACGGCACGCCGCCGTTGCCGCGTGCGTGGCAACGCGAGTGGGCAGCTGACTTCCAGAGATCGTACGACGCGTTCTGTGCGCAGGTGGATGCCGGCGTGGAAACACTGATCGATCCGTATGCGGCCGAGGCGCCGGAAGAGTTCTTCGCGGTGGCCAGCGAGTACCACTTCTCTGCGCCGGACCTGCTGGCAGAAGCGTTGCCGGAGGTGGCTGCGCATCTGCGGCGGTTCTATGGTGAGCCGCCGGCAATGGTCGGGTGATTCATCCGTCCGCCGGGCATGGCCCGGCGCTACCCGAGGGTCTACGTCGACCGGATCGGGTTGCAACGGATCGTTACGGCCCCGGCGGCAGCCGCACTTCGAAACGGGCGCCGCCCAGTTCGCTGGAACGGGACACCTGCAGCTCGCCGCGGTAGTCCTTGATCAGGTCCTGCACGATCGACAGGCCGATGCCGTGGCCCTGTACGCGCTCATCGCCGCGCACGCCACGCTGCAGCACCTTGCCGATGTCCTCCGGAGCAATACCCGGGCCATCGTCATCCACTGCCAGCAGCAGGCCGGCGCGACGCGCATTCGGCGCCGGCAACGGCTGCGCGGTCAGCAGCACGCGGCGCTTGGCCCACTTGAACGCGTTCTCCAGCAGGTTGCCCAGCAGCTCCTGCAGGTCACCCGGTTCGCCGTGGAAGCGCGCGGCCGGGTCGATATCGAATTCGCACAGCACGCCCTTGGACGCATAGACCTTCTCCAGGCCGCGCACGATCTCCTCGGCGTTGGATTCGATCGGCAGCGGTGCCGAGAACAGCTTGTGGCCCGACGAGGCCGCGCGTGCCAGCTGGTAGGACACCAGGTTGTTCATGCGCTGCAGCTGCACGTCCAGCTCTTCGCGCAGGGCGCCATCGCCGGCGCCGCTGTCCATCTGCGTACGCAGCACCGCAATCGGCGTCTTCAGGCTGTGCGCCAGGTCGGCCAGGGTATTGCGCTGGCGTTCCAGGTTCTCACGCTCGCCCTCGATGAAGGCATTGATGCTGTCGGTCAACGGCTCCAGCTCGCGCGGGTGGCGTTCGCTCATGCGCTCGGTCTCGCCGCGCTGGACCTTGGTCAGTTCGGTGATCACCCGCCGCAACGGGCGCAGGCTCCACTGCAGGATGACCGTCTGCAGCAGCAGCAGGATCAGGCCGATGCCGCCCAGGTAGAACCAGACCCGGCTGCGGAACACGCGCAGCTGCGCGCCCAGCGCGCGCGAGTCTTCCATCACGTAGATGGTGTACGGGAATTCGGTGGCCGGGTCGGCGTCGGCATCCCACACCAGGCCCAGGCCATAGCGATACACCGAGCCCTGGCTGCCGTCGATCTGGATCATCGGCAGCGGGCCTTCGAACACTTCCTGGCGCGGAGCCAGCAGGCCGCCGCCGACGGTGGGCAGCATCGGGCCTTCGGCGGACATCGAATTGCCCTTGCCGTCGGGCATGACGACCTGCAGGTACAGGCCGCTGCCGGGCACGTCGAAACGCGGATCCGGCGGCTGCTCGCGGATGTACAGCGAGCGGTCGCGGGTGAAGTCGATGCCGGCCGCATAGGCGGTGGCATAGTTCTTCAGGCGCTCGCGCAGGTTCGCCTTCGCCGTATCGGCGAAGGCGGCATCAAGCGCGTAACCGGCCAGGGCCAAGAACGCGACCAGACCCACTGACGCGGCGAACATCTGGCGCGCCTGCAGAGAGCGCGGCCGCCAGCGTCGGAAGAACCACAGACGGCCGGACATCGTTTATCGCCTGTTGAAGGCCTCAGCCCTCGTTACGCGGAATCGCGAAGCGGTAGCCACGACCGCGTACGGTCTCGATCGGCTTCAGTTCGCCATCCGGGTCCAGCTTCTTGCGCAGGCGGCCGATGAACACTTCCAGCACGTTCGAGTCACGATCGAAGTCCTGCTGGTAGATGTGCTCGGTGAGGTCGGCCTTGGAGACCAGTTCACCGGCATGCATCATCAGGTACTCCAGCACCTTGTACTCGTAGCTGGTGAGGTCGACATTGCTGCCGGCCACGCTGACGGTCTGCGCTGCCAGATCCAAGGCAACCGGACCGCATTCCAGGGTCGGCTTGCTCCAGCCGGCGGCGCGGCGCAGCAGCGCGTTGACGCGGGCCAACAGCTCTTCCACATGGAACGGCTTGACCAGGTAATCGTCGGCGCCCTGCTTCAGGCCCTCAACCTTGTCCTGCCAGCTCGAACGCGCGGTCAGGATCAGCACCGGGAACTTCTTGCCTTCGTCGCGCAGGGCCTTGATCAGCTCCATGCCCGACATCTTGGGCAGGCCAAGGTCGATGATGCCGACGTCGAACGGCACTTCGCGGCCCATGTACAGGCCTTCTTCGCCGTCCTGCGCTGCATCGACGGCAAAACCTTCGCGCTTGAGCCGGGCTGCCAGGGTCTCACGCAGCGGGGCTTCGTCTTCGACCAGAAGGATACGCATGAACTCTCCCTAGTGTGCTGGGTGCGGCCCGGAGGCCTGTGGGTACGGGTTGATAGCGACAACTATCCCTGTTCAGGGGTTATCGCCGCGTAGTGATGACATATCCGACCGCGGCGTGCGCGGCTGTGAACGTGCCGGGGCGGGGTCGTCCATGTAGCGGACCCGACCGCGGTCGTCCATGTATTTGACCCGGTTGATGTCACGACCATCGAACGGCACACGCTCGGCGCCCAGGATGTGGCCACCGGTGGTGCGCTGCACGCGGCGCACGGCATCGGACAGCGAGCGCTCGTTGCTGGCGCCACGGCCTCCACGCTCCATCATTTCTGCGCGCCCCTGTTCCCGCTGCGGGTCCTGCGCCAGCGCCGAAGACAGCGGGGCAGCCGCCAGGACCACGCAGGTGGCCAGGGCAATACAGCGGTGGAAGGGAGCGGAAGACATCGATGCGATCCTAGCCGAGCACGGCGATTCGTTCAAAAGTCGTAAATCCGGGCACCGGAATGGAACCCGGCGTTTTACAAATCTTTTGCAAATTCTTGGTTTCGGGCAGTGAATCCGGTCTGAACTTTTCCAGATGCTCCAGACCGTTGTTCAGCTAAGTGAACATTCGGGACGAAATGGCCGCCCTTGTCAAGTCAGGAATGTGACTGACGTCACGCAGCGGCGCGGTCGGCTTCGCGTTCGGTGACTGCCAGCGCCTGCTCGACCAGCGCCCAGTCGGCACCGGGGCGATGGGCACCCTCGCTCAGCACCTGGCGGAATGCGCGGCCGCCGGGCTGGCCGTGGAACAGGCCGAGGATGTGGCGGGTGATGTGCTTGAGGGCCAGGCCCTCGCCCAGGCGGGCTTCGATGTACGGGCGCAGGGCGCGCAGGAGCTCACCGCGCGGACGCAGCGGCGCGCCGGTCTGCAGCGCTTCCAGCTGATGCAGCAGGTAGGGGTCGTGGTAGGCCGCGCGACCGAGCATGACGCCATCGACGTGCGCGGCCTGCGCCTGCACCGCCTCGATGCTGGCCAGGCCACCATTGAGCACCACCGGCAATGCCGGGCGCTCCTGCTTCAGCCGGTAGGCCCAGTCGTACTTCAACGGCGGAACCTCGCGGTTCTCCTTCGGCGACAGACCCTTCAGCCAGGCATTGCGGGCGTGCACCACCACCATCGCGGCGCCGGCCTCGACCTGGCGATCGACGAAACTGGCGAATACCTCGTAGTTGTCGTCTTCGTCCACGCCCAAGCGGCATTTCACCGTCACCGGGATGTCCACTGCCTCGACCATGGCCGACACGCATTCGGCCACCAGCACCGGCTCGCGCATCAGGCAGGCACCAAAGCGCCCGGCCTGCACGCGGTCGGACGGGCAGCCGCAGTTGAGGTTGACCTCGTCGTAGCCCCAGTCGGCGGCGATGCGCGCGGCCTGCGCCAGCAGCGCCGGATCGCTGCCACCGAGCTGCAGTGCCAGCGGCTGTTCGCTGGCATCGAAACCGAGCAGGCGCTGGCGATCGCCATGGATGACCGCATTGGCGTGCACCATTTCGGTGTACAGCCGCGCACCCGGCGCCAGCAGGCGGTGGAACACCCGGCAATGGCGGTCGGTCCAGTCCATCATGGGAGCGACGGACAGGCGCAGGGAATCAGCGTAACGGGCGGTGGCGGACGTCATCGGGCGGTTGATCGTGGAGACTGGCATTGCCAGTGAGATCAATAGTTTACACCGGGCGGATGAATGGCGGCGGGCAGCCGGGGATGCAGGCCGGGTTGCCGCTGCCGCCCTTGCGTGGGGATACTCGGTACGCGGGTTCCTGTTGCACCGCATCTGTTGGAAGGGAAGCCACAATGAAACCGACTGCATCCTCGCTGGCGGGCTCTGGCCTCGCCTGCCTCACCCTGCTGGCGGGACTGGCCTTGGGCAGTGGTTGCAGCAGCGTCCGCGACACGCGCCTTGCGGAGATCAAGCCCGGCCCACGATGCGACTTCACCGAAGGCGCCACCTTCGACAACCGGCCGTCCTACCTGTCGGCCGGACAGGAAAATGCGCCCATCGGCGCGCTTTCCAGGCTCTTTGGCGTCTACAACAAGGACATCCACCAGGTCACGATCCGCCAGGAGGCGAGCCGGCTGGTGGCCCGCTTCCATGCCGCCGACGGCACCGGCATCGAGGCTGCAGGCAGCGCTTCCAGCAAGAGCTACAGCGCCGAAGGAGAACAGCTGGTCATCAACCGGTGGTCATCGTGCAAACCGGGCGAGGCCGGCGCCGGCTGCGTCTGGTCGCGCGTGGAACTGTCCTGCACGGTGGAAAACGATCTGGTGGTGAAGCAGGTGGACGGAGGCGCGGTCCTGCTGGCCCTGATCATCCCGATGGGCCAGCGCAGGACCCAGTTCGGGGTGTACCGGCGGGTCGACCCTGCAGAATGAATCGACAGAAGGCCCCGGGTCGTTGGGCCCGGAGCCTTCGGCCACAGTGCAGCAGGCTTACAGGCCGCGGTTGCGCACCTGCTCCTGCTGCTGTTCCTGCACGCGTTGGTTGAACTGGACATCCAGTTCCTCGGTCTGGCGGGTGCTGGCCTCGACCGACTGCGACACGGCCTGTCGGCTGTCGACGAAGGTGCGCTGCGCAGCCGGGTCGCCGACATTGCCCTGCACGGCGAACAAGCCGCTGCCATCCGGGCGTGCGACCACATGGTCGATCTGGCGCATGCCGGCGACCTTGCTCTCGTAGGCCAGCTGGCCGGCGGCGCGTTCGGTTTCCTGCGCATTGGCGAACAGCGGGCACAGGCCAGCCTGCACGCGCTGCTGCTGCAGCTCCTGTAGTTTCTCCAGGGCCTGGTTGAAGCGCGGATTCTCGGCATGCGAAGGATCGCGCATGCTGGGCGCTGCCGGTACGGTCGGTTCGGTGCGTGCCGGGGCGGCGGCGGTCTGCGCGCCGGCCTTCACTGCGGCCGGGTCGTCCAGGCGCGCCAGGGTCTGGCGGCCGGCCTTGCCATCCTGCTCCAGGCCGTTGTTGGCCTGGAACTGCTTGACCGCTGCAAGCGTGTCCTTGCCGAAGATGCCATCGGTGCCCAGCGCCTTGCCGTCGGCGGCGGTGTAACCCAACGCGGCCAGCTTGCCCTGCAGCGCCTTGACCTCATCGCCGCGTTCGCCCTTCACCAGCATGCCGTCGGCCATCGGCGCCTGCTGCGTGGCGCGTGCGGCCTGCGCTGCTTCCGGCCCCTGCGCGTGTACCTTGCCGCCGAGGGTGATGCGGTCGTTGAGCATGTCGCCGAGGTAGCGGCGGAACTGCGCCGGCTCCACTTCGATATGCGCATGCACCGGTTTGCTGCCGGCGTTCGACTGCTGGATCAGCGGAGCGCCGTACTCGACGAAGTCACCGTTCTTGTAGGGCGACGTGCCGGCGGCGCCGTGCAGCACCTGGCCTACCAGCTCACGGCGCGGATCGCCGGCCGGGTGGCTGTAGAGGCTGATCGAATTGGTCGCGTCCTTGTTGAACTGCGCGTAGCCGGCCACCGGGTTCGGAATCATCACATCGCGGCTACCCAGGCGATCGGTGAGGATCAGGTCCTTGCGCACCAGCGGAATGTCATTCTTGTCCTCACGTGTGCGGATGTTCTCCATCTCGCCTTCGACCATGCCCGATTGGCGGTCGGCCTTGCGAGCATCGCCGGTGCGCACGGCTTCGGCATTGGTGTTGGGATGATGGATCTTCAGTTCGCGATAGGCCGTTTCGCCACTGATGCCGTGGGCCAGCGTGCGGTTGCTGGTGACATTGCCGTAGGGCTCGATCACCGTGATGCGGCCGCCACCGGGGGCGGCCGCCACCGGCGCACCATCCGTAGAGGGCGCCTTCGGCTCGTGGCGTTCCGGCGAGGGTACCGATGGCGGTGCCGGTGTCTGTGCGGGTGGGCGAACCCCGGCGTTCAGTGCAGACAGCGTGTCACGCCCCGCCTTGCCATCTTCTTCCAGCCCATGCGCCTTCTGGAACTGACGCACCGCGTGGTAGGTATCGCTGCCGAAATCGCCGTCGGGCTTCAGCACCTTGCCATCCACACCGGTGTAGCCGGCCTGCGCCAGCTTCTGCTGCAGCGCGAGCACTTCATTGCCGCGTTCGCCCTGCACCAGCACACCGTCGGCCATCGGTGCACGCGCCGGGCGCGCGGCGGACTGACGATGCGCCGGCTCGCCGAACGCCTGTTCGTAGGTCTTGCCCCGGTACGGCTGCGGGTCGTGGTTGATCCTGTCGTAGCGCGCCAGCGCAACCAGCTCGGACTTTTCATTGAGCGTGCGCTCGCGCAGCGAATCCCACTGCTTGGGCGAGCTCTCGAAATGGCGCTGGACGTTGGCGTGCTTGTAATCCTGCACGGCCCTGACAATCTGCTCGTCACTCAGCTCGGACAGCTTGTAATCATCACCATAGGCTTGTTTCAGGCCATTCTGGAATACACCACGGGTCATGTTGCGATACTGCACCGACGTGCTCCACAGCGCGTCCTGCACGGCAGGGCCGCGACCTTGCAGGTCCACGCCGACCTTCTTCAGGCGATCCATCTGCACGTCGTAATACTGGTGCTGGATGAAATCGTGCTGTTCCTGGGCGAAGCCCTTTTCGTCGCGTGCGGCCACCGCTTTCCAGCGCTCGCTGAAGGCTTCCGTCGCAGGCTTCAGGCCGTGGAACTGGTCCGCATAGCGGGACGACTTCAGGTACTCGTCCACCCCGCCAACGGCGCTGGCGAACTGGTAGCTGCCATAGGACACGCCGCCATGGTCACCCTTGCCCGAGGAAATCCAGCCTGGACCACGGTTGTCGGTTTCAAAACGGGCGGAGGTCTGGCCGCGATGCCAGTGTTCCATCGCCTTCCTTGCATCGGTCACTACATCCATGTCGAAGGACTCCTCTCAGTTGGCAATGCGGTGGATTGAGGTCACTTGCTGCGTGCAGCGGCCTGCAGCTGGTCAACGCGGTTGGCCACGCGGTTGATGCGGCACGACTGCGCGTCCAGCCTCTGGCCCTGGCCATCGGTTTTGGGATCCCAGCGGCAATGACGATTGGTGTCCGACCACCAGGCAGCCTGCGCATCCATCCAGTCATCCTTGGCCTTGCTGTCGGGACTTGCCACGACACCGGCGACGATCTCGGCCAGGCGGTCTTCCTGGTAACTCAACTCCTCGTCGCCACATGCCTGCAGGCGTGCTGTCACCGCTTCGCTGGCGTCCACGCAACGGGTGTACGCAGGACGCAGGTTGGCCTGGGTGTAGGAGGCATCGGGCAGCGGCGCGGGAAAGTCATCGGCATCCGCGTCGGCATCGGCGGCTGTAGTTGCAGGCGTCGCGCTGGCCGGTGTCGATGTGGCTGCCGGTGTGGGCTCATCTGCGCTGGCGGCAGCGGCAACCGTGGCGCTGTCGGCCGAAGGGGCCTGGCAGGCGCCCAGCAACAGGCACAGCACCAGCGCAATTCCGCGTCGGATTTCAAAGGCGGATCGATCAATGCGCGCAGGCGCGCTCAAGGCTTGCATTGCTTGCTTCTCCCTGGTGAGTCGCCGGGTGGGTCGGCAAAGAGGAGCCGTCCATCGGCCCCATCACGGTGAGGATGCTACGCCAGCGCAGAATGCCGGTGCCTGACTGAATTCAGGGTTCAGCCGACATCAACGGCGCTCGCGCGCCTGCAGTTCCACCGCGCGGTTGGCGTAGCGGTTGATGAGGCACGACTGCGCGTCCAGCGCCTGGCCCACGCTCTCTGTAGCCGGGCTGCAGCGCTTGTCGGTGTCCTCGGCCCAAGTGGCCTGTTCGTCCATCCAGCGGTCCTTGGCCGGACTGTCGGGGCCGTTCATCAGGCGCGCCACTTCGGCCTGCAGCTGCGTCTGGTGGTAGGCCAGCTCGGTATCGCCGCAGGCCTGGATATGGTCGTTCATGCCACGGGCCTGCTGCACACAGCGGATGAATTCCGGGCGAAGCGTTGCCTGGGTGTAGGAGGTATCGGGCGGGCCGCTCTGCGCCATCAATGCGTCGGCACGGTTGGCCACGCGGAACAGGCGGCACTCCTGTGCCTTCTGCAGGTCATCCACACCGGCATTGGTCGGAGCGGAGCAATGACGGTCGGTAGCGCTGCGCCAGGTCGCCTGGGTGGCAAGGAACGCCTGCTTCGCAGCAGCGTCGAGCCCGGTCACAGTCTTGCTGGCACCCTCCTGCAGGCGCCCTTCCTGATAGGCCAGTTCATCCTTGCCGCAGGCCTGCAGCTTGCCCGCATCCTCCACGCCATCCACGCACCAGCCATAAGCCGGGCGCAGGCGACCGTCCGTGTAGGACGCATCCGGGTACCGAGAGGAATCACCGGTCACTGCATGGGGGGGCGCTGCCGGCGCTGCCGCGGCGAGCGGAACCGGAGCGGCCGCCGCTTCGGCCGATGCCGGGGTAGAAGGCGCCTGGCACGCGGTGAGCACCAGGCACAGGGCCAGCACCTTCCAGTACCGACGGCCGGAGGCGATCTGTTCATTGCCCCCATGGGCATCCATTACCTGCATTGCTTGCATCTCCCTTGCTTGTGGCCAGCGGGTGCCGGCCGGGAGGGTCCGTCCATCGGCCCCGATCACGGTGCAGATCCTACGACAGCGGCGGTTTCAGATGGCTGACTGAATTCAGCTTGCGCGGACGGCACCGCAGAAACCTGACGCGACCAACTTTGGAGCGGTGGTGGCCTGCTGCGACCGGCCACCACCGCTCCGTCACAGCTCGTTGGGCCGATCAGGCTGCACGATCGGCGCGTGCGTTTCGTAATCGGTCTGCTTCCAACCGCCCCCACCCTCTCCCGCAACCCACTGGAACGTCCAGGTTTCCACGAAGCCACCGGGAAGCTCATTGGTGATGGTGATCTTCTCACCGGCAGCACCCGAGGCCGGAAGCGGAACGGGAGGTGCCACTGCGGCAGAGGCCCAGGCATCGGAGGGGGGCCGGCGCTGCTGCACCGTAATCGTGCCCAGCTCCATCGTCCGCCGATCCGCATCCGGGATGCTGTCCAGCCACCGTGCGATCGCCGCCGCCTCAGCGGTTCCTGCGCGGTGGTGGGAAACATGTTCGATAACGATGCGGGGCGAGGTCGCAACCGCACTGGGCGATAGCGCCGTCAAGCCAAGACCCAGTGCGGAGTACAGAAGTACCGGAAACACGCGTATTGCGATCATCTCTCGTCCTTTTCCGATCTGTGCCGAATACACGAAATCACAGTGCATCCGGTGAAGGCAGGCCTCAATCAGAAAACTTGCAGACGAAAACAGCAAGCGGCCATCAGTGCGCGCTGCCTCTGCCCCCCACCTGTTCGATCAGCGTCTGGCTGGCCGCGTTGAGGCCGACAACACTGACTTCGGCGCCATGCGCGGTCAGCTTTTCCTGCGCGCGTTGCAGCGCGGCGACGGCAGTCAGGTCCCACAGGTGGGCCTCCCGCAGGTCGATCTGTACCTTCGGCGCCACGTGCTGGTAGTCGAACGCCGCACCCAGCTGTCCGGCGGAGGCGAAGAATAGTTGGCCGCGCACGCGGTAGACCTGCATGTCCATGTCTGCAACGTCTTCGCGTTGCACGTCGAGCATGCGGCCCACCTTGCGGGCGAAGAACAGGGCAGACAACAGCACGCCGCTGAGCACACCCTTGGCCAGGTCGTGGGTGGCCACGGTGACCACCACGGTCAGCAGCATCACTGCCGACGAGCTGCGCGGATGCGTGCGCAGGTCGCGCAGCGAGCGCCAGCTGAAGGTGCCGATGCTGACCATGATCATCACCGCCACCAGTGCGGCCATCGGGATCTGCCGCACCAGGTCGCTGCCGTATACCACCAGCACCAGCAGCAGCACGCCGGCCACCAGGCAGGACAGGCGGCCTCGACCGCCGGAGGTCACGTTGATCACCGACTGACCGATCATCGCGCAGCCGGCCATGCCACCGAGGAAACCGGTGACCGTGTTGGCCAGGCCCTGGCCGACGCACTCGCGGTTGCGCTCACTGGGCGTCTCGGTGATGTCCTCGACAATCTGCAGGGTCATCATCGATTCGAGCAGGCCGACCACCGCCAGCGTGGCTGACACCGGCAGCAGGATGCGCAGCGTTTCCCAGGTGAAGGGCACATCGGGGATGAGGAAGTGCGGCAGGCTGTCGGGCAGCTGGCCCATGTCGCCCACGCTGCGTACATCGATGCCGAAGCCGATGACCACGGCGGTGAGCACGATGATCGCCACCAGCGGCGAAGGCACTGCGCGGGTGATGCGCGGCAGCAGGTAGATGATCGCCAACGCGGCGGCGCACAGCACATACACGGTGGGGCCGCGGCCGATCAGCTCGGGCATCTGGGCCAGGAAGATCAGGATGGCCAACGCGTTGACGAAGCCGGTGATGACCGAGCGCGAGACGAAGCGCATCAGCGAGCCCAGCTTGAACACGCCGGCCAGCACCTGCAGCAGGCCGGCCAGGATGCTGGCGGCAAACAGGTACTGCAGGCCGTGGTCCTTGACCAGGTCGACCATCACCAGCGCCATCGCGCCGGTGGCGGCAGAAATCATGCCGGGGCGGCCGCCTGCAATCGCGGTGATGACGGCAATGGAGAAAGCAGCATACAGGCCGACCTTGGGGTCGACGCCGGCGATCAACGAGAACGCGATGGCTTCGGGAATCAGCGCCAGCGCGACGACGGCACCGGACAGCAGATCACCACGGAGGTTGCCGAGCCATTGCTGGCGCAGGGGATAAGACGTTTGCATGGGAAAACTCCGCGCACACGCGGGCGAGGCCACGTGGCGCTGCAGTGGAAAGACGCGGGTTCCTGAGCCGGTTGGGCCGGCTGCCGAGGGGTGGCAAGGGTCAGGGTGGCGTGATCACTGCAGTGCGTCGTCGGGGAGCGTGGAAGGGGCGCAGTCTACGGGAAGGGGCCGGGCGGCTCAAATGGCCGCCCGGGTCGATTGAGGCACATCAGTAGGTATAGGCTGCCAGTACAAAGCTCGGCAGACGCGAGGCGAAGGTCTGATAGGACGCTCCGCTCAGGGACCGCTGACGATTGGCGGCCCGCCTGCAGAAGTTGATGCGCAGTTGCGATGCGGTCGGCGTGCTTATAGCGGCCATGTAGCGCATGTTGGTGCGAATGGTGGGATTGCCACTCGGCATGGCGTAGACATCGTGGCACATGCCGATATCGGACAGCAGGTAGGCAAGATTATCGCCGGGCCCGTTTACCAGATCACCTGTCAGAATATTCTCGTTGGACATCTCGCTGGGCACCGGAGGTCTTGCCCCAGTCATATCCACCAGACCTGCCATTCGCAGCGGACGGCTGCTCATGTCCCACTGCACAGAGCCATCGGCGTTGTAGACCTGCATGCCGACGTTGGTGCTGGGCGCTGCGCGCCCCCAAGCCCACCACTCGAAGCTGGTCGTCCCCTGTGCCATGTTCCAGCCGAATCCGTCGGTGCCGGTACCGATACGCGTGGAGCCGTTATTGCAGCGGATGAATACCAGGTACGGCACGCTCTGCCTAGGCAGGGTGACAGAGCCACTCTGGCCCAGCGGCGATGTGTTGCTACCGATTGATTCAACACCTTTGCCAGCGGCAAAGAAAGCCATCGCGTGTGAATTGACAAGAACGGGAACACCGCTGTCATTTGTTACCTCAAGACCGACGGTCATCAGAAACTCCCGTAGAAAAGATAGGCATTGGGACTGGTTGTGGTCATGAAGGTAAAACTGAGGGTCAGGTAGTCTCCGTAGGCCCCCTGGCTCCTAAAGCTCATGCTGGCCATGTTCGGCGCCGAGAACTGGTTGCCGTTCTGATCTTGCCAGTTGTCCCAGAAGGTCGTTGGCAGAATGGCGAACGGCTCCCCCATTCCGGCCATGCCGACGTAGGTGCTGGCACTACTGCTTACATGGAGATCGCCCATCACCTTTCCGGCACGATCGTTGGTGTCGAACCACATCTGCCCATCCGGGCCGAAAATCTGCATTCCTGTTGCCATTACCAGATCCCCATGCGGACGCGCACGCGACCGCTGCTGTCGTAAACGTGGATGACACTGTCATTGATGGTCAGGCGGCCGCCGTTCTCGGGGCCATTCATCGTCAACGTGCCGTTCTTGTCGAGTCTCCATCGGGGCTGGCCATTAGCTCCCATAGCGTTGGACTGGATCACATCGCCGATCATGGCGTTCTGGATCCAGCCAGTGCCGATCAATGCCTGATTGATGAAGGTCTGCCCGCCCTGTACCACGAACGGCGCACTGACCTGGCCACTGTTGGTGTTGAACAATGCGAAGCGATCGGCCTGCATCAGGATCTGGCTCTGGTAACTGCCATCGGGCTGCTGCTCCACGCCCAGCCCCATGCCGGCCATGTAGATCTGACCTGCACTGCTGATCTGCGCCTTGACCGTGTAGGTCGCGCTGACCTTGCCATCCAGATTCACCACGGCCTGCGAGACCTGCTGCACGGCCGCGCTGACGCCTTCGATCTTGCCAGGTACGCCATCGATGGAGGCTTCAACCGTGTCCACGCGCTTGGCCAGCGCCGCGTCCTTTTCGGCCATCACGCTGTAGACGGTGATGGCGCCGGCGGTAACGTCGTTCTCACCGACGTTGTAGTCCTCCTCGCCCGCGCTGTGGTCGCTGACCTGGGCGAACAGGCCATCGACTTTCTGCCCCTGCGCAGCCACCTTGCCGTCGACGTCGGTGACATCCATCTCAAGCTGATCGACCCGACCGACAATGGCACCGGCATCGGCGATCGCATCGCCCACATCCTTCCAATGCGTGCCCGGCGGCGTTTCGTTGCCCGCTGCAGTGTCCTGCCAGCTCCAGATCCGGCCGTCATGGATGACGGTCTGGCCCGCGGTATAGGTCGCATCCGCATCCCAGACCAGCGGCAGCACCTCGCTGACGCGCTCGATCTTCTGCTGCAGTTGCTGGCCAAGTGCACTTTCGTTGATGCGACCGGCGAAGTAGGCGTCATAGTCCGCCTGGTTGCTGCTGGACTCTCCCAGTACGCCAGCGCCCACCGGGTGCCATGGACCTATGTTGCCGCTGCGATCAACCAGGCGACCCCAGAACCAGAAGCGCGCGCCGGCTGCCAGGCCATTCATCTGGTGCCGTGACTGCGGATAGGCAAAGTCACCGAGTTTGATGGCCGCTGCACGGTCAGGACTGGTGCTGTACCAGAGCTCGGTACGCTCGGTATCGGTAGCACCAACAGGGAACTGCCAGTCCAGCTCGATGCCGAAAACGCGACTGCGGACCGTGAGCGAAGACAGCGCTGGCGGTGGCGTGGTCTTGCCCTCAATCGTCGTCAGCGCGCTGACCATCGGCTGCGACACCGCACCCAGCGCATTGACCGCACGAACCCGGGCCAGGTACTGGCCGGCGTAGATGCCGCGCACTTCCAGGCTCTGCGCACCCACGCGGCCGGCACGGACCCAGTTGAGATCACCACGACGCCATTCCACGTCATAGGCAATCGCCTTGTCCGCCGCGTCCCACTCGATGGTGAGTACGGAAGTGGCGATACCCTGGTCGACGACCACATGCGAGGCCATCCGCACGTTCGCGGGTGGCGGCTGCACGCTGGGTGGCACGATGCTGATCGGCGGCTGCTCCAGGCGCGTGCCATCGTCGATGGCGGCGTACTTGCCCGGCACATGCTTGAGCGCGGTGATCTGGTAGGTCAGTTCTTCGCCTTCACTGATCGACAGCACGCGGTACTGCTGCAGCGCCAGCTCCGGCGACTCCAGTGCCCAGACCGACTGCGCGACCGGTACTGCCGACCACGGCGCGGTGACGGTGACCGTCTCGCCATCAACCGACTGCACGGTACGTGCTTCGGAATGCCCATTGGGCAGCGTCGCACGCAGGGTATCACCGGCTTCAATCTTCTCCGGCGGCTGGTCCAGCACCAAGGTGCGCGCACCCGCGCTGCGGATGCGCCCTGCGTTGCGGCGACCGGCGCGGTTCGGGTCGGCCACCTGGATGATGTCGCCGGGCATGCAACCCAGGGCATCCAGCCCCACCGAGAAGCTGATCGTCTCGGTTTCCAGCATCTCGGTGTGCAGGATGTGGTTGCCCACGCGCTGCGCCTGCGAACGCGAATGGCAACCCACCGCCGTCACTTCGGTCTGGTTGATGCCATAGCGGGCGACCCCCGGCAGGTGCTGCACCACTTCGACCTTCTGCCGGCCGAAATCATCCGGATCGATCCAGGACACCAGAGCGACGGTGTGCCGCGCCGTGCGGCTGCTGCCCGCATAGTGGAAGCGGCCCTCGATGACATTGGCCTGGCTGTAGGTCAGCAGCGGGTCCTTGGGCATGTCGGCCGAAGCCATGACCTGGCCGGCTGCATAGAAGCTGATGCCACGGAACATGGTGGCGATGTCCTGCAGCACCCTGTATGCCTCAGCGCGGGTCTGCAGGTACAGGCTGCAGGTGAATCGCGGCTCCCTGCCGCCCTGGCCATCGCTGACCAGTTCGTCGCAGTAGCGGGCGATCTGGTAGAGGCGCCACTTGTCCACCCAGTCCAGCGGGATGCGATGACCCAGGCCGAAGCGATCGTTGGTGACGATGTCGAAGAAGACCCACGCCGGATTGTTGGTCCAGCCGCTCTTGAAGGTGCCATCCCACACACCGCTGTAGACGCGGGTGAGCGGGTCATAGTTGGACGGAATGCGTACGATGCGCCCCCACAGCTGATACGAGCGCGTGGGAATGTTCTGGAACTGGCTGGCATCGACCTGCACCGCCGCCAGCGCGCAGTTGGGATAGCGCAGCTTGGCATCGATGATTTCGGTCATCGACAGCACGTTGACGGTATCGGCGATGGTGCTGCTGTTGGCGTTCGGGGTCAGCCGTCGGATGCGCACCTGCCACTGGCTGCCTGCCGGAAGATCGATGCGGCGGCTGCGTTCGTACTGGCTGGTGGTCTTGCCACTGAAAGCGTCGTTCAGCACGGTGCTGAACGGGCCGCCGTCGGTGGACAGGTCCACCGCATACATGATGCGATAGCCCTCGGTATCACCGTTTTCGGTGTTGGTCTTCTGCAGCGCGGGCACCGCAAAGCGGATGCGCACCGCCGACAGATCGGCACCGGACACGGTGCGTACCACGGGCGCATCGCTGCGCAGTTCGACGTTGACACCGACTTCATTCTCGATCGAGGGGAAGCCGCTGATGTGCTCCTGGTCCTGGGTGCCTGAGCGCGTCTGCACGTCCACGCCGGAGAAGTTCAGCGTGCCGTCCGGGTTCTCGATCGGTACCTGGTCCAGGTAGATCGACTGCTTGCCGGCGACCAGGCCGCGGATCTCGCCTTCGCTGGCGAGGTCGATGATGCGGGCCACTGCCATCGAGTGCAGGCTGTCCGGTGTTTCCACCGGCGTGCGTGCATTGCTGGCGCCCTTCTTTGCACCCACCAGTGTGGGTAGGGGTGCACTGCGCTCACGCTGTGCGGAATGAATGATCTGGTTCAAAACTGGTCCTCCGCCAGGATGCCGCCGCTGATCACGGCCGAGCCGATGAACATGCCTTTCTTGTCATGGCCGCCGTAGGCCACCGGAACAGGATTGCCTTGCGCCTGCGTGTTGACGGTGCCGTTCATGCTGTAGCTGGGGGCGTTTTCGGGTGTGTCTTTGGCCCCCAGGCCTTTTGGCTGGGGGGAGAGCATCTGGGTGATCCCGCCAACCACCATGCTGACGCCGGTTGATACCAGTGCAGCTCCGCCAGCCCAAGATGTGTAGCTCCCCACAACGATCAGCACGATGCCAATGATGGTTTGCAGTACGCCTCCCCGTTTGCTGCCCACCATCACCGGCGCGATGCGGATGTCATCCTGCCCTGGCGGGTCGTGCAGCTGATCCCGCGACAGGTTCTGCCGGCCGTTGAACACGGCAAACTCCATGCCCTTGGCCTTTGCACCCATCAGGTACTGCTGGAAGCCAGGCAGCATCACGCATAGGGCATGCACGGCCTCGGCCGGGCTGTTCACCGCCAGCCGGAACTTGCGCCCGAAGCGCGCGCCCAGCTTGCCGTACAGGCGGATGGTACGAAGACGGTCAGTCATGGCGCACCTCGCGATGGCGGACGATGCAACGGGTGCGCTCGGCCCACATGCCGCCGTAGGGCACGGCCTCGGAAAGACGACCGTGCAGGTGATGCAGCATCTGCCCGTCGCCCAGGTAGACGCCAGCGTGATTGGTCACCGGCGAGCGGATCTGCATCAGGATCATGTCGCCACGCCGCGGTTCGCCTTCGATCAGGTCGAAGCCTTCCGCATGCAGTCGTTCAAGGCTGTACAGGTCCTGGCCCTTGTCCCACCAGTCGTCGTCGCGGGTGTAGTCGGACAAGGAAATGCCCAGTTCGCGCGCGTGGAAGTCGCGCACCAGGCTGTAGCAGTCCAGCACGCCGTGGGTGAACTGGCGGCCGACCAGCGGCGCAACATAGCCGTTCGGCTGGATGGTCTGCAGGTCACCGCATTCGGGTGCCTCGCCATCCACCTGACCGACGCTGACAATGTGCCAGGTCAGGCCACTGTGCTCGCACATCACCCGATCCGCGTCGGACGGTGTGGCAGCTGCGTCCGGATGGCTGTGCACCAGGGCCAGCACCTCGCCCTTGTCCTCGGCCACGGCATAGTCCTCGGCCGGCAGGCGGAAGTGTTCACTGGGCGTACCCGCGAGGTTGCGGCACGGCAGATAGTGCTCGTGGCCTTCGATGGCCACGATCAGCCCGCAGCACTCGCGCGGGTACTCGGCCACGGCATGTGCCTGGATGGCCTGCAGGGTTGTTGGTTGCATGTTTCACCCATGAAAAAAGCCCGCGCGAGCGGGCCTTGAAGTGGAAAGTCGGAGAGCGGGATCAGGAACGAAGCAGGCCAGCGGCCGGGAAGCCGCCGTAGGGCAAGGGTTTGTCCTGGCCGAAACGCATCTTGCAGCTGCGCACACGGCCCCCGCACTGGTCGCGGGCGGGGTCATCGGTGGCCACGTCGTCGCCATCGGCAACCGCCGGACCGTTGTAGCCGCAGTAGGGGCCGCGGTAGCCACCGCGTACCAGCCAACCACACATGCCGGCGATGATCTGCCGGCCGGGCAGCTGTTCGCCGTTGAGATCGATGGCCGTGGTCAGTTCGAACTCCACCGTCTGCTTGTCCTCACCGACCTTGCGCTCGATGAACCAGACCTCGTCGGGGAAGTGCTCTGCCGGATCGGCGCTGGAATTTCCCTCTTCGAAGTTGGCTGCATCCAGGTACTTGGCGAGCGTCTGCCGACGGATGACACGGGCGCCGACCAGATCATCGAACAGCAGGCACATCGCGGTGATGCGGCCATCGATGTTGCTGACCCGGAGTTTCGGGTTCGGCGGCTGGTCGCTGGTTCGTTCAAAGCCGCTGGCTTCGATCGGCCAGGGGCCGTACTCCTGCCCCTGCCAGATGATCACACCGCTCTGCAGGTGCGCGTGGAAGAACAGCTGGTCGGCACCGAAACTGCTGGCGTCCAGTTCGAAGACGGTAATGCGGCCACCCGGCTCGAGTTGCTGGGCATCGGCGGTGATCATGAGGTGCGCTCCTGGGCGGTGGCGGGATGAGGCGGTACGGGATGGGACGGCTGACCGCAGGGCACGATCACACGGTGTCCGGGGCGCAGTGACGCATTGGTGGTGAAGCCGCTGACGCGGCCGGTTTCGGTCGTGATTGCGCTCATGGCTCAGAGCTCCGCGTCTGCGTGCACCAGAACCTGGGAGGTGGTCGACCACACCACGACCGCTCCGTACTGCTGCATGTTGTTGGACATCGAGGACAACACGGCCGCGTCCACGGTGGACTGCCAGCCCGGATCGCCGCCGTTGAAGTTGATGAGACTGCCTTCGGAGCCGAAGCCCACCAGGTTGAGCGCGGTGGAGGGCGAGGTGATCCTGGGCGCCACGCGCTTGCGTACCTTGAACGGGATGCAGGCGCGCGAATCGCCGTTGGCGGTGTAGGTGATTCCCAGGATCCGGTTCACATCAACTGCTTCGTAGTAGCGCTGGCACAGCAACAGTTCAAGCGCTTCGGGCCGGCGATCGAAATCGGTCGCGGTGTCACCCTCCTCGACCTGCATTTCAGCCAGATAGACCACGCCACTCTTCTGTCCCGCCCCGAACGCGCGACCTGCGAAGTTCGCGCCCGCGTCCAGCCACAGGCTGAGCTGTAGATAGCTGTCGGCGCCCAGGGTCTGCCCTGCGATGCCAGGCACATCCACGGTCAACTGGTGCCAGCGCCACATCGTATCGAGCGTGACGCCGCCGCCGATGCTGTCGCTTGCCGTTGAGCCGCCGGCGCCGAACGACTGCTGGAATTCCAGGCCCACCTTGAAGTTGTCGACCGTGGCCCTCGCCTTGAAGCTGACGGTGACCCGCTTTCCCGCGAACGTACGCACGTCTTCGATGCGCTGCTGGACGAGTGCCATGCTGTCGGCGCCGGCGACACTTTCGACGACGAGCTTCAGCAGGTGACGGGAACCTGCGATCAGCCTTCCCGCCGCACCACCGCCTGCCGCAATGTCGTCGCGCGATGCAGAGAGAGTGGTCGCGTGCGAGTTCACCAGCCAGCGATCGGCGGTAGGACGGGCACCGGTGGATGCGGAAAACGCCGTACCCCTCTGCCAGACCCGGAAGTCACCGTTGATAAGGCGGTTGCGGCCTGCCATTCGGCTTTCCAAGCCGTCCACGGCGGTCTGTACGCCCTCCAGGCCTGCGTAGACGTCGGCGAAGTTGTCGTTGATCTTGGTAAACGCCGGGCGCTGCGTTTCCCCTCGCTTACCATTCGCTTGAATGGTATCGAGGTCGATTGTCTTTCTAGCCATTTACTTTCCTTGGCACAGTGGTGAAAGCCTGCGGTCATGTTGCATATCGGCGGACTCATTCCGCGTGGATCGAAAAGGCCGTGGTACGCCCGGGATAGTCAGTAGATCTCTGCATCCGCTGTCCAGTGGAACCAGCCACCCCAGCGCCCCGGCGCATTTCCCCAGGCAACTTCGAAGACATTCGTCGCAATGGTGGGAACCGATGCAGGGGTGCGGCTACTGTCGTCCTGGTTGACGTAGCCGGGTTCGACCACATTGTTGTTGGGCCTGACAACAATCACCGGTGTCACTCGCTTGCGCGTCTTGAACGGCACCGACACGTAGGTGGTTGCTCCCGTCGCGGCCGAACAGCCCCAGCTATAGCGGCCGCTGTTGGTCGCAGTCCCTGGAATGACGTCATCGTCGTAGGACTTCTCGTAATAGCGTTGGCAGAGCTGCAGCTCCTGGGCCAGTGGGCGAAGGTCGAACGCTGTCGCCCGAGTTCCGCGCTCCAGCTGCATCATGGAGATGCCGAATTCCCCGCTCTGGCCAGAGATAACGCCACCATAGGCATCAGCGCACAGGTCCACCACCAGCCAGAGGAAGTCGCTGCCGGCATTGCTTCCCAGCGACTTGCCTTTGACCGATGGCAATCGTGCACTGAGCTGGAAGTAGGTCCAGGACGCGGCAGTGACTGCGACGGTACCCAGCTCCACACTGACCGCAGCTGACGGCGCGCCGCCAGTACCGAAGTTCTGGATGAGGCGGATACCGATTCGCTTGCCTACTGGGCCATAGGCGAAGCCGGAGACGGTCACCTCGCCGTCAGACAGCGTGGCCGCGCCTTCGACCTTCTGTGCGATATAGGCGCTGCTGCTTGTGCGCGTGTTGGAGACAATGCTGTTGAGGAAGCGACGCGATTCGGGTGCGGCACCGCCGGCAGGCAGATTGGCACCGCGATTGGCGGTGTGCGTGCAGCCCAGGGCCGCCACCGTCCAACGGTCCGCCACATAGATCTCACCGCCCTGGGTTGTGCCGGTGGTGGCGCGCTGCCAGAAATCAAAGTTGCCGTTGATCAGGCGATTTCTGCCCGGGACTGCGCTTCTGAGCGCAGCCTCCAGCGACTCTACGCGCTGTCCGATTGCGTTCACGTCATCCAGTGCGCCATACACTTCGGCGAAGTTCTCGTTGATCTTGGTGAAAGCCGGGCGTTGCGTCTCACCCCGCATCCCGTTCGGTTGAACGGAATCGAGGTCGATGATCTTTCTCGTCATTGTGGGTTCCTGGAATTCGATCTGGAAGCTGCTGGTGATCAGAACTCAGCGTCGGCCCACCAGTGCCACCACCCACCCCAGCGACCTGGATTGTTGGTCCAGCTGACTTCGTAACCTGAGGGCGAGGCGTGGTTGACCAGGCAGGGAACGCGGGAGATGTTGTCTTCCGCGATATGTCCATCCTGCTGAATATTGTCGGCCGAGATGATCATCACGTAAGGTTGGGCGCGCTTGGCCGCATGGAAGCGCACACTCTGATAGTGCGCCATTCCCGGTAAGTTGATCGAGAATGCCTCGCGCCCTTCGTTGTGCGCGGTATTGGGCACTATGTCGAGGTTGTAGCTTTTCTCGTAGTAGCGCTGGCACAGTGCCAGTTCAACGCCGGGCGGTCGCCAATCAAAGCTCGTCGCTGCACTCCCGGATTCGACCTGGAACTGGGTGAAGCCGAACGAGCCGTTCTGCGCGACCAACTCGCCCTTCTGGCCCGTGCCGCACAGGTCGAACACCACATAGAGATGATCGTTGCCATTACTGCCGAGCACCTTGCCTCTGGTGCTCGGTAAGGTGATGGTGATGCTCTGTCGCGTGGCCGAGGTACCCAGCGTGAGCACGCCCGCTTCAATCACCACTTCCCGCGCGGGCGAGCCACCCGTGCCGAAGTTCTGGATGACGCGCACTCCGACCTTGCGATCTGGTGCATCGCTGTTTGCCCACACAGAAATGGTGATGTTACCGCTCGCGCTGCGCACCCCCTCGATCTTCTGCCCCATCCAAGCGCCACTACTAGCGGTGGCACCCGATACCGTGCATACCAGGATTGATCGGGTGTCCTCCGGATAACCGATCTGTCCTTCGTACGCCACTCGCTGGACATCCTGATTGCAGATCAGGGCCGAGTTGGTGAAGCGATCGGCAAAGAAGATCTCTGCCCCCAACGTACCTGACCCGCTGCCGACACGACCGGAGGTGCGACGCTGCCAGAACTGCAGGCCGCCGTTGATGAGAAGATTCCTTCCGGGGACGCGCTGAGTGATCGCGTTTCCTACCGTCTCAGGTATCTTCGCCACATCCGCCAGGGCGTCGTAGACTTCTGCGAAATTTTCGTTGATCTTGGTGAATGCCGGGCGCTGTGTTTCACCTCGCTTTCCATTTGGTTGAATGGAATCGAGGTCGATTGTCTTTCTGGCCATTTCAGGCTCCTTGAACGTTGTGACGCGGCCGGTTCGGCCGCGATATCGAACCTTTCAGAGTTCGGCGTCAGCGGTGTAATGACCGGCAAGCAGTACGCCGCCACTAGCCGGAACGGACATGCCACCGATGTCGGCCATGAAGGCCTGGCTGGTCGCCATGACAACGTTGGTCAACGTGGCCGCGCGCCAAGCGCCGCCCATAGCATCGTAGTAGCGCCAATTACTGGGGGAACCCAGATTTCCGCCTTCGCCGCTGGCATAGAAGGCTACACGGGGTGTGTCCCGCATGACCGACTTGAGCTCTGCGACGACGCGGCACGTACCGCTGTTGAATGCCGTTGCGGTGCGGTGCATGGCGCTGTTGCTGTTACTGTTCGGCACCTCTGCAACGGGGAAGCTCTTCTGGAAGTAGCGCTGGCAGAGTGCTAGTTCCAAGGCGATTGGCCTCCACTCAAAGTTGGTCGCACGTGCGCCGGCTTCCCATTGCAGCTCACCGAAGTACAGCTGCCCGCTCTGGGCGCCAAGCCCGCCAGAGCGGGCTGTGAAGTTGCTACCTGCCGACAGCCATATTGCGCAGATCACCGAATCGTCGCCCCCGGCGATGGTCTTGCCATAGACGGGGGGCAAACTGACGGTCTTGCTGATCCTGTTCAATCCCTGCAGGAGCGTAAAGACCTCGGAATGGATGCCCGACACGGTCGCGCTACCGCCCGTACCAAAGCGCTGCAGGAATTCCACTGCGATCTTCCGCCCGCCTGCACCGGCGTTGTAGACGAGGAAGGAGAAGGTGCTTTCGGATGCGGCAAACGTATGGACGCCTTCCACGCGCTGCTCGAACAGGAAGTAGTGGCCAGCCACGTCGGAGTTGCCGCTTGAGTTGGCAGCCAGCGTGTTGCGGCTTCGCGGAAAATTGGAATCGCCCGCCGCAACGGGAGACCTGAAGATGGCTGCTCCGGTCATGCCTCCCTGTTGGCCAATGAATCGGTCTGCCGTGTACCCAGCTACGGCGGTGAAGCTATCTCCGCGCTGCCAAACATCGAAGTTGCCATTGGCCAGACGATTCCTGCCTGAGACCGCATGCGCTATAGCGGCTGGGATTTCTTCCAGCGTGCGCCCCATCTCCTGGAAGTTCTGATTGATCTTGGTGAAGGCGGGGCGCTGCGTTTCGCCCCGCTTGCCGTTGGGCTGGAGGGTGTCCAGGTCGATCTGCTGAAGATCCATGTCCGTTCCTACGGCTGATACGTCTGTTCAAACGTCGCAGTGATGCTGAACACCGATCCACCCAGATGGCTGTCGGTATAGGTGTCGCAGCCATACAGACCGGTGCCCAGCGGGCCCCGCCAGAAGAAGCTCTGGCCCACATGGCCATCCAGGAACGCAACGATCTCGTTGATCGTGCTGCGATTACCGACGAACTGCAGCTGGTAGCTGCGCAGGCGGGCATTGAGCCCATCCGGCGCGGCCTGTGCGTATCCATCGCCGAAGCGCGCGCGCTTGACGGTGGCAGTGGTGGTGCCAGTGCTCTGGCTGGTTGCTGCCCAGGTAAAGGTGTCGGTCATCGTGCTGCACTCCTGCTGAGGACACCGCCAGCCTTCATGTCACGCATCTGCAGGTCACGGTACTTGCGCTCCACGAACTGGCCGATCTCGTTGCCGAACTGCTGCAGCATGCTTTCGTTGCTGGTGACTTCCTTGCCACCGTTGTTGTCGATGCGGATGTTCACACCCACCCCGCCACCGCCGCCGGCACCGTGTGCCGCCACTCCCAGGCGGCCATCGGGCCCGCGCTGCAGCGGCATGATCGCTTCAGGCCCCGCTTCACCGAACACGCCGGCGCCCTTGGCGAATGCGAACAGCTGCGGGGTGTTGTAGATACCGCCGGAGTAGGCGGAGAGGCTGGGGGACCTGATCGCCCCGCCCTTGGCAAAACCGGCAATTGGTATCGACTCCTTCTGCACCGGACCCACGCTGCCGCCGAAGAGCATCTTGACGCCCCATACGATGGCTTGCTGTATCGCGATCTTCTTCAGATCTGCGATCAACGCCTTGGTAAGTTCATGGTGATTCGATTTTCCGGTAGCGACGAAGTTGTAGAGCGCCGTTCCTGCTGCATCGAATGCCTTGGTGAAGACACTCTGTGTCGTCGTTGCGGCGTCCTGCGCTTTTGCGGTGTAGGCCTCGAAGGCATCCAGGAATCCGTTCTCGATGCCTTGCTTACCTGTCTTTACCTTCCGCGAGTCCTCTTCCTTCTTGCCCTTCTCAGCACCGGCCTTCCCGGTTGCGGTTCCAGCCAGGTATCTGCTCCTGGCCGAAAGCCGTGTATCTACGAGGAAGCCACTGCGATGCTCGCCATCGGCGGACAATCGATCCAGATTGCGCGCAGTTGCGTCGGAGGCGACTTCACTTGGCATCCTGGTTTCCCGCTTGCCGCCTTCAGCGGCGATCTGCGCTTGGTCCAACGCGGCTTGCACCACCGCGAGAGTTCCGGCCAGCTTCCTCACCATGGTGTCGGCGAGGGAGATGCTGCTTTGAAGTACGCCGTTGAGCGCGGACTGCAGCACAGTGCTCTTCTGTACATACTGCTGCTGGAGCTGAGTCAGCGCATTGAACTCGGCCATGCTCCGCTTTGCCGCCTGTGCGGCAGAGTCCAGAATGGCACTGACCTCGACTGCGGCAGCCGAAGCGTTGAGCGTTGTATCGCTCATGAAATTCTCCTGGCATGAGGGCGGCCCCACCAGATGGCGGGGCCGCGAAGGGATCACCGGCATGAACCAGTGGCTGTCTGTAACTAGTGCTGCATGTGCTGCAAGGCCGCACGCTCGATGATGCGGATTCCCGCCATCACTTCATCGTACTTTTCAGGTATGAGTACCTCGCGCTGCAGCTCCTGGTAGACCACGTTGTAGTCCAGCCCGATCGGGCCACCCGCGCCAACGCGCCACTGGGTGGAGACCCGCGAAAAGATCTCGATGGGAAGCACGCACTCCGGCCACAGCGTTACCTGCGGTGGCGGAAAATGCCTTGCCTTCAGTCCGAGCTGAAGCAACTCGGACTCGGTGGGGGCCTGCCAGTACAGGGCCCCCACCGCCTCGATCAGTTTCCCTTGCGTGCGACCTGCAGAGCCTGGGTGTAGCCACCGATGATGGCGCCATCCAGGCCGGCCTGCTGCTGCAGGGCGAGTTCCACGCCTGCCGTATCCAGGGCCACGTCGGCATCCCAGTCGACGACGATGTCCAGGATCGCCTGTGCCACGCTCAGTTCCTCCTCGGCCAACCGCTCCAGCAGCTGCGCATAGTCGGCCACCGGCAGGTGCCGGTAGGTCAGGTTGAGCTTCTGCTCGCGACCGTGACCGACGATGGTCAGGGTGCTCTTGAAGCTCTCTGGCGCCTTTACCTGGAACATCAGGCGCCCTCGACCAGGATGGAGTCGGCCAGCGCGGTGAACGTCGCGGTGGTGCCCATCGGGGTGTTGGCGGCCATCGTCGGGTCGCCGTTGTAGCTCAGGTAACCGTACCAGTACAGCACGTCACCACCGACCAGCTTGGCGCGCAGGATCACCGGTTCGCCCTTGGCGTCGACGTTCTTCAGGGCCGAGTACCACGGCTTCTTCGGATCGTAGAACAGCGGCAGGGTGATGGTCTTGGCGTTCTTGAAGGTCGGCATCTGCACCTGGCGACCGGTCGGGTCCTCCAGCAGGGTGCCGCTCCAGTACTGCTGCTCGCCACCTGCGGTGGTCGGGTCGCCCTGCTGGTCCAGGTCGACGAAGGCACCGGCCTTGCGCAGCACGCCGGCACCGCTGGTGGCGGGGAACAGCACGTTGTCGGTGGTATCGATGCCCAGCAGTTCAACGCTGCCGGTGGCTTCGGCACCGGCGCGGGTAGCGCGGTTGTTCAGGGCCGGCCAACCCGGCAGCTCGATGACCACCACATCGCCGGTGTCGACGCTGTTGGCGGCGACGCTGGCCAGTGCCGGCGCAGCCTTGGAGATCGCGCTCGTGGCGATGGCGGTGGAGACGACCGGTGCGAAGCCGAACTGGGTGCCCTTGGGAAGCTTGAGTGCCATGTTGCATTTCCTCATGTGGATTGAAAAAGACGAAGCCCGGCGCGTGCCGGGCTTCAGGTGGTACGTGGAGCAGTGGAACTACGGGTTGGCGTACCACAGCCCGAAATCGAGCCGTGCGCCGTACTTCCTGAGTGCCGGTTCATGCACGGCAATGGCGGCGCCAAAGGATTCAGACTTCGGCAGACCCGCGCAGACCTGATCTTCGATGTCACGGATCAGGGTGTTGGCCTGGGCACGGGTGTCTGCCCAGACGGTCAGCTGCACGCGAGCGTGCTTCTGGTCGGGGATGGACCCTTCGTTGAACCACAGCGCCTGCCCACCCACCTGCTGGTAGACCGCGCAGGGATAGGTGACTCGGTCCGGTGGAACATCCGGGTACAGGCGCCCCTGCAGCATTCCGCCAAGCAGTTGCTGCAACTTCGGTTCGTAACTCATCGCAGTGTCCTCGCTCAGGCGGTTGCAGCCAGCTGTTCGGTGAACAGCACGGCGGTGTGTCGCGTGCCAAGGTCGGGCACCACACCGGTAATATCGAACGTGTGGCCGTCGTGCACGATGCGCATTCCGATGCCAATGCCGGCTCGCTGCGCCGGCGCCAGGCGCACCTGGAAGCGCTGGCGGCGAATCGCTGCGGACAGCCCGCTGTCCAGCTTCACCCGCTGCACCGTGTCGGCACGTTCAAGAGGAATTGCCGCCCACAGATCGGCAACGCTCACCCACGCATCCAGAGGTTGGCCCCAGGCATCGACGCGCCCATCCTGGCGCTCGATGCGGATGCGACGGTTGAAGTGACCGGCGTTCATGGGGTCGCCGCCAGTCGGTAGGGATCGAGCAGTGCGGCGACGCCAAACGGCAGCTCCATCGCGATGGCGGCAGCACCGACCGGTACATCCAAGGCGTGCGTGGAAATCACCACCGCTTCCCGATGCGCATACAGATGGCCCAATAGCAGGCGCACCGCAGCGCGGATGCTGTCGTTGGCCGGCAGGCCCTGCAGCAGCTGTGCGCTGCGTTCGGTGGCCACGGCCAGGCGACGATCAGCGACGTCACGCATGGCCTTGGCCTTGACCGCGTTGGTCTCGGCATTGGCGGCGGCGACCGCGGCTTCATGCCCGGTCACCGCCGCCGCCATGTCCTGCGGCAACTGGTCCAGCGCCAGATCCAGTGCCGCCTGGTCGGCAAACAGCGCCCGCCGCAGGTAGGCCGACGCCGCGTCGGTCGCCGCGGCCAGCAGGTCGTCCAGAATGGCGTCGTCGTAGTCGCCGTCGATACGGCAGTGCATGCGGCACTGCTCAAGTGTCAGCAGGGGCATCGAATCCTCCTTCGTTGATGGATGTTGGATGCCCCGACCCTGCGCACGCGGCTACGCCGCACGCTGTCATCAAGGACGGTGCGAGAAGGGCAGGGTCGGGGCGGAAACAGAAACGGCCCCACCAGGACTGGCAGGGCCGCAAATACGATGACAAGGTGCCGACGGGCGGCGTAAACGCAAAAAGCCCCCGGCGGTCGCCAGAGGCTTGTATGTCATCGTGGTTGAAAAGATACGCCTGAGGTGTGCACCCGTCAATCCGTAAACCGTCACCAGTCTGGTGACTTTTCCGGGCCCTGCGCCGGTGCAGTCACAGAGGCGAGCGGTGGTCTGGATAGAATGGTGCGGCACCGCTTCCGCGGCGCTTTCCCAGCCGGATTTCTGCATGTCTTCCCGTTCCGAACGTTTCCTCGATCCACGCACCGAGCAGGGTGTGCTGCGGCTGTCCATCGCCGCCTCGCTGCTGCTGGCCGCCGCCGCAGTGGTATTCGGCCTGCTGGCCAATTCGTCGCTGATCATCTTCGATGGCATCTACGGCCTGATCGACGTGGTGATGACGTGGCTGTCGCTGCTGGTCGCGCGGCTGATCGCGCTGTCCACCCAGACCGACGCAGTGCAGTCGCGTTTGAACCAGCGCTTCACCATGGGCTTCTGGCATCTGGAACCGATCGTGCTGGGAGTCAGTGGCACGCTGATGATCGGTGCGGCGTTGTACGCACTGGTCAATGCGGTCGATGCGCTGATGTCGGGTGGGCGACAGATCGCGCTTGGCCCCGCAATCATCTTCGCGGCACTGTCGATCGTGGCTGAAAGCGCGCTGGCCTGGTTCGTGCTGCGTGCGAACCAGCGCATCGGTTCGGAGTTCATCGCACTGGATGCGAAGAACTGGGTGATCGCCGCGAGCATGTCGGCCTGCTATCTGCTGGCCTTCCTCGGTGGCGTGCTGGTGCGTGGCACGTCGCTGGCGTGGGTCGGGCCGTACATCGATCCGGCCATCCTCGCCTTCGTCTGCGTGCTGGTGATGATCGCGCCATTGGGCACGGTGCGGCGCGCGTTGGCCGGCATCCTGCTGGTTACCCCGCCCGAACTGCAGGCGCATGTGGATGCGGTGGCGCGGGCGATTGTTGCAAAGCACGGTTTCGTCGAGCACCGCAGTTACGTGGCGCAAGTGGGCCGTGGCGAGCAGATCGAGCTGTTCTTCGTGGTGCGTGAGGACGATCCGCCGCGGCCCCTGCTGGAGTGGGATCACCTGCGTGACGAGATCGGCGATGCGCTGGGCGAATCGTCGCCGGACCGCTGGCTGACCATCATGTTCACCACCGACCGGGAATGGACGATCTAGGCCGGCAGGACGTTCAATCAAATTTTTCGGATTTATTGCAACCAACGGTGTGCAGAATCCGGGCAAAGTAAGCTCCAACGCACTACCCACCCACTGACCAGGAGCATCCCGATGTCCATCGAAAAGGTTCTGTACACCGCCCAGGCCACCTCCACCGGCGGCCGTGAAGGCCGTTCCGTCTCGTCCGACAACGTGCTGGACATCCAGCTGTCGACCCCGCGCGAGCTGGGCGGCGCTGGCGGCCCGGGCACCAACCCGGAACAGCTGTTTGCTGCCGGCTATTCGGCCTGCTTCCTGGGCGCACTGAAGTTCGTCGCCGGCCAAGCCAAGGTCGCGCTGCCGGCCGACACCACCGTGACCGGCAAGGTCGGCATCGGCCAGATCCCAACCGGTTTCGGCATCGAAGCCGAGCTGACCATCAACGTGCCGGGCGTGCCGCGCGAGCAGGTGGAAGAACTGGTGCAGAAGGCACACATCGTCTGCCCATACTCCAACGCGACCCGCGGCAACATCGACGTGACGCTGATCGTTGCCTGATGCGGTGATGCCGGCCAGCGGCCGGCACTACCAAGCGGCTGGGCAAAAAAATGGGCGGATGCCGGTCGAAACCGGGCATCCGCCCATCCCACCTTCGTTGTCCCGCAAGGGGGCATGAGGCTGCCGGCCAGCGGCCGGCATTACCAGGTCACTTTTCGTTCGTGATGAGCTGCACGACGCTGGAGAAATCCAGCTTGCCGCGGCCGGCCTGGTGGTTCATCGAGTACAGGTTGCGGGCCACTTCGCCCAGCGGGATCGAGGCGCCGACGCTCATCGCCGCCTCCACCGCCAAGCCCATGTCCTTCAGCATCAGATCGCTGCCGAAGCCGCCGCTGTAACCGCGCGACGCCGGCGCGTTTTCCAGCACGCCCGGCCACGGGTTGCACACTTCGGTGGCCCAGCTGCGGCCGGTGCTGACCGCCATCATCTGCGACAGCACCTTCGGGTCCAGCCCGTGCGCCACGCCCAGGGCGATGGCTTCGCCGGTGACAGCCATGATCACGCCCAGCGCCATGTTGTTGCACAGCTTGGCCACCTGGCCGGCGCCACTGGCGCCCACATGGAAGATGTTCTTGCCCATCGCCTGCAGCACCGGGCGGGCGCGTTCAAGCGCGTCCTCTTCGCCACCGACGATGAAGGTCAGCGTGCCGGCCTGTGCGCCGGCAGTGCCACCGGACACCGGTGCGTCGATCATCTGCAGGCCACGTGCGGCGGCCGCTTCGGAAACCTTGCGCGCGCTGGCCGGGGCAATCGTGCTGCAGTCGATGACCAGCGCACCGGCGGGAATCGCGGCAAGGATGCCGTCATCACCCAGGTACACGCCTTCAACATGGCGGCTGGCCGGCAGCATCGAGATCACCACCTCGGCCTCGGCCAGGGTCTCGCGTGCCGATGCCGCTGCGCTGGCACCCGCGTCGACCGCCGCCTGCACCGCGGCAGGCACCAGATCGAACACACGTACGGTGTGGCCGTTCTTGACCAGATTGGCGGCCATCGGGCCACCCATGTTGCCCAACCCAATGAATGCAACGCGGCTCATGCAAGGCTCCTTTCAGCGACAGGGGTACCCAGGTCGGCCAGCGGATGCGCGGCATCGGCCCAGGGAGAAGCGAAGAACGTATCGGCCCATGCGCGGTCGGCATCGGCCAGCGTGGCCGGGTTCCACGAGGGATTGCGGTCCTTGTCGATCAGCAGCGCGCGGATGCCTTCAGCAAAATCACCATGCGCAGCGCAATGCAGGGCGGTGATGTATTCCAGCCGGTACACGCTGGCCAGATCCTGGCCGGCGCTGCGGCGCTGCAGTTCGAAGGCCAGCCGTGCCGAACCCGGTGCACCGGCGGCAAGGGTCTTCTGTGCGGCCTGCAGCCACGCATCATCGGTCTGCAGGGTACTGATGCGTTCGACGATGGCGGCCAGGTCATCGCCTGCACACAGCGCATCGACCCGCGTAGCATTGGCCAGCAGCGGGCCGGTAGCCGCATCGCTGGCAAACGACAGCAGCAGCTGTGACAGGCGCTCGTGGTTGCGTGCGGCATCGGTCGACCACGCGACCTGCAGCAGCGCGTCGAACACCGCACTGCGGCGTTCCTCGGCCACATGCACGTCGGCCAGGCCGGCATAGATCGCATCGCCCGGGTTGAGCAGCGCACCGGTCAGGGCAAGGAACAGGCCACCGTTGCCCGGCACGCGCGGCAGCAGCCAGCTGCCACCCACGTCAGGGAACAGGCCCACGGTGATTTCCGGGAAGGCCAGCTTGGAACGCTCGCTGACCACGCGGTGGCTGGCGCCGGACATCAGGCCGATGCCGCCGCCCATCACGATGCCGTGGCCCCAGCACAGGATCGGCTTGGCGTAGGTATGGATCAGGTAGTCGACGCGGTACTCGACGTCGAAGAACTCGGCGGCGTAGTCATTCCTGCGGATATCGTTTTGGCCGGCGTCGCGGTAGGCACGCATGCTCTGGTACAGGCTGTGCAGGTCACCGCCGGCGCAGAACGCCTTCTCACCGGCGCCCTGCAGCACCACCATGGCGATGCCGTCGTCGTCGGCCCAGGCATTCAACTGCTTCAGCAGCAGGTGCGCCATCGGCAGCGAGAAGCCATTGAGCGTGCGCGGTGCGTTGAGCGTGGCGATGCCGATGCGCGTGCCGTTGCCGGCCACGCGCTCTTCGAACAGCACCGGTGCTTGCTCGGCAACGGTGTCGGTGGTCATGCGTTCTTCCACTGCGCGGCGCGCTTTTCAAGGAAGGCACTCACGCCCTCGACCTGGTCGGCGGTGTCGAACAGATCGACGAAGGCCTCGCGCTCGGCCACCAGCGCCGACGCATGGGTGCCGGTGCGGGTGGACTGCACCAACGTCTTGCAGGCGGCAATGCTGGTCGGGCTCTGCTTGCCGGCCTTCTTCGCCCATTCCAGTGCCAGCGCCTTGGCTTCGCCCTTGCCGACCTTTTCTTCGGCAAGACCAATCCGCACGGCGGTTTCGGCGTTGATGCGATCGCCGAGCAGGATCATGCGCTTGGCCCAACCCTCGCCGACCAGGCGCGGCAGGTTCTGGGTGCCACCGGCGCACGGCAGCAGGCCGACGGTGGCCTCCGGCAGCGCAACCTGGGCGTGGTCTTCGATGATGCGCAGGTCGCAGGCCAGCGCGCACTCCAGGCCGCCGCCCATGGCGTAGCCGTTGATCGCAGCGATCGATACACCACGGAATGCGGACAGCGCCTCGAAGGCTTCGCCGAAACGGCGTGCCGCTTCGCGTGCGGCAGCCTTGTCGCCGGAAGCGAACTGGTTGAGGTCGGCCCCCGCGGAGAAGAACTTCTCGCCATCACCGGTGATCACCAGCGCGTAGATGTCGCGGTCTGCATTGAGTGCGCCCACCAGGTCGCGCAGCGCCGACAGGCTGTGCACGGTCCAGGTATGCGCCGGCGGGTTGTTCAGGGTGACCACGGCGGTGTGGCCATCGGCCTCGACCTTCAGGCCCACGTGCTCCTGGGTACGCCAATCCTTCATCGCAGTTCCTCTTCGGTGTTGAGCAGGTGACGGGCAACGATCACCCGCATGATCTCGTTGGTGCCTTCCAGGATCTGGTGCACGCGGCTGTCGCGCAGCAGGCGTTCGATCGGATATTCGCGGATGTAGCCGTAGCCCCCGTGGATCTGCAGGGCTTCGTTGCAGATGGTGAAGCCGGCATCGGTGGCGAAACGCTTGGCCATCGCGCACCACACGTTGGCATCGCTGGCACCGGCATCGAGCTTGCGCGCAGCGGTATGCACCATCTGCCGCGCGGCAACCAGCTCGATGGCCATGTCGGCCAGCTTGAACTGCAGCGCCTGGAATTCGGACAACGCCTTGCCGAACTGGCGGCGCTCGCCCATGTAGCGGCGTGCGGCATCCAGCGCGCCCTGCGCAGCACCCAGCGAGCACGCGGCGATATTGATGCGGCCACCATCGAGCCCCTTCATCGCCAGCTTGAAGCCGCCGCCTTCCTCTCCCAGAAGGTGGCTGACCGGTACGCGGACGTTTTCGAAGGTGATGCCGCGGGTGGGCTGGCTGTTCCAGCCCATCTTCTCTTCCTTGCGGCCATAGCTGATGCCCGGCAGGTCGGCCGGCACCGCGATCGCGCTGACCCCGCCTGCACCGGCACCGCCGGTACGTGCCATCACCACCAGCAGCTCGGTGGCACCGGCGCCGGAGATGAAGGCCTTGGAGCCATTCAACACGTAGAAATCGCCATCGCGCACGGCGGTGGTCTTCAGCGAGGCCGCGTCCGAACCGGCGCCCGGCTCGGTCAAGCAGTACGAGGCCAGTTTGCTGCCAGAAGACAGGTCATTGCCCCACGCGTCGCGCAGCGCCGGCTGGCCCCACTTGGAGACCATCCACGAGGCCATGTTGTGGATGCTGATATAGGCCGCGGTCGACGGGTCGACGTTGGCGAGCTCCTCGATGACGACGGCGGCGTCCAGTCGGCTCAGGCCGCTGCCGCCCACTTCCGGGTCCATGTACAGACCGCAGAAGCCCAGTTCACCGGCCTTGGCGATCGCCTCGCGCGGAAAGATGCCCTCCGCATCCCATCGCGCGGCGTGCGGCGCCAGTTCGGCCTGTGCGAAGTCACGCGCCGCTTCGCGGTACGCCTGCTGCGCTTCTTCCTGTTCCGTCGTCATCGAGTGGCTCATGGCTGCTCCCTGCGGTTACTTCAGGCTGATCGTGGTGTTGACGCCATGGCTCAGCGTCTCGTCGTCGAACCAGCGCGCGGTGACGGTCTTGGTCTGCGTGTAGAACAGCACCACCTGCTTGCCGTACGGACCCAGGTCGCCCAGCTTGGAAGCACGCGAACCGGTGAACGAGAACAGCGGCACCGGCACCGGGATCGGCACGTTGATGCCGACCTGGCCGACGTCGATGTCTTCCTGGAACCGGCGTGCTGCGGCGCCGGACTGGGTGAACAGCGCGGTGCCGTTGCCGTTCGGGTTGCTGTTGACCATGGCGATGGCCTCATCCAGCGTTTCCGCTTCGAGGATGACCAGCACCGGCCCGAAGATTTCTTCCTGGTAGATGCGCATGTCGGTGGTAACACCGGCAAAGATGGTCGGGCCAACGAAATTGCCCTTCTCGAAACCATCGACCTGCGGCTTGCGGCCATCCAGCACCAGCTTGGCACCCTGCTCCACGCCCGAAGCGATCAGGCCTTCGACGCGATCACGGGCGCTGCAGGAAATGACCGGGCCGACGTCGGTGCCGGCGACCGTGCCACCGCTGACCTTCAGGGTCTTGGCCTTTTCGACCAGGTCCTGCACCCAACCGCGCGCTTCACCGACCAGCACCAGGGTGGAGGCGGCCATGCAGCGCTGGCCCGCCGCACCGAAGGCCGCGCCGACCATCGCATTGAGGGTCTGCTCCTTGTTGGCGTCCGGCAGCACCACGGCGTGGTTCTTTGCGCCCATCATGCACTGCACGCGCTTGCCGGCCAGCGAGGCGCGGTTGTACACGTGGGTACCGACGCGGGTGGAACCGACGAACGATACCGCCTTGATGTCCGGGTGGTCGCAGATGGCGTTGACCACTTCCTCGCCACCGTGGACCACGTTCAGCACGCCCTTGGGAATGCCCGCTTCCAGCGCCAGTTCGACCAGGCGCATGGTGACCATCGGGTCCTGCTCGGACGGCTTGAGGATGAAGGTGTTGCCGGTGGCAATGGCCATCGGGAACATCCACAGCGGAATCATCGCCGGGAAGTTGAACGGGGTGATGCCTGCGCACACGCCCAGCGGCTGCATGATCGAGTAGGTGTCCACGCCGTTGGCCACGTTGTTGGCCAGTTCGCCCAGCTGCAGGTTGCCGATGGCGGCCGCGTGCTCGACCACTTCCAGGCCGCGGAACACATCGCCTTCGGCATCCGGCAGGGTCTTGCCCTGTTCGGCGGTGAGGATGTGCGCCAGCTCGCTCATGTTTTCGCGGATCAGCTGCTGGTACTTCAGGAAGATGCGCGCGCGGGTACCGATCGGGGTCTTGCGCCAGGTCTTGAAGGCTTCCTTGGCGGCAGCCACGGCGGCATCGACTTCACCCGTGGTGGCGAACGGCACCTGGGCCAGCACGTCCTGGGTGGCCGGGTTGATCACGTCCTGCCAGTGGGAGGTGGCCGATTCAACGAACTGGCCATCGATCAGCATGCGGATACGGGGCGCTGCAACAGTCATGACGACAATCCACGGGGTGCGAAAGATGCTTGGCATTATTCACAGGCCACGCCTCGATTTCCGGCCTGAATCCGCTTAATCTGGCCAATGCCCGCCACGATTCCTGTTAATCCTGTGAATTATTCAGCCCCCCAGCGCCAGCTCGGCCTGCGTCTGCTGCGCCTGCGCGAGCAGCGCGGCTACAGCCAGGCCGACCTTGCCCGCGCCCTGGGGCTGTCGGCCAGCTACCTGAACCAGATCGAGCGCAACAAGCGTCCGCTGACGCCCGCGGTGCAGAAGAAGCTGGGCGAGGTGTTGGGCGATGTTTCCACCCTGTTCGACGACGATGAGCCCGCCGCGCTGCAGGAGTCGCTGGGCGAGACCCTGCGCGATCTGGGCCTGGCCGACGTCAGCGCCACCGAACTGCGCGCGCTGGCCGGCAACCTGCCGCAGGTCAGCCGCGCGCTGCTGGACCTGCATCGCCGCCACCTGGCGCTGCGCGAGCATGCCGCCGCGCTGGAGTTCCAGTTGGGCGAGCCGGGCGCGGGCAGCACGTTGCCGGCCGGCGACCAGGTGCGCGAGTTCTTCAACCGCATGCACAACCACATCCCCGAGCTGGACGAACTGGCCGAGCAGCTGTTCGCCGAATGGGGGCTGGCGCCGGGGCACGTGGCACCACGGCTGCGCCAGCTGCTGGCCGACCGCCATGGGGTGCTGGTGGAAGTGGCCGCGCTGCAGGCCGGGCGCGAGAAGCGCCAGTACGATGCCGGCAGCCGTACGCTGTGGCTGCCCGACTACCTGGAGCCGGGCCAGCAGGCGTTCCAGATGGCGGTCGAGCTGGCGCTGCGCGGCTACCTGCCGCAGATCGATGCGGTGATCGCGCGCACCGGCTTCACCGACGAGGCCCGCATCGCACAGGCGCGTATCGGCCTGTCCAACTATTTCGCCGGTGCGCTGGTGATGCCGTACATGCGCTTCCTGCGCGCGGCCGAGGCCAGTGGCTATGACATCGAGCTGCTGGCGCATCAGTTCGGCGTGGGATTCGAGGCGGTCTGCCATCGGTTGAGTACGCTGGCACGCCGCAGTGCGCCGGGGCTGCCGTTCTTCTTCATCCGCGTGGACCGCGCCGGCAATGTGTCCAAGCGCCACTCGGCCACCGATTTCCACTTCTCGCAGGTGGGTGGTTCGTGCCCGTTGTGGATCGTCTACGAGGCCTTCAACCAGCCCGGACGCATCCTCACCCAGACCGCGCGCATGCCCGATGGCCGCCGCCATTTCTGGCTGGCACGGCAGGTCAGCAGCGGCCCGGTCGGCCACGGCCAGCCACGCAAGACCTTCGCGGTGGCACTGGGGTGTGACCTGCAGCATGCGGATCGGCTGGTGTATTCGCTGGGGCTGGACGTGCAGAGCCCGGGCAATTCGGTGTCGATCGGGCCGGGTTGCCGGGTGTGCCCGCGCGAGGACTGCATGCAGCGCGCGTTTACCCAGTTGCCGGGGCGGTAGGGTTGGTTCGGCAGGGCTGCGCCCTGCACCTGCTTCAATCCAAGGCAACAGCAAAAGCAACAGCGGGCATTCCGTGGGATGGCGGGGTGGCATGGCCTGCTTTTGGTGGGTGTCGACCTTGGTCGACACGGTAGATCCACGCCATGCGTGGATGCTCTTCGACGAATTGTCGAAATATTCGATTTCGATGGGGATTCATCCACGCATGGCGTGGATCTACTAAACCTTCCGCGCGTAGGCTGCATCCCATTGCATTGCCTGCCCTGGAGATGCCCCATGTGCCTGTTGCGTTCTTGCCTGGCCTTGCTGCTCGCTGCTGTCGCTGCACCGGCATGGGCGACCTTTTCCATTGCCGCCTGCAACGAAGCCGGCGACTGCGGGGTGGCTGTCGCCACGCACAATCTCGCCGTCGGCGGTGTCGGCGTGCCGTGGGCGCAGGCGAAGGTCGGCGCGGTCGCCAGCCAGTTCGAAACCAACCCGACCTACGGCTCGAAGGGGCTGGCGCTGCTGGCCGAAGGTCGCACGCCGGCACAGGTGCTCAAGCAGTTGCTGGACGAGGATGGCGACTTCGATGGCACCACCATCGCCGAGCGCCAGGTCGGGCTGGTCAGTGCGCGAGGCGGCAACGCGCAGTACACCGGCGCGACCGCGCAGCGGGCCGATTGGGCAGGTGCCGTTGGCGAGGGCAAGGTGAGCGTGCAAGGCAACGGACTGGCCGGGCCGGACGTGCTGGCGGCGATGCAACGCGCGTTTACGACCACCCACGGTGCGCTTGCCGCGCGCCTGCTGGCAGCGCTGGAAGCGGGACAAGCGGCGGGTGGACAACGCAGCGGGCAATGGTCAGCGGCATTGCTGGTGCGCACGCCTGGCGGCGACTGGCAGGACACCGACCTGCGCGTGGATGCCGATCCGCGTGCCGTGGCGCGCCTGCGCGAGCTGTACGACATGCGGCTTTCGAATGAAGCGATCATCCGCGCCGAGCAGCAGTGGGAACAGGGCGAGGTGGCCGGCGCACGTGCGTCGCTGGCCACCTCGCTGGCGCTGGCACATGGCTGGGACCGGACATGGGCACGCGCGGCGCGGCTGGCGATGTCGCAGGGTGAAACCGCATTGGCCCGCGAATACCTGGCGGGATTGCGCGCGCTCAACCCGGGATGGGTGAAGCAGGAATTGGCCTTGCCGTTGTATGCGCCATTGCGCGGCGATGCAGTGGTCGAGGCGTGGCGATAGCCAACGGTAGCGCCGCGCCATACCCGGCGAGCGCAGCGGCACACCGCGATCAATAGATCGGCGTCACCTTCATCTGTGGCAACGGCCGTGGCGAGCCGTCGGTGAGGTCCGGGCCAAGGTCATCCCAGCTGCGGCCCTGTTCCACCATCAGCCCCCACAGCTGCTGCGACGCCAGCCGCTTGTCTTCCGAACCCAGCTTGTACGACGGCGGTGGCGGCGTGCCGGTGGCCACCATCGCATAGGCCCCGCGATAGGCCAGCACCTGCTGCGCCGGATCGTCGGTGCGCGATATTTCCAGCGTGTAGCGCTGGTAAGCCGAGGCCAGGTTGCGCCAACGGATCCAGTAATGGTTCTCGAACGAGAACGAACAGAAGCGTGCACCGGCCAGGCTGCCCTTGTCGGCGATGCGGGTCAGCACCTCCTGTGGCATGTCCAGGTTCATGCCACCCTCGTCGCCCTGCAGGCTCACATGCACGATGCGGTCGCGATACCCCGGCGCACGCGCCTGCAGCAGGTCGCGCCAGTTCTGCATGGTGGCCACCACCGCGAACAGGAAGCGGCCCAGCTCACCGGCCGCCAGCGGCGTGGCGATGGACTGGTAGTGCCGTTGCCATCCATGCCGGTTCTCGGTAGGCAGGAACACCGCGCGTTCCAGCGCCTGGCGGCTGTCGCTCTCGCGCACCACCGGCTCGGGACGTTGCGGATAGACCAGGTTGATGGCGAAGGTCGGCCAGCGCGGCAGTGCGGCATCGAACAGGTGGATCGGGAAGTTGCTGCTGATGCCGCCGTCGGAGAACCAGCACACCCGGAACGCGGTGATCACCGGACCACAGCCCTGGCCCGCGCTGGTCAGCCCTTCCATGCTGTCGGCCACGTTGTGTCCGGCCTCTCCTGCAGCCGTCGACGTCGGCTCGCAGCGACGTTCGCGACGCGAGGGCTCATGCAGCGGCACCGCGCTGATCAGCAGCGGGAAGCTGAGGCTCATGCGCGTGGCCACCAGTACCGGCAGCGACGCGCCCTGCGGCAGATGGTAGTAGTTGCGGCCTTCAACCTCGCGCGGTGGACCGGCGCGGTCGACCATCCACTGCACCACACTGGCCGGGAACAGCTGCTCGAACTCCTCGCGCAGGAACCAGAACTGCGCCCCGCCCAACGGCAGCGTGCGCGGTTCGTTGTGCGATACGCAGGTGGTGATCATCTGCAGGGTGATCGCATGCGGGCTATCCGGTTCGCCTGCATAGCGCGGCGCGTCGTGCAGATCGGCGAAGGTCAGCGGTGCATCCATCGGCTTGCCCGACAGCTGCTGCAGGCTTTCATGCAGCCATTCGGTCAGCGCCGGCTTGCCTGCATCCCGGCTAAGCCCGCTGCACAGGCCCAGCAGGTTGCGCCGCGCCACCCGGGCCACCCTTAGCGCAGCGGCGGCCACGCCTGCGCCGTAGGCACACAGCAGCGACGGCAGCAGGGTCGCCGCCACGCCGCTCCAGCCACCGCCCCACCAGCCCAGGCCGAGCAGCAGTGCCAACGACACCAGCACTTCCAGCGGCGCGATCTGGAACACCGCGATGGCCAGGCACAGCAGCTTGCGTGGCCAGCCGGCGTTGCCGGTCAGCACCACCAGCAACCGATACGCAGCGCGCGCGCCGGCGGCGGGCTGGAACAGGCTGTAGATGAATCCACGCCGCGACAGCTGCGCCGACACCGCCGACAGGCCGCCATAGCCGGCGTCGCCAGGCAGCTGTTCGCCCCGTTGCTGGTGGCGGTCGCCATATGCCGCAGCGGCGGCCACGGCAGCGGCGATCGCACCGGCCGAAGTGCCGCCGATGCTCTTGAAACGGTATTCGCGGGCCAGTGCGAGCACCGCGTTGGGATACACGATGCCGCTGGTGATGCCGCCTTTCATGACCAGATCGCAGTACTTCGCCGCCACGAGCCACCTCCCGTCTGTCGGTGCCCAGTATGGCAAGAGGCACTCTCACAGCCTGAGAAACGCGCCACAGCCCTGCGTTTTCATCGGCCCTTGACCATTGCCGCCAACGCGTCCACCGTGGGCACGCCGAAGGTATCCCTGCCGTGGCTTCGATGGCGGCAGGGATTTAAACGGGAATCCGGTGAAGGCGCCTTGCGCGCCCATTCCGGAGCTGCCCCGCAGCGGTGAATGGAAACGAATCCTGCCAACAGCACTGGGCTCGCGCCTGGGAAGCGGCAGGTAGTAGGTGGGCCAGCCGGCCCGTGTCCATCAGCCCGAATACCGGCCCCGGCCGGGGGACACGACCGTCCCCTGACTCGACCTGGAATCTCCGCGGGGAGGTTGCCGGGGCCGTCGTCGTCCTGCGCGTGCAGGCGATGTGGCCGCGCGCGTCCTGTTCACGGTTTCCGTCCAGACCTGCTGCCCACGCCCAGATGCACCCGACGATGACCGAGCTCCAACGCCCCACCCTGACCCTTCCCGACAACGGCCAGCGCCTGTTGCTGCACTCGTGCTGTGCGCCATGCTCGGGCGAAGTGATGGAGGCGATCACCGCCTCCGGGATCGACTACGCGATCTTCTTCTACAACCCCAACATCCATCCGGTGAAGGAGTACGAGCTGCGCAAGCAGGAGAACATCCGCTTCGCCGAACAGCACGGCATCCCCTTCATCGACTGCGACTACGACACCGACAACTGGTTCAGCCGTGCGCGTGGCATGGAGAACGAACCCGAGCGTGGCATCCGCTGCACCATGTGCTTCGACATGCGCTTCGAGCGCACCGCGCTGTACGCGCACGAGCACGGCTACGACACCATCAGCTCCTCGCTGGGCATCTCGCGCTGGAAGAACATGGCGCAGATCAACGACTGTGGTGTGCGCGCCGCCTCGCGCTACGAGGGCCTGCAGTACTGGGACTACAACTGGCGCAAGGGCGGCGGTGCCAGCCGCATGATCGAGATCAGCAAGCGCGAGCAGTTCTACCAGCAGGAGTACTGTGGCTGCGTCTACTCGCTGCGCGATGCCAACCGCCATCGTCGCGAGAACGGCCGCGAGCGCATCAGGATCGGCCTGCTGTATTACGGGCAGGACAACGACACCGCCAGCGGCGATTGACGTGCGCGCGATGGGCGGCCACGCTGGCCGCCCATCTTCCGTTGTGCTGGACCTGCCATGACCGCCCTGCCCGCTGATGTCGCCCTGCTGGTGATCGACCTGCAGCCGGACTTCATGCCCGGTGGCGCCCTCGCCTGCGAACAGGGCGATGCGCTGGTGGCACCGATCAACGCGCTGCTGGCCGAGCGCCGCTACCGCACCGTGGTGGCCACCCAGGACTGGCACCCGGCCAACCACGCCTCGTTCGCCAGCCAGCACCCGGGCCATCTGCCTTTTGAAGCCATCCTGCTGCATGCACAGCCGCAGACCCTGTGGCCGGACCACTGCGTGCAGGGCAGCACCGGCGCCGCCCTGCACCCCGGCGTGGACTGGACCGTGGCCGACCTGATCCTGCGCAAGGGCAGCCGCCAGCAGGTGGATTCCTACAGTGCCTTCCGCGAGAACCACGGCCCGGACGGCACGCGCCCGGCCACCGGGCTGGCCGGCTGGCTGCACGAACGCGGCATCCGCGAGGTGCACGTGTGCGGGCTGGCCCGCGACTACTGCGTGCTGTGGAGCGCGCAGGACGCGGTGAAGTCGGGTTTCCGGGTGAAATTCCTGTGGGAGCTGACCCGGCCGGTGACCAAGGCCAATGACGGCATGGTGCGCGAAGCCCTGGCGAAGGCGAGGATCGCGATCCTGTAGGCAGCGTGTCGCCTCTGCCGCTTGTGCGCCTGATTCGCCCCCTGCAGAATCGAGCCCATCCAGCCCTCCAAGTACGCCCCCCAACAGATCGCGGGACGGCCGAACCGAGGGCTTTTTCATTGGGCGAAGCCAGGAGGGCAACGGTATGCCGACGGCAGTTCTCATTGATGGCGGCTATTTCATCAAACGCTTTCGCCGCATCGAGCCCCACAACGCCTACAACGCTCAACGCGCCGCCGAGGTCGCTCACCGATGGGCCATCGCCCATCTGAAGCATGCAAGTGGCGAGCGACGCGATCTCTATCGCATCTTCTTCTACGATTGCCCGCCGCTGTGCAAGAGGGTGCACAACCCGATTTCGGGGCTGTGCATCGACTACTCGCGATCCGACGAAGCACTGTTCAGATCCAGCCTGCACGAGGCGCTGAAGCAGAAGCGGAAGGTCGCCCTGCGTCTTGGCCACCTCACGGACTTCAGTTCGTGGACGACCGGATCGCGAACCTTCGACGACCTGCTCAAGGGCAAGCGGACCTTCGGCGATCTTCAAGCCGATGAGCTGCAACCGGATGTGCGACAGAAAGGCGTGGACATGCGCATCGGCATCGACATTTCCTCACTCGCCCTCAAGCGCCAGGTCCGCCAGATCATCCTGATGGCCGGCGATGCCGACTTCGTGCCCGCCGCGAAGCTCGCCCGGCGTGAAGGGGTCGATTTTGTATTGGATCCGATGTGGTCATCCAATCCCAAAGGGCTGATGGAACATATCGATGGCGTGCGCTCCACCTGTCCCAGGCCAGTGCAGCAGCAGCGGGCGCATCGTGGGCAATTGCCGGGCTCCATCCCGGGCACTGCCCGCGTTACCTGAACACCACCGTGCGGTGCCCGTTGAGCAGGATGCGGTGCTCCACATGCCGGCGTACCGCCCGCGCCAACACCTGCGATTCGGTATCGCTGCCCAGCCGTACCAGCTCGCGCGGGGTCATCGCGTGGTCCACGCGGGCCACGTCCTGTTCGATGATCGGGCCTTCGTCCAGGTCTTCGGTGACGTAGTGCGCGGTGGCGCCGATGATCTTGACCCCGCGCGCGTGCGCCTGGTGGTACGGCTGCGCGCCCTTGAAGCTGGGCAGGAAGCTGTGGTGGATGTTGATCGCCCTGCCCGCCAGCGCACGGCACAACGTGGGCGAGAGAATCTGCATGTAGCGCGCCAGCACCACCAGGTCGATGCGCTCGCGCTCGACCAGATCGATGATCTGCTGTTCCTGCGCCGCGCGCGTGTCGGCGTTCACCGGCAGGTGGTGGAACGGCACCTGGTAGGACGCTGCCAGTGCTGCGAAGTCGGCATGGTTGGAGGCCACCGCAGCGATGTCCACCTTCAACTGGCCGCTGTGGGCACGGAACAGCAGGTCGTTCAGGCAATGGCCCTGCTTGCTGACCAGCACCAGCAGGCGCGGCCGGCGGCGGCCATCATGCAGCTGCCAGTCCATGCCGAAGTCTGCGGCCAGTGCGGCCATCGCGGCGTGCACGGTGTCCAGCGGCAGGCCCGCATCGCGGTCGAAGTGCACGCGCAGGAAGAAGCGACCGCTCTCCTCATCGCCGAACTGCTGGGCGTCGAGGATGTTGCAGCCGTGGTCGAACAACAGGCCCGACACGCGGTAGACGATGCCGGTACGGTCGGGACAGGAGAGAGTGAGGATGGAATCGGGGCGCATCGCCGGAGTGTAGGGCAGCCCACTCCCGTGGTGCACGATGCTGTCAAATGCAACCATCAGTCAGAGGCAAGGCGCAGAGCGCGCATGATTGGAGAAACTTCCTCCCCCGCACCTCGCCAACCGGTTCCAGTTTCAATGATCCGACCCTCGCGAACAAGGTGAAAGACCGGAGTCTGCTGACGGTCAAAAGCCGCCCACCTCTTGTCCATGTACATCACGCTCATCGGCAGCTCAGGATGAAGTCCATTCCATTCGGCGATGCTATCGCCGGCCCAGTGCGGGCCATTGGGCACTACCAACACCAGCTTAGCGCGGAGCCCCTGATAGGCAGGTTGGGCGACAATGTTCTGCAGGGCTCTTCGTGAGTGGCCACAACGCGGATGAACGATGGCAACAACCTGGTCTCCGCTCAGCCGTATCGAATCACGAACGAGGGAACCGTCAGCCTGGACAGCGTACACGGGCAGGCCGGGCGGGAAGCGGCCCGGAAAAACCCGCGGAAACGCCGGGACATTGCTGAGCCACTGGCGACGCAACCGTTCTGCTTGGGCAAAATCTCCCCTTGCCACATGTAGTCCTATCAGCCTGCGATGATGCTCAGCGCCGGCGGTGCCGCGCTCGACCAACAGGCCGTACTGTGCCAACGCATTGCGCAGTGGTTCGGCATCCGGTACGTAGTTGGCGAACAGCGCTGCAGCCTTGAACTGGTCCTCGATGACGCGGTCCTTGTTTCTGCAGCCGACCGCACGTGATGCCCTTCGACCCGCAACGTAGATGTGCGACAGCGCCTCGATGCGATCACGTGCAGATGCATTCAGCGTTGTCGCCTCCGCCTTCAACAGCTGTGTGTAGGTATCGGCCTTACATATGGATACAGGGCTGATACTGGACGCAGCTCCTAGAACAAGCATCCATTCGAGGAGCAGCATGCGCGCTCAACAACCCGACATGCAGACGAACTCTGTGGACTCTCTGCACGTGGCACGGGCGACACATCGATATCCCATGTGATCCTCCACGAGCTCACCGGATTGGACATACGAGCGGTGGATATCGAGATCAACCTCATTCTCGACACGCAACCCTGGCATCAGCCGGAGTGTGCGTTCGGCACCGAACAGCGACAGCAGCCGATGGGCTTGACTGTAGCTCAGCTCGCTGGCGATGGCTTCTGTCGAGTAGCCAACCAGGCCGTTCTCGTTGAATGACAGCGAGGTCAGGAACTGCTCCAGCCCGTCCACGGACAGGAGCGTCAGCGGCGAATCCACGGGGATCACGGCGAGGTAGCTGTCCAGGCGCGCTGCGCTGGATATCTGCGCGTTCTTCTGCGCGACGAGCACCTGCTCACGTACTGATTCCCGCACACCATCGCCCGTCTGGGCGGCAGCGGCAGCGGCAGCGGAGTAGGCAAGCACCAGTGCAAACAAAGAGACGCGCGTGCAGTTCTGCATGATGAACTCCTGTATGCGGCGAACGTGCCGTGGTCAGCGTAGTGCGGGGCGTTGCGGCAGGATTGTGCGTCCGGTCTCGCAACGCCTGCATTGCAACAATTCCTATGCCACCGGCCGCCGGGGTTCGCGGGCAAAGCGGCGCTTGGGACAGACCCAAGCGATACTTGGCCTTCCGCATGGCAAGCTGGTCGGTCATGAACCTGTTGCAGCTCATCCGCAGCTTCACCCGCACCGCAGAGACCGGCAGCATTGCCGCTGCGGCGCGCACCCTTGGCATCAGCGCCACCGCCGTGGGCCAGAACATCAACCGGCTGGAAGCCCACCTGGGCGTCCGCCTGCTGAACCGCAGCACGCGTCAGCTGGCGCTGAGCGAAGCCGGCACGGTGTACCTGGCGCAGGTGCGGCATATCGAAGCCGACCTGGCGCGCGCGCAGGCGATGGTGACCGCCGGCGACGTGGAGCCGGCCGGGCCCCTGCGCATCGCCAGCAGCAGCGCGTTCGGCCGGCACGTGCTGGCACCGCTGCTGCCCTCATTGCAGCAGCGGTACCCGCAGCTGCAGCTGGAGCTGCGCCTGACCGATCGCGCCGTGCAGCACGGTGCCGAGGCGGTGGATGCCAGCATCCGCATCGGCGCGCAGCTGGAGGACGGGCTGGTGGCACGTCCACTGGCGCGCATCCCGTTCGTGTTCTGCGCCTCGCCGGCGTACCTGCAGGCGCACGGCACGCCGCTGCAACCGGCGCAGCTGGCCGCCCATCGCGGCCTGCTGCATCGCTTTCCCACCGATGGCCGGCCACTGCGCTGGGGCCTGCTGAAGGACGGCGAGCGGGTGGATGCAGCGCTGCCGCCGAGCATGGTCTGCGATGACATCGACGCGCTGGCCGAGCTGGCCGCCGCCGGTGCCGGCATCACCCGGCTGGCGGCGTTCGTGGCCGAGCCCTACCTGCGCGATGGTCGCCTGCAGTGCGTGTTCGGTTGCGGCACCGACTGGCAGCCGGAACCGATGGACGTCTACTTCTGCGTGAGCGACCGCCGCGATTTCACCGCCAAGATCCGCGCGCTGTTCGAGCACCTGCAGGCCGGCCTGCCGCCGGCCTGGCAGGTGTAGTGCTCAGCGCGGGCTGAACACTCCGCGTGCGTCGCGCGGTTCGCAGCGCAGGTACTGCGGTGCCGGCACCACGCTGTCGCCCAGTGCAGCAGCGGCATGCCACGGCCAGCGCGGGTCGTACAGGATGCCGCGGGCCAGTGCGATGGCATCGGCCTGGTTGTGGCGCAGGATTGATTCGGCCTGCTCCGGCTCGGTGATCATGCCCACCGCGATCACCGGCATGCGCACCTTCTTGGCCTTGATCGCCGCCGCGAACGGCACCTGGTAGCCTGGGCCGACACTGATCTTCTGGCGCTCGTGCAGGCCGCCGCTGGACACATGCAGGAAATTGCAGCCGCGCGCGTCCAGCACCTGTGCCAGCGCCTCGCTCTGCACGATGTCCCAACCTCCCTCGACCCAGTCGCTGGCGGAGATGCGCACGCCTACGGCGACCTTGTCCGACACTGCGGCACGCACCGCGTCGAACACTTCCACCAGCATCCGCAGGCGGTTCGGCAGCGAGCCGCCGTAGCCATCGGTGCGGCGGTTGCTCAGCGGCGACAGGAACTGATGCAGCAGATAACCGTGCGCGGCGTGGATCTCGATCAGCTCGAAGCCCAGGCGCTCGGCGCGCACCGCACTGGCGGCGAAAGCGGCAACGACTTCGGCGATACCGGCCTCGTCCAGTTCCTGCGGTGCCGGATCGGCGGCATGGAACGGCAGCGGCGAGGGGGCCACGGTCGTCCAGCCGCGGGCATCATCGGCCGGCAGCTGGCCACCGCCGTCCCAGGGACGATTCACCGAAGCCTTGCGGCCCGCATGGCCCAGCTGCACGCCCAGCGGCATCGGCGACCAGCGGCGCACGCTGGCCAGCACCTGCGCCAGGGCCGCTTCGGTGCCGTCGTCCCACAGGCCCAGATCGGCCCAGCTGATGCGGCCGCGCGCTTCGACCGCGGTGGCCTCCAGGATCAACAGGCCCGCGCCGGACTGCGCCAGGTTGCCCAGATGCATGGCATGCCAGTCGCTGGCGCGGCCGTCTTCGGCGGAGTACTGGCACATCGGCGCGACGACGATGCGGTTGGACAGGGTCAGGGGGCCGAAGGAGATCGGCGAAAACAGCTGGCTCACGGCAGTGGGGGGTGTACCAAAGGGGGTGCGTATTGCACCGCTGTGCGGCCGATAGATCAACCGTGTGGGTGGATCGCTGTTTCGTGGGGGCGCGTTGTGGGTAGCGCCGGGCCACGCCCGGCGAGCGCACAGCGCGGCAGCCCGTTTCCGCCGGGCATGGCCCGGCGCTACCCGATGACGAACCCAGCCAGCGCCTCGGCGCAGTCGCGCTCGTCCTTGAACTGCAGCAGGTCGTCGGCACGGGTGCGGCCACGGTTCAGCGCGGCCACCGGCAGACCCGCCTTGGCCGCGGCCTGCACGAAGCGGAAGCCGGAATAGACCATCAGCGAGGAACCCACCACCAGTACTGCATCCGCCTGCTGCAGGTGCTCATGCACCGCAGCCACACGTTCACGCGGCACGTTTTCGCCGAAGAACACTACGTCCGGCTTCAGCAGGCCACCGCAGTGCGGGCAGTCGGGCACCGCAAATGCGGAGAAGTCGGTTTCCAGATCGGCGTCGCCGTCCGGCGCGATACCGGCCTGCAGCAATTCCCAGCCGGGGTTGGCCTGCAGCAGCCGCTGCTGGAACGCCTCACGCTCGCTGCGGCGTTCGCAGCCCATGCAGCGCACCAGGTCCAGGCGGCCATGCAGGTCGATCACGTTCTGGCTGCCCGCGCGCTGGTGCAGGCCATCCACGTTCTGGGTCAGCAGCACCTGCAGCTTGCCGCTGTCCTCCAGTGCGGCCAGCGCCTGGTGGGTGCCGTTGGGCCGGGCCTGGCCGAAGCGCGGCCAGCCCAGCAGGCTGCGCGCCCAGTAGCGCTGGCGGGTGGCGGCCTCGCCCATGAAGGCCTGGTAGGTCACCGGCGGCGTGCGCTTCCACTGGCCATCGGCATCGCGGTAATCGGGGATGCCCGAGGCGGTGCTGCAGCCGGCGCCGGTCAGCACGAACAGGCGCTGGGCGCGGTCGATGAAGTCGGTGAGCGGCGGGGTCATGGCAGCCAGATGGGGGCGCACCGGCGCCCCCGCAAGCATCGGCTCAGGCCGCCGGCGCGCCGGGCAGCTGCGGCACGGTCACCGGGTGGCCATCGTCGCCCAGGGCGATCATCACGAAGTGGCCACGGGTGCACAGCTTGCGCTCGCCGCTGTGCAGGTCCTCGGCGATCAGCTCCACCTCGACCTTCATCGAGCTGCGGCCGACCTCGACGATGCGGCCGATCGTTTCCACCATCTGGCCGATGCGGATCGGCAGCTTGAAATCGACCTGGTCGCTGCGCGCGGTCACCACGGTGCGGCGCGAATAGCGGGCGGCGGCGAGGAAGGCGGCCTTGTCCATCCATGCCAGGGCCTGGCCACCGAACAGGGTGCCCATGTGGTTGGTGTGGTTGGGAAAGACGATTTCGGCCATGCGCACTTCGGTCGGCGGCACGGTCTCGGGGATGGGGGTCATGGGGGCGGTTCGGGTGTGGGGTGAGACGGATTTTAAGGCAGGTGGTGTGCAGGCGGCGCTACACTTCGGCCCCCCCCACTGCGTGAACCCACCATGCCCGCCACGTCCGACCTGCTGGCCTTCGCCCTTGTCTCGCTGGCCATGGTGCTGACGCCCGGGCCGAACATGATCTACGTGATCTCGCGCTCGATCTGCCAGGGCCGCATGGCCGGGCTGATCTCGCTGGGCGGGGTGGCGCTGGGCTTCGTGTTCTACATGCTGTGCGCGGCGCTGGGCATCACCGCGCTGCTGATGACCGTGCCGTTCGCCTACGATGCGCTGCGCATCGGCGGCGCGCTGTACCTGCTGTACCTGGCGTGGCAGGCGCTGAAGCCCGGCGGCCGCTCGCCGTTTGCGGTGCGTGACCTGCCGGTGGACGGCCCACGCAAGCTGTTCGCGATGGGTTTCCTGACCAACGTGCTGAACCCCAAGGTCGCGGTGATGTACCTGTCCCTGCTGCCGCAGTTCCTGCACCCGGACAGCGAGGGCAGCGTGCTGATGCAGTCGCTGGTGCTGGGCTCCACCCAGCTGCTGGTCAGCGTGAGCGTGAACGCGGTGATCGCGATAATGGCCGGCAGCATCGCCGGGTTCCTGTCTGCGCGCCCCACCTGGCAGGCGGTGCAACGGTGGTTCATGGGCACGGTGCTGGCCGGGTTGGCCGTGCGCATGGCGGTGGATGGGCGGCGGTGATGACCCTGCACAGCGTCGCCTTTTTCACCTTACGCCCCTGCAGCCTTGGCGGAAGGGAACAGCGGGCATCGCCTACCCCACCTTCACACCTTGTGGGGACATGACAGGCTTCTCCATGAAGTCTGCACTGCCCCCTCCACTATGAAGACCCTGTCCCCACGAGCCAGGCTTTCTGTCGGGTTGTTGAGCACAACATGGTCAACCCGCGAAAGCCCCTGCTCCTTCGCCAGTACCAACAGGCTCGCGGTCATCCGCTGGCTCGACTCGTCCCACGGCTTCCCATGCTCGGCGTCCAGGCGTTCCACACCAGCCCTAATCTGCATGTAGAGAGAACGGTCCGCATCACCAAGTTCAGCTGTTGAAGAAGAAACTCGATGCAGCGACGGCGAGTCGTCGATGGAAGTGCCAACTCTCTCCGCAACGCAATGACAGGGGGTCAGCGCTGCCTGATCGATACGTAGGTCAGCGTCACGTTGTCAGAGGCGAGCCCGAGCACGACCGTGGCACTGTTCACCTGCACGGACCAGTAAGGGCGGGAATCAGGCGCATCGGGGTGAGGTGGATACAGGGTGGAGTCCTCCCAGATGATTTCCTTGAGCACAATGCTCGGTGGCACGACCTCAAAGATCAGGTTCGCATGCGCAGGATCGTCGGCAGGACTTCTCAGCGTGATGTTCCGGACCTCAAGGTCACCCAACCTTCCGCGTTCTGCGATCCGCTCGTCCCTCAAGCCCTGTCGAGTCGGCTCTCCCAGGTGCGTGTGAAGCTGTTCATTCAATGCATCGACATCATCAAAACGCACGCTGGTCAAACGCTCGATGTCGCTATTGAATCGCTCAATACCAGTTTCACTCCCTGATTTGACGGACTGTCTTTGATTCAAATGATGCGAGAGGGCTGGTGGTGCGCCGCTCGAGCACGCTGACAGTACCAACGCTGCAATAGTGATTGTGAGGCAGCGATACCCTGCTACCCAGGCGCGGCGCCGAAGTCCACCTTTTGATGAAGAGGCGCATTTCTCGACCCATGCATCCATGAAGTACTTCTCGCGGGAGTTCCACTTTCGCGAATCTAGCACGACGTCGGAGTCAAGCAGGTCACTGGCCGTGGGCACTCAGTCGCCGATGTGGCAAGTCGGCTCGGTAAATCGATCCACAGTCTTCAAGGCTGGCGATAATGGCATGTGAATCCATCATCCACGCGCCCGGTGGCAACGGCTCGGGCTTCGGCATGCGTCCATGAAAAAACTTCCGCGCTGCGCGCTCGCCGGGCGTGGCCCGGCGCTACCGTAAAAACGAAAAACCCCGGCGTTGGCCGGGGTTTTCGCGACAGGCCTGATTGGATCGATCAGAAGTTCATGTCGAAGGCGACTTCGCCCTTCACGCCCACCTGGTAGGCCGAGGCGCGGCGTTCGAAGAAGTTGGTCAGTTCCTGCACGTCCTGCAGTTCCATGAAGCTCAGCGGGTTGCGCACGTTGTACTTGCGCTCCATGCCCAGGCGATGGAAATGGTTGTCGGCGCAGTGCTGCAGGTACTGGCGCATGTCACGGGTGGAAATGCCAGCCACGCCACCGGACAGCACGTCCTCGGCGAACTGCACTTCGCACTCGATGGCCTCGGCCAGCATGTCATAGACATCCTGCTTCATCTTGTCGTCGAACAGGTCCGGCTCTTCCTCGCGGATCACGTCCACGCACTCGAAGGCGAACTCCATGTGCGCGCTTTCGTCGCGGAACACCCAGTTGGTGCCCGAAGCCAGGCCGTTGAGCAGGCCGCGCGAACGGAAGTAGTACACGTAGGCGAAGGCGGCGAAGAAGAACAGGCCTTCGATGCACGCCGCGAAGCAGATCTGGTTGAGCAGGAACTGGCGACGCTCTTCGCGGGTCTCGATGCGCTTCAGGTCCTGGATCGAATCGATCCACTTGAAGCAGAAATCGGCCTTCTTCTTGATCGAGTCGATGTTCTCCACCGCGGCGAAGGCTTTGACGCGCTCGTCAGGATCCGGCAGGTAGTTGTCCAGCAGGGTCAGGTAGAACTGCACGTGCAGCGCTTCTTCATACAGCTGGCGCGACAGGTACATGCGCGCTTCGGGTGCGTTCAAGTGCTGGTACAGGTTCAGCACCAGGTTGTTGGACACGATCGAATCGCCGGTGGCGAAGAAGGCGACCAGGCGGTGGATCAGGTGGCGCTCGCCCGGCGACATCTTGCTGTGCAGGTCGCTGATGTCGATCTGGAAGTTGATCTCTTCCACCGTCCAGGTGTTCTTGATCGCATTCCGGTACATGTCATAGAACTGCGGGTAGCGCATCGGGCGCAGGGTCAGTTCAAAACCGGGATCGAGCAGCATCTGCTTGGGCTTGTCGGCCATGGGTGTTTCCTTGTCTTCTCGGGTCAAAACGCCGGGCATGGCCCGGCGCTACCTTGGTATTTCCGTAGTCGGGCAGCAGTGCCGACCAACGGTCGGCACCCACCGCGCGTTAATCCACCGCGCGGTGTTACTGGCAGGCTTCGCAGGCTTCCGGGTTCTCCAGCGAGCAGGCGATGGCCTCCTCAGGGCTGAACACCTTTTCCGGCGCAACGCTGGCCGTGTGGCTGACGGTGGTCTTGGCGATCTTGGTGGCCGGACGCGAACGCAGGTAGTAGGTGGTCTTGATGCCCTGCTTCCAGGCGTACATGTACATGGAGGACATCGCGCCGATGCTCGGGCTTTCCATGAACAGGTTGAGCGAGGCGGACTGGTCGATGAAGGCACCACGATCGGCGGCCATGTCGATCAGCGAACGCATCGGCAGTTCCCATGCGGTGCGGTAGACGTGGCGCAGCGTTTCCGGAATCTGGGTGATGGCCTGGATCGAACCGTCAGCCAGCTTGATCGCATCGCGCATTTCCGGGGTCCAGTGGCCCAGCTTCTTCAGCTCGTTCACCAGGTAACGGTTCACCTGCAGGAAGTCACCGGACAGGGTCTCGCGCTTGAACAGGTTGGACACCTGCGGTTCCACGCACTCGTAGCAGCCGGCGATGGAGGCGATGGTGGCGGTCGGGGCGATCGCGATCATCAGCGAGTTGCGCAGGCCGTGTTCCTTGATGCGTTCACGCAGGGCATCCCAGCGCGCGGCATCTTCCGGCACCACGTTCCAGGCATCGAACTGCAGCTCGCCGCTGGCCGCACGGGTGTCGGCGAAGGACGGGTGCTTGCCGCGTTCCTGGGCCAGTTCGACCGAGGTTTCCAGCGCGTGGAAGTAGATGGTCTCGGCAATCTTCTTCGACAGCGCGCGGGCTTCGGCGCTATCGAACGGCAGGCGCTTGCGGAAGAACACGTCCTGCAGGCCCATGCAGCCCAGGCCGACCGGGCGCCAGCGCAGGTTGCCGCGGCGCGCCGATTCGATCGGGTAGAAGTTCAGGTCGATCACGCGGTCCAGCTGGCGCACGGCCAGGCGCACGGTGTCGGCCAGCTTGTCGAAATCGAACTCGCCGTTGCCGTCGAAGTGGTTGCCCAGGTTGATCGAACCCAGGTTGCACACCGCGGTTTCTTCAGCCGAGGTGACTTCCAGGATCTCGGTGCACAGGTTGGACAGGTGGATCACGTTGCCGGCGCGCAGGGTCTGGTTGCTGGCGCGGTTGCACTTGTCCTTGAAGGTCATCCAGCCGTTGCCGGTCTCGGCCAGGGTGCGCATCATCCGCGAGTACAGCTTGCGCGCGGAGATGGTGCGGTTGGCCTTGCCCTGCGCTTCGGCCTGCAGGTAGGCGGCCTCGAAGGCTTCGCCGAACAGGTCGGTGAACTCGGGCACCACGCGCGGATCGAACAGCGACCATTCCTGGTCCGACTCGACACGCTTCATGAACAGGTCCGGGATCCAGTTGGCCAGGTTCAGGTTGTGCGCACGGCGCGATTCGTCGCCGGTGTTGTCACGCAGCTCAAGGAAGTCCTCGATGTCGGCGTGCCAGGTTTCCAGGTACACACAGGCCGCGCCCTTGCGCTTGCCACCCTGGTTCACCGCAGCCACCGACGAATCCATGGTCTTCAGCCACGGCACGATGCCGTTGGAATGGCCGTTGGTCGACTTGATGAGCGAGCCACGCGAACGCACGCGGGTGTAGCTGACGCCGATGCCGCCGGAGAACTTCGACAGCTGGGCGATGTCGCCGTACTTGGAGTAGATCGATTCCAGCGAATCCTGCGGCGAGTCCAGCAGGAAGCACGAGGACAGCTGCTCGTGGGTGGTGCCGGAGTTGAACAGGGTCGGGCTGGACGGCAGGTAGTCCAGGTTGCCCATGCGCTTGTACAGCGCCAGGGTTTCCGGCACATCCTCGCTCAGCGCGCTGGCGATGCGCAGGAAGAACTGCTGCGGGGTCTCGATCACCTTGCGGGTGTGCGGGTGGCGCAGCAGGTAGCGGTCGTACAGGGTACGCAGGCCGAAGTAATCGAAGTTCAGGTCCAGCGAGATGTCGATGGCATCGTTGAGCTTGCGTGCGTTGGTCTGCACGAAGTTCAGCAGGCGGTCGTTGATCAGGCCCACTTCGTGGCCACGACCCACCGACTGCGAGAACGCGTGGATTTCCTGGTTGGACACTTCCTTGGCGATGAAGTTGGCCAGCAGGCGCGCGGCCAGGCGGCCGTATTCGGGTTCCTCGCCGATCAGCAGCGCCGCGGTGCGGATGGACAGTTCGTCCAGCTCCTGGGTGGTGGCGCCGTTGTACAGGCCGGAAATGGTGCGGGTGGCCACACGCATCGGATCGACGGCGTGCAGGCCCTCGGAGGAACGCTGCACCGCGCGGACGATCTTGTTCAGATCCACCAGCTCGGTCGTGCCATTGCGCTTGGTCACACTCATCGCGTTGGACGTCGGCGGCGACGTCAACAGGAATTCGCTTTCCTTCTCGATGGTGGCGCTGGTCTCGGTGGTCACGGCGTGTGTCCTCTTGGCGTGATGGATGGTGGCTCGGAGCATCGGGTGACGCGGCCCGGGACATGACAGCCCAGGGTGGCAGACCGGTGTCGCAGGAATTGAGACCCTGCGCCTGTGGCTGCCGCTGGCAGTGCTGACCGGTGCCGCTGCGGGCATGGAGGGCGTATCACCGGAGTGTCCGGCGATCCATTCCATGGACCCGGCGGCTTGGGGTCCCCACAACCGACAGCCACAAGATAGTGGGGGTAGTTGGGTCCGTCAACGCCAAATGTAGTGAAATTCGGCAATCCCTTGCGCCGCAAGGATCGTGCCATCGGCGCCCGGTTTGGACGCTTTGGACCTGCTGGAACGGGCTGCGCAGTCAAGCCCAAAACACGTCATCGCGGTGGCAATCAGCGCCCCACCAGCGGAACGATGACAGCTTCACATGACAGGACCACGCAGGCGAGGGACAAATCTGTGGATAGGTGGTGGGCAGACAGTGGGCAGCCGGTGGACGGGGCAGCATCAGGTAGTGCCGGCCGCTGGCCGGCAGCCCATGACCTGCGGAAGCATCAGGCGGATGCCGGCCAGCGGCGACATCCGCCCCGGTTTTCACGCCCGGTGCGGGGTACCCAGGTACTCGGCGCTCTGCATTTCGATCAGGCGCGAGGCCGTACGCTCGAACGCACCCTGCAGCCGGGTACCGGTGTACAGCTCGACCGGCGAGGTGCTGGCGGTGCAGACCAGGTTGACGTGGCGGTCGTACAGTTCGTCGATCAGATTGACGAAGCGGCGCGCGGCATCCTCGTTCAGGCGATCGAAGGCCGGAATGCCCCCCAGCAGCACGGTGTTGAACTCGTGCGCGATCTCGATGTAGTCCGACGGCCCGCGCGGGCCTTCGCACAGGGCGGCGAAGTCGAACCAGGCAATGCTCTTGCCACGCGCACGCACCGGAATCTTGCGGCTCTCGATCTCGATGTTGCCCGCCTTGGCCGGTTGGCCGCCGCTCAGTTCGCCCCAGCGCGTGGCCAGCCAGGTGTCACTGTCGGCGGCCAGCGGCGCGCGGTACACCGGCGAGCGGGTCAGCGCGCGCATGCGGTAATCCTCGGTGCCCTCGGCGTACAGCTCCACGCAGTAGCGCTGCAGCAGGCCGATGGCCGGCATGAAGCTCTCGCGCTGCAGGCCGTTGAGGTACAGGTTTTCCACCGCCGTGTTGGAGGTGGTGACCAGGGTCACGCCCTCGGCGAACATCCGCTCCAGCAGGCGCGCCAGCAGCATGGCATCGCCGATGTCGGTGACGAAGAATTCGTCCAGCACCAGCACGCGCAGGTTGCTGCGCCATTCCTGGGCGATCTTCGCCAGCGGATCGCTCTGGCCCTGGTGCTCGCGCAGGCGCTCATGCACGCTGCGCATGAACCGATGGAAGTGGGTGCGGTACTTCTGCTTGATCGGCAGGCCGTCGTAGAACAGGTCGACCAGGAAGGTCTTGCCGCGGCCGACGCCGCCCCAGAAGTACAGGCCCTTGACCGGCTCGGGTTTCTTCCAGAACGAGGACAGGCGGTCCAGCCAGCCGTCCTCGGCGCTGTCCACCAGGGCCAGATGGATCCGGTCCAGCTCGGCCAGGGCCGCATGCTGGGCCGGGTCGTTCTGCCAATCGCCGCGTTCCACCCCGGCCGCGTAGCGCTGCGTCGGGGTCAGTTCCGCCTCGCTCATGCCGCCGTGCCCAGCCAATGCTTGACGCCGTGGGTGAGCGCGCCGCGCAGGTCGATCAGCTTGCGGTGGAAGAAGTGGCTGGTTTCGGGCATGCGCACCAGTTCATGCGGGGCATCGAGGGTGTCCAGCCACTGGTACACGGCCTGCGGGTCGACGATTTCATCCTGCTCGCCCTGGATCACCAGCCAGCGGGCCGGCGGCGCGATGCCATCGAATTCCCAACGGCCCGCCGGCGGCGCGATCGAGATCAGCGCTTCGGGCTGCAGCTCGGCGGCAGCCTTCAGCGAAACGAATGCGCCGAAGCTGAAACCGGCCAGCCACAGGCGGTCGTCCGGGCGCTGCTGGCGGACCCAGGCGGTGACGGCCTTGAGGTCCTCCTGCTCGCCCACGCCATGGTCGAATTCACCGGCAGAGCCGCCGACGCTGCGGAAGTTGAAGCGCACCGTGGCAATGCCCAGCTCGCGCAGGGTGGTGGCGGTCATGGTGACCACCTTGTTGTGCAGGGTGCCGCCTTCGGTGGACAGCGGATGGCAGACGATGGCCACGATCGGCTGCACCGGCACATCGGCCTTGGGCAGGTCGACGAGCACTTCCAGCGGGCCAACCGGGCCCTCCAGTGCAATGCAGGCGGTTTCGCCGGGGGCGACGGGGAACGAGGGCGTGTGCATGGCACCATGATAGCGTCCCCCGCCGCTGCCCTGTGCCCGCCCCATGCTCTACCTGTCCCTGGCCGTGATCTGCAGTGTGCTGGTTTCGGTGTTGTTGAAGCTGGCTGGCCGTCGCCAGCTGGACGTTGCGCAGATGGTGACCTGGAACTATCTGGTCGCCGCGACGATGACGGCGGTGGTGCTGCAGCCGCCACTGGACGCACTGCGCGGACCGCATGCGCCGTGGCTGTCATTGCTGGCGCTGGCGGTGGTGCTGCCCTCGATCTTCCTGGTGCTGGGCCGCGCGGTGGCGGTGGCCGGCATCGTCCGCAGTGATGTGGCGCAGCGGTTGTCGCTGCTGCTGTCGCTGGCGGCGGCGTTCCTGTTCTTTGGCCAGAGCGCCAGTACGTGGAAGCTGGTGGGGCTGGGCCTGGGCCTGCTGGCGATGGTGGCCATCAGCCTGCGTCCGCGCGGCCCGGCAGTGGCCGCTTCCGCCGGCGGCTGGGGCTGGCTGCTGGGCGTATGGGCCGGCTTCGCGGTGGTGGATGTGCTGCTCAAGCAGGTGGCGCTGTCGGGCACGCCGTCGATGGCGGCGGTGCTGGCCAGTTTCAGCGTGGCCTTCGTGCTGATGCTGGCGCTGCAGTTGTGGCGGCATTTCAGTGGGCGCAGCCGCCTGGCCTGGCGCAACCTGGGTGCGGGTGCACTGCTGGGCCTGCTCAACGGCGGCAACATTCTTTTCTATGTGCATGCGCACCAGTCGATGCCGGACAGCCCGGCCACCGTGTTCGCCGGCATGAACATCGGCGTGGTGGTGCTGGGTGCGCTGGTTGGCGTATTCGCCTTCGGCGAGGCGACTACGCGCTGGAACCGGGCCGGACTGGCGCTGGCGGTACTGGCGATCGGGTTGATCGCCTGGGGTAAGTGATGCCCGGGGTCAGAGCCCATTCCTGCGGGATGGGCTCTGACCCCGGCGAGGGCTTACTTGTCGAAGCCCAGCAGCAGCGGGTCGTGGTCGGAGCTGCGCCACGGGCCCTGCACGTTGCGGCCCTGGTAACCGCTGGCGTCCTGCTCGTCGGCATTGCTGTGCCACTCGGCGGCGCCGGCGAGGCGCTTGGCCATGGTCGGGCTGAGCAGCGCATGATCGAGGCGGCCGGTGTAGCCGTTGTAGACGTAGCTGTAGGGCTGTTCGACCTTGGCCACCTTGAAGGCATCCTGCCAGCCGAGGTCGTGCAGGGTGCGGATCGGATCTTCCATGGCGTAGGCGTTGAAATCGCCCATCAGCACCACGTCCTTCACCTTCAGGCGCGCGGCTTCGGCCTGCACCCAGGTGTTGAGCTGCCTGGCCGATTCCACGCGGGTGGCGTTCCAGCAGCCCTGCCCGTCATTGCGGTCGGCGTCGGCGCCACTGGCATCACGGCAGCCCTTGGACTTGAAGTGGTTGGCGACCACCATGAACGGTGCGCCCTTGCCCTGGAAGGCCTGTGCCAGCGGCGCACGGCTGTGTTCGACGAAGGGGCCGTCGAGCTTGGTCAGCGGCGTGCCGAGCGGCTTGAATTCGCTCTTGCGGTAGATGATGCCGACGCGGATCGGATTGCTGCCGGGGCCTTGGCCGGCATCGACGAACGCCCACTGTTTGTCTGCGGCGAGGCCGGCGTTGAGCGCATCCACCAGTTCGGCGATGGCCGACTGCGGGCCGTAACCGTCGTTCTCCAGTTCCATCAGCGCGGCGATGTCGGCGCCCAGCGCGTTGACGGTGGCGACCAGCTTGCCGACCTGCGCCTTGTGCTCGTCCAGCGTGCGCGCGCCGCGCAGGGTCGGGAACCCACCGCCCTTGCCGTCACCATTGAAGAAATTCTCCAGGTTGAACGCAGCGATGTGCAGGCGGCCGGGTACGCTCGGCACGGCCGGGCGCTGCAGGTCCGGCAGCTTCAGTACACCATCCACCTGCAGGCTGGGCCGGCCCTGCGCGTCCACGCGCACGGTGCCTTCCACGTTGCGCAGCTGCATGCCGGTACGCAGCACCGGGTTGCCCGGCAGGTAGGCGACGCTGGCCGGATCACGCACATCGCTGCCATCGTCCAGCAGCAGGCGGCGGCGCTGGTTGTCGGCCATCACCTGTTCGATCCCGGCACTGCCGGGCGCGGCCACTTCGGTCGGCTGCCACAGGCGGCCATCGAAGGCGACGGTGAGCTGGCCGAAGCGTTCCAGGCCATCGGTGCCGGCCAGGGTGAGCGGCGCGGCGATGCGCACGTGCTGTCCATCCAGTGCACGCCAGTCGGCCGGCGCGGCGGCCAGGGTGACGGTGGCTGGGCTGCGTGGCGCAGGCGCCGAGGTCGGCGCAACCTGTGGCTGGGCCTGGGCGAAAGCGGATGCCGGCATCAGCAGGGACAGGGCAAGGGCGAGGGAACGGCGACGCATCGACAGACGACTCCACGGAAGAGGCGCACAGACTAACCCCGAAATGCGAAACCCCGCCTGCGCAGCGGGGTTCCGGCCTCGGTGGGCAAAGCCGGGTAGTGCCGGCCGCTGGCCGGCAACCTCATGACCTTCATGCGATGCGTGGCTGCCGGCCAGCGGCCGGCACTACCAGCGGACGCGGCGGCGTCCGCTATTTCAGATTGCCCAGCATCCAGTCCACGGTGGCGTGGATCTGCTCCTCGGTGAGCGCCGGGTTGCCGCCCTTGGGCGGCATGATGCCGCCGTCGGGGCCGGTGTAGCCCTCGATGGCGTGCTTGTAGAGGGTGTCCTTGCCCTGCGCCAGGCGCTTGTCCCAGTGCGAGTGGTCCAGCGTCGGCGCCATGCCCACGCCGGTGGTATGGCAGGCGGTGCACAGGTTGTCGAAGATCACCTTGCCGTCCTTGGTACCGCCGTAGGCCACCTGCGAGGCGGCCTTGGCCAGCGCTGCGGCCTTGGCCGCGGCCTGCGCGGCGGCGCCGGTGCTGCCGGCGTATACCGCGCCAGTGGGCGAGATGCGCTGTTCAGTGCGTTTGGCGGCGGTGGGCGACACCTCGGGCGGAATCCGGGTGTGGATGAACGCGGCCAGCAGGATCAGACCGAGGGTGATGGCCATCAACAGCGCGATCACCATGGAGAAGCGTTTCAGGAACTCCAGATCGTAATTCCGCACTCTTCGTTACCCCTGGCTGATAGTCGTTGGACCACGGCTGAGCGACTGCGTGATGGGCCGAGTATAGAACGCACTCCGCGCACGACAACAGGCATCACGGCTGGTGCGGCGCAGCATGCGGCCGTTGCCGCGTGCGAGTGGCGCCGGACCGCGCCCGGCGAGCGCGAAGCGCGGTAGAAGCCGCCCGGCACGCGCAACGGCGGCATCACCCTGCGCCAACAGCCCGCAGGCAGAAACTGCAGATGGCCTCGACCAGTGCGTCCTCGTCGCGGTGCGCTTCGCGGCTGGGTGCGGTCGGGCCCACCATCGCTTCGGTGAAGGCACCCACCAGGCAGGCGGCGGCAGCGTGCGCGTCCTGTGCCGGCAGTTCACCGGCCGCCACGCCCTCTTCCACCAGGCGCAGGAACACGTCACCGAAGGCACGGCGGCCGCGCATGCGCTCGGCTTCCACGTCCGGGTCCACCGGTTCGACGATGAAGGCATGGGCCAGGCCCGGGCCGGCCAGGGCCCGGCGCACGAAGGCGGTGATGGCCTGGCGCAGGCGCACGCTGGCCGGCTGCGGCGCACTGGCGATGCGCTCCATGATCGCCACCTCATGGGCCACGGCAGCGTTGAGCACTTCCACGAACAGCTCGGCCTTGGACGGGAAGTGGCGGTAGATCAGGCCGGTGGAGACCCCGGCCTGGGTGGCCACGGCGGTTACCGGCGCGTTGCGCCAGCCGCCGGTGGCGACCAGTTCGCGGGTGGCCAGCAGGATCCGTTCACGGGCCCCGGCCAGGCGTTCTTCCATCAATGCTGAGCGTTTGTAGGCCATGTTCTGAGTCTGGTTTCAATTTTTGAATTTGTATTCACTTCTTGCCCGAACCCCGCTACGCTGGGGTCCAATCGCCCGCGCGGGCCGCTGCTGTGAACGGCCGCCCGCTTCCCCTTCCGGGTGCGTCCATTCCCCACCTTCCCTCGTGGAGCCATCGCAATGCACGTGCCATCCCTGAACTTCGACCTCGGCGAAGATATCGACCTGCTGCGCCAGAGCGTGGCCCATTTTGCCGCTGCCGAGATCGCGCCGCTCGCGGCCGAGGCCGATGCAACCAACCAGTTCCCGTTGGCACTATGGCCCAAGTTGGGCGAACAGGGCCTGCTGGGCCTGACCGTGGAAGAAGAATACGGCGGCACCGGCATGGGCTACCTGGCCCACGTGGTGGCGATGGAAGAAATCTCCCGCGCCTCCGGCGGCATCGCCCTGTCCTACGGCGCGCACTCGAACCTGTGCGTGAACCAGCTGCGCAAGAACGGCACCGAAGCGCAGAAGCAGCGCTTCCTGCCGGACCTGTGCAGCGGCGCCAAGGTCGGCGCGCTGGCGATGAGCGAACCGGGTGCAGGTTCGGACGTGGTGTCGATGAAGCTGCGCGCGGACAAGCGCGGCGACCGCTACGTGCTCAACGGCAACAAGATGTGGATCACCAACGGCCCCGACGCCGACGTGCTGGTGGTGTACGCCAAGACCGATGTCGAAGCCGGCGCCAAGGGCATCACCGCGTTCCTGGTCGAGAAGGGCATGAAGGGTTTCTCCACCGCGCAGAAGCTGGACAAGCTGGGCATGCGCTCCTCGCCCACCTGCGAACTGGTGTTCCAGGACTGCGAGATTCCCGAAGAAAACGTGCTGGGCGCGGTCGGCGGCGGCGTGCGCGTGCTGATGTCCGGCCTGGACTACGAGCGCGTGGTGCTGTCCGGCGGCCCGCTGGGCCTGATGGCTGCAGCCATGGACGTGGTGATGCCGTACGTGCACGAACGCCACCAGTTCGGTGAGCCGATCGGCAGCTTCCAGCTGATCCAGGCCAAGATCGCCGACATGTACGTGGGCCTGGGTGCCTGCCGCGCCTATGTGTATGCCGTGGCGCGCGCCTGCGACCAGGGCCGTACCACCCGCCAGGATGCGGCCGGCGCGATCCTGTACGCCGCCGAGAAGGCCACGTGGCTGACCGGCCAGGCGATCCAGATCCTCGGCGGCAACGGCTACATCAATGAATACCCGACCGGCCGCTTGTGGCGCGACGCCAAGCTGTATGAAATCGGCGCCGGCACCTCGGAGATCCGCCGCATGCTGATCGGCCGCGAACTGTTCCAGCGCACCCTGTAAGGCACCCCATGAGCATCCTAGGCAGCCAGCTGCAACCGGGCAGCGAAACATTTGAAAGCAACCGCGCGGCGATGCAGGCCGTAGTCGACGACCTGCACGCCACCCTCGCCCGCACCGCCTTGGGTGGAAGCGAGGCGGCGCGGGCCAAGCACACCGCACGCGGCAAGCTGCTGGTGCGTGACCGCATCGATGCGCTGCTCGACCCGGGCAGCGCGTTCCTGGAGATCGCACCGCTGGCCGCGCACGGCATGTACGACGATGCCGTGCCCGCCGCCGGCGTGGTCGCAGGCATCGGCCGGGTGAGCGGCGTGGAGTGCGTGATCGTGGCCAACGATGCCACGGTCAAGGGCGGCACCTATTACCCGGTGACAGTGAAGAAACACCTGCGCGCGCAGGAGATCGCCGAGCAGAACCACCTGCCGTGCATCTACCTGGTCGATTCCGGTGGCGCCTTCCTGCCGCTGCAGGACGAGGTGTTCCCGGACCGCGACCATTTCGGCCGCATCTTCTACAACCAGGCCAATCTCTCCGCGCAGGGCATCCCGCAGATCGCCTGCGTGATGGGCAGCTGCACCGCCGGTGGTGCCTACGTGCCGGCGATGAGCGACGAGACGGTGATCGTGCGCGAGCAGGGCACCATCTTCCTCGGCGGCCCGCCGCTGGTGAAGGCGGCCACCGGTGAAGTGGTGACGGCCGAAGAACTGGGCGGTGCCGACGTGCACACGCGCATTTCCGGTGTGGCCGACCACATGGCCGACAACGACCTGCAGGCGTTGGCACGGGTGCGCGCGATCATCGCCCAGCTCAACTGGCGCAAGCCCGAAGCGGCGATGGCGCTGCAGCCGGTGGAAGAACCGCTGCTGCCGGCGCACGAACTGTACGGGGTGATCCCGGCCGATACGCGCAAGCCCTACGACGTGCGCGAAGTGATCGCGCGACTGGTCGACGGCTCGCGCTTTGACGAGTTCAAGCCGCGCTATGGCGCAACGCTGGTCACCGGCTTCGCCCATCTGCACGGCTATCCGATCGGCATCATCGCCAACAACGGCATCCTGTTCTCCGAGTCCGCGCTGAAGGGCGCGCATTTCATCGAGCTGTGCACCCAGCGCAACATTCCGCTGGTGTTCCTGCAGAACATCACCGGCTTCATGGTCGGCCGCAAATACGAACAGGGTGGCATCGCCAAGGACGGGGCCAAGCTGGTGATGGCGGTGGCCTGCGCCAAGGTACCCAAGTTCACCGTGGTGATCGGTGGTTCGTTCGGTGCCGGAAACTACGGCATGTGCGGCCGTGCGTACTCGCCCAATTTCCTGTGGATGTGGCCGAACGCACGCATCGGCGTGATGGGCGGCGAACAGGCCGCCAGCGTGCTGGCCACGGTCAAGCGTGATGGCATCGAAGCCAAGGGCGGGCAGTGGCCGGGCGAGGAAGAGGATGCGTTCAAGGCACCGATCCGCGACCAGTTCGAGCAGCAGGGCCACCCGTACTACGCCAGTGCGCGCCTGTGGGACGACGGCGTGATCGATCCGGTCGATACCCGCCGGGTACTGGCCCTGGCCCTGTCGGCCAGCCTCAACGCTCCCCCGCAGCAGACGCGCTTCGGCGTGTTCCGCATGTGACCTGTGCCATGACCGAGTCTGTTGCCATGTTCAGCAAAGTCCTGATCGCCAACCGCGGCGAGATCGCCTGCCGCGTCATCGCCACCTGCCGCCGCCTCGGCATCGCCACCGTGGCGGTGTATTCCGATGCCGACCGCAATGCGCGCCACGTGCGGCTGGCCGACGAAGCCATCCACATCGGCCCGGCGGCCGCGCGCGAGAGCTACCTGCGCAGCGATGCCATCCTCGACGCCGCACGCCGCAGCGGCGCGCAGGCCATCCATCCCGGCTACGGCTTCCTGTCCGAGAACGCCGACTTCGCCGACGCCTGCGTGGCGGCCGGCATCGCCTTCATCGGTCCGCCCGCCAGTGCGATCCGCGCGATGGGCGACAAGAGTGCAGCCAAGGCACTGATGGCCAAGGCCGGCGTGCCGTTGACGCCGGGCTACCACGGCGACCAGCAGGCGCCGGAGTTCCTGCGCGCCCAGGCCGACGGCATCGGCTATCCGGTGCTGATCAAGGCCAGCGCCGGCGGCGGCGGCAAAGGCATGCGCAAGGTCGAGCGCAGCGAGGACTTCGTCGATGCGCTGGCCAGCTGCCAGCGCGAGGCGGCCTCGGCGTTCGGCAACGACCACGTGCTGGTCGAGAAGTATGTCGAGCGCCCGCGCCATATCGAAATCCAGGTATTCGGCGGTGGCCAGGGCGAGGCGGTGTATCTGTTCGAGCGCGACTGCTCGGTGCAGCGACGCCACCAGAAGGTGCTGGAAGAAGCGCCGGCCCCGGGCATGAGCGCCGACCGCCGCGCCGCGATGGGCAAGGCCGCCGTCGATGCCGCGCGCGCTGTGGGCTACGTCGGTGCCGGCACGGTGGAGTTCATCGCCGGCCCGGACGGCGATTTCTACTTCATGGAAATGAACACCCGGCTGCAGGTCGAACACCCGGTCACCGAGTTCATCACCGGCACCGACCTGGTGGAGTGGCAGCTGCGCGTGGCCGCTGGCCAGCCGCTGCCCAAGCGCCAGGACGAACTGGCCATCCACGGCCACGCTCTCGAAGCACGCCTGTATGCCGAAGATGCCGACCGCGGCTTCCTGCCCTCCACCGGCACCCTGCGCCGCCTGCGCCTGCCGACCCCGTCGGCCAACGTGCGGGTGGACACTGGTGTGGAAGAAGGCGACAGCATCACCCCGTACTACGACCCGATGATCGCCAAGCTGATCGTCTGGGACGTGGACCGCGACGCCGCGCTGCGGCGCATGAGCCAGGCCCTGGCCGACTGCCAGGTGGTGGGCGTAACCACCAATGCCGGTTTCCTGCGGCGCCTGGTGCAGACCGACTCGTTCGCCAACGCCAAGCTGGATACCGCGCTGATCGAGCGCGAGCAGGCCGCACTGGCGGTCACCGGTGACGGTGAGCAGGCGCTGTGGGAACTGGCAGCGATCGCCGCGGTGGCAAGCACACCTGCCGCTGCCGCCGATGCACGCGACCCGCATTCACCGTGGCAGGCACAGGATGGCTGGCGGCTGGGCGTGCCTGCCGCGCGCTCGGTGCCGCTGCAGCAGGGAGAGCGGGCACACACGCTGAAGGTGTGGACCACTGCCGATGGCTGGCGCGTGCAGTGCGGTGACGCAGCGCCGAAACAGGTGGTCGGCCATGCCGATGGCCAGACCCTGTCGGTACAGATGGACGAGCGTCGTTGGCGGCTGCAGCTGCAGCGCGACGGCGATCAGCTGTACCTGTTCGCCAGCGATGGCCAGCACCGCTTCACCCTGCACGACCCGGTGGGCGAATCCGAGCAGGCCAGCGCCGATGCCGGCAGCCTGCTGGCACCGATGCCCGGCAGGATCGTCGCAACACTGGTGGCGGCGGGCACGCAGGTCAAGCGCGGCACGCCGCTGGTGGTGCTGGAAGCGATGAAGATGGAGCACACCCTGCAGGCACCGGCCGATGGCACGGTGAAGGGCTACCGGGCCAAGGCCGGCGACCAGGTGGGCGACGGCGCGGTGCTGGTGGATTTCGAAGCAGCGTGATGGAGGGTCGGCCGGGCGTTGCCCGGCCTACCTGCTGCCACGAGGTCAAGGTTGCGGAGCCGGATTCCCGCGCCAGACCTGCTGCAGCGGGTCGAATTCACTGGTGACCTGGGCGTCCGCGCGCCACCCCAGGCCGCATATCATCACCGGGCTGGCATCGATGCCATCCAGCCCCAGCGCCTTCTCCACGTCGATCTCGTTGATCGCCGCGGTCACATAAGCGGCCAGTCCAAGCTCGGTGGCTGACAGCATCCATTGTTGCGACAGGTGCCCCGCATCAAGCAGTACCGCCCGGTAGGCCTTTGGATGGTGGCGGTATTTCCAGAAGCTGCGTGGGAAGCGTGCCACCTGGATGAGGTGCAGCGGGGCGTCGGCGAACCAGTCCTGCCCGGAAACAAAACCCAGCATCAAGGTGCGCAGGTCGTCGGTGGCAACGGCGACCGGTCGCAACGCGTGTTCCATCGGGTGGTAGTGATAGACGCCCGGCGCAAGACCGTCGACAGCCAGGGCGACCACATAGGTTTCCAACGGATGCAGACCGCCGCCGGAAGGAATGTGCTTCTTCAGGAACTCCATGCCATCCCCCGGCCGCAATGCGGCGTGTGCCTGCACGGTCCGCTTGAGTACCTGCGCCAACAGCGGCAGCGCCAACGCGCGCTGCGCGTCGAAGTTTCGGCAGGTTGCACGCTTTCGCAGCAGCTCGTCGCGCGCATCGTCAGGCGTATCGGGCAACATCAAGGGGTCGGTACCGGGCGCATCCACTGCGGCGGGCGGTGCACCGAACCTGGCATGCAGATCCTGCGCCGTGACCAGCTTGTGCTCGCGCATCTCACGCGCGCTGTTGATGCCGCCCCAGCGTCCCATCCGGTGCTGCAACGCCGACAGCGGCCACCAGTTGGCGTCGCGCACGCGCTGGTCGCGGTCACGATGCGAAGCCTCACCTGGCTCCTGGCTGATCACCAGACCGATCTCCAGCAGGCGTGCCAGCGCGGCGCCTTCGAGGCCGACCTGTGCAGGCTCCACCCAGCGATCCGGCTCGATGCGGCCCAGCACATCGATTTCCTCGATGCTCACCCCCACGGGTGCGTCCAGATGGGCGGCAAGGGCCTGCCAATGCATGCGCGTTACCAGTCCCGCCTGGCCCTGCAGCAGCAGGGAGAGGTCCAGCGAGACCTCGCTGCGGGGTTCGAACATCACGATAGCGCAACGTCGGATCTGCATCTTTCATCATCCACCAGTGGAAACCGTAGTATGCGGGTTGCCCGCAACGGCCGCGGTACTGTGGAGGCGCTTCTGTGCAATGCACACATCGCCCTAAATGCCGAGCGGTGGTGGCCGATACCGTAAGTTCTACTCTGGATGATCGACATGGCTACCGACCCTCGCCTTTCCGCTGAAGATGCCGGCGTACTGCTGGACAACCTCATCAACGATACAGCCTTCCGCGAACGCTTCGCCGAATCGCCGGCCAAGGCCCTCTCCAGCATCGGTCTGGATGCTGCCTTGGGTGAGAAGGACTGCATGAAGATCGACTCGCTCGCCCCGGTGGAGGAGCTTCGCCGCGTTCGCGACGGCCTGCAGAAACACCTCGCCAGCTCGCTGACCGCGATGAATGTGGTGTTCTGCTTCGAAGCGGGCAAAGTCGACGATTGCATCGGCGGCTGATACCGGCTCAGGGCGCGCCGCCCGCCTTCACCGGTGCGGCCCAGCTCGATACATCGTGCACGTTCAGCGGCTGCCAGACCTGCATCGCCGAGACTTCGGCAATGGCCTGGCCACGGTGGCGGGCCAGCCATTCCTGCTCGCGGCGTACGCCTGTTTCATCGCTCTGCGCACGTAGCGCATGCAGCAGTACCACGTGCGCCTGCACCGGCTCGCTGCCATCGAGCATCGGCTCGATCAGGGCCCGCGCAGCGTCCGGCCGTTGCCTCTGCAGTTCGCCCATCGCCGCAACCACGCGCATCCATTTACCGACCATCGGGCTGCGCTGAGCGCGCAGCAGCGCCTCGTTGGCATGCAGCCAGGCTTCGGCAACATCGGTCTGTCCCTGCCGCTGAGCCAGATAGACAAGGGCCAGCCACTGCAGGCTGCGGGCCTGCTGCATGGGATCGTCGCGATCTTCCAGCAGCGGCTGCAGCTGCGCTGCGATGGCCTGCAGTTCGGCTTTGTCGCCCGCCGCGCACAACGTGGTCACGCTGGCGTGCTGCAATCGCTGCTGTACCTGCATGTCCGCAAGCTCAGGTGCCGGTGCGTCCGCGCGCACGGCCGCCTGCATCGACGCGCAATCACCTTGGTCGGCAGCCAGCAGCAGCTGTGCACGCAGCCGCATCCGCTGCGCCAGCGCATCTCCGGTGCGCAGCTTCACAAGCAGCTGGCCGGCCTGTACGTAACGGCGCTGCGCCACAAATACATCGACGCCGGTGTCATCGGGATCATCGCGGCCGCGCAGCCCTTGTGCCTGCATCAGCGTTTCGGCGGCCAGCTGCGGTTGGTTGTGGGCGATCTGGATGCGTGCCAACTGCACCATCGGATACAGCCGCAGCGGATCCTGCGGTACGGACGCCGCATGTGCGTAGGATTCGGCTTCGCTGAAACGATTGTCCTGCAACAGAAGCCAGGACGTATTGGACAGCCCGGCGAAGGAATCGGGATAGACCTTGGCCAGCGTCCGCCATTGCTCCAGGGCCCAGCCGCCCGGTTCCAGTTCTTCCTGCCAGGCCTTCAGGTACAGGCGCTCGCGCGGTGGCAGGCGTTCCTGCTGGGCGAGCGCATGCTGCATCGCCTCGCGGGCCTGCCGCCCTTCTTCGGTGCGCGCCAGCAGCTTGGCCACGCCCATGTAGGCCAGCGCGAAACCGGGGTCGATGTCGATCGCAGCCTGGTAGAGATTGCGTGCTTCCTCGAAGCGGCGCTGGCCCAGGGCATTCTCGGCCAGGGCATAGGCGCGCAGAGCACGCAGGTCACGGGTAGAGGCTTTCGGCAGCGGCAAGGACTGCTCCAGGCTGGCCACCGATTCGCCCAGGCCACGGCGCAGACGACCGACGACATCGTCCACCGCGAACATCATCTGGTCGGGGCCTTCGGCGGCGACGGTGAAGCTGCGCACCACCTGCCCGCTGCCGGGGGCCACCACGTCGATTCCCAGCTGATAGCCCCCTGCCTTGGGGCGTACGGTCGGCAGCAGGACCGCTCGAGCGCCTTCGCGCATGGCCACATCGATCGCTGCACCGCGATTCAAGCGGGTATCGCCGGACAAGCGCGCCATTTCCAGGCTTTCGCGGATCTTGCCTTCGGACAGCACATTCACGTAGCGCGACTGTTCCAGTGCGATCAGGATCGCATGGCGTGTCGATTCATCGAACACCGGCTCACCGGTGAAATTTTCAAGGTCGGCCAGCACCACCCAATCGCGCTCTGAGAATGCGATGGCTGGCTCCGGGCGCAGCAGGAACCAGCCCCCCACCACCACAGACGCCAGGATCAGGCTTTCCGCCAGCAATACCACCGGCTGCCGCCACAACGGAAGATCACGCCGTGCCTTGGCGTTGGCGCGCGGCGGGCGCAGCGGAGCAAAGCCGATCTCGCCAACTTCAATCACTTCCTGGACGGTCGGCATGCCTTTGAACCGCCAACGCCCGTGCGACTTCCATAGCAAGCGTTGGCCACGCTCGCCCAAGGCATCCGTGGCGCGGCGGGTCAGTGATTCGGCAACTGCCGACATCAGGATCTGGCCTGGGCGCGCCAGGGTCATCAGGCGCGCGGCCATCGGCTTGGCCAGGCCTTCGACTTCCATCGACTTGGCGCCGACCTTGACCGCTTCGGGACTGTTTTCCCAGGTCAGCACATCACCCACATGCAGGCCCGCTCGTGCGCGCAGCTCGACCCTGCGTTGCTCGCCCAGTGCCTGCAGGTCGCGCTGGTAATCCAGTGCAAAACCGAGCGCATCCACCGGGCGTTCGAACAGCAGGAACAGACCGTCGGAACGGTCGATCAACTGCCCATTCCAGCGATGCTGCAACACCAGCACCAGACGGTCGTGCTCCTGGAACAGGGTGGCTGCGGCAGCATCGCCGATACGCTCCACCAGTTGCAGCGAATCACACAGGTCGGTGAACAGCAGCGCCCGCAGCTGGGCGTTATGCGGGGCCGACGTTCCGTTGTCGCCATTCATCGCCAGGATCTCCGCTCAGTGTCCATCCGGGCCATTGGCCCACCGCAGGCAGTTGCCGCCTGCGCGCTTGGCTTGGTACAGCGCACGATCGGCGCGAGCGTACCACTCGCTCCAGTCCGCGTCAGGGGCCAGCAGGCTGGCACCGATGCTGGCCAGGCTGACGTGCGGGGTGCCATGGCTGCGCTCGAGCAGGCCGTGCACCGCGCTGAGGATGAATTCAGCCGCGTGCTGCACGATCTCGACATTGGCCCGGCGCAGGATCAGGCAGAACTCGTCGCCGCCCAGGCGGCAGGCCAGGTCATGTTCGCCGGCCATCGAGCGCAGGATGTTGCCCATGCTCTGCAGCACCCGGTCGCCGGCCTGGTGACCGTGGCGGTCGTTGATCTGCTTGAAGCGGTCACAGTCGATCAGCAGCAGCGCCTGCGGCGGCCCCTCTTCCTGCGTGCGGCATTCCTGCAGGAACAGGGCCAGGCCACGGCGGTTGTGCAGGCCGGTCAGTTCGTCGGTGCGCACCAGCTCACGCGTGTGGGTCAGCTGGTGGGTGGTGATGTACAGGTTGTCCAGCGCGGCTTCCAGGTCATGGTTGCGCCGCCGCAGTTGGCTGATCAGGGCCTGCTCGTTGGTCAGCACACGCAGGATCGTGCGCCGTAGGAAGTAGGCCACCAGCCCCGGGTCGGACTCGACCAGGCGATGGAAATCAGCCGGTCCCAGCTCCAGCACGTGACAGTCGGCCATCACCCGCGCGCTGGCGCTGCGCGGATGGTCGCCCATCAACAGGCCGAGCTCACCGAAGAACTCATGCCGGCCGAGTGTCTTGAGCACCAGGTCCTCGCCGAAATCCAGCTCGATCAGGCCTTCCAGGATGATGTACATGCACTCGCCGCGATGGCCGCGGTGGAACAGCCACTGGCCCGCCTGCAGCCGGCAGGGCTGGGCAAACCGGGCAAACAGGGCGACCTCTTCGTCGGAAAGCAGCGCATGCACGATCTCGGCCATCGCCACCTTGGCGATACCGGTTGTCGTGTCGATGTTCTCGGCCGCACCCCTGCCGGTCATTCCCTGCACCCGCCGCCAGCGTCCCCTGGTGAGCCGCGGAGCATATCAGTGAATCAAACTGTGCGCCGCTTCTCATTTTTGTGAAGACGCGGTGCCCCGCCCTGCATGGCTCAACCGTGCCCATTCACATGCGTTGGGCGCAGGAAGAAAGAAAGCCATATCAATAGCTTGCGGTGACCGCGACGCCGATTGTCGCAGCAGCCGCAGATACAACAACGCCGGCAGATCCCCCGATCTGCCGGCGTCGTCTGGCCCTTCCCTGGCCACCCTGATCAGTCCGAGCCCTGGTCGTGCCGGCCGCTGGCCGACAGCATCAAGGACTGCGGGAACACAGAAGGTTGCCGACCAGCGGCCGGCACGACCGGATCACGCAGCCCGTTCGCTGCGCTCGCCATGGAACTGCTCTTCCTCGGTCGAACCGGTCAGCGCCGTGGTCGAGGACTGCCCCTGCTGGATCGCCTGGGTCACCGCATCGAAGTAGCCGGTGCCGACTTCGCGCTGGTGCTTGACCGCGGTGAAGCCGCGCTCGGCCGCTTCGAACTCGGCTTCCTGCAGCTCCACGAAGGCGCTCATCTGCCGGCGCGCATAGCCGTGGGCCAGATTGAACATGCCGTAGTTCAGCGCGTGGAAACCGGCCAGGGTGATGAACTGGAACTTGTAGCCGTAGCTGCCCAGCTCCTTCTGGAACCTGGCAATGGTGGCGTCGTCCAGGTTCTTCTTCCAGTTGAAGCTGGGCGAGCAGTTGTAGGCCAGCAGCTTGCCGGGGAACTTCGCGTGGATCGCCTCGGCGAACTTCCGCGCGAATTCCAGGTCCGGCTTGCCGGTCTCGCACCACACCAGGTCGGCATACGGTGCGTAGGCCAGGCCGCGGCTGATGGCCTGGTCCAGGCCGTTGCGGGTCTTGTAGAAGCCCTCCACGGTGCGCTCGCCGGTGGCGAACGGTTTATCGTTGCCATCGATGTCGCTGGTCAGCAGATCAGCCGCCTCGGCGTCGGTACGCGCCACCAGCAGGGTCGGTACGCCCAGCACGTCGGCGGCCAGGCGCGCGGCGTTGAGCTTCTCGATCGCCTCGCGGGTCGGCACCAGCACCTTGCCACCCATGTGCCCGCACTTCTTCACCGAGGCCAGCTGGTCTTCGAAGTGCACGCCGGCAGCACCGGCTTCGATCATCGCCTTCATCAGCTCGAAGGCGTTGAGCACGCCGCCGAAACCGGCTTCGGCGTCGGCCACGATCGGCTGCAGGAAGTCGATGTCATCCTTGCCTTCGGCATGGTGCAGCTGGTCGGCACGCAGCAGCGTGTTGTTGATGCGCTTGACCACCGCCGGTACCGAATCGGCCGGGTACAACGACTGGTCCGGGTACATCTGCCCGGCCAGGTTGGCATCGGCCGCCACCTGCCAGCCGGACAGGTAGATCGCCTTCAGCCCGGCCTTCACCTGCTGCATGGCCTGGTTGCCGGTCAGCGCGCCGAGCGCGTTGACGAAGTCGCGCTCATGCAGCGACTTCCACAGCTTTTCCGCGCCCAGCCGGGCCAGCGAATGCTCGATATGGACGGTGCCACGCAGGCGCACCACGTCGGCGGCGCTGTAGTTGCGCTGGATGCCTTCCCAGCGCGGATTGGTGTCCCAGTCGTGCTGGATCTGTTCGGCAGTGGGCAGCGTGCTCATGTCTATCTCCAGTTCGGTTCGTGCGGATGCAGCGGGGAAGGAAGCGGCGGGAAAACCGGCATGCAGCGGTCAGTCGATGCGCGCGTACGCCGGCAGGGTCAGGAAGTCGGTCAGTTCGTTGCTGCGGCTCAACTCGGCCAGCAGGGTGATGGCTTCTTCGATGCGGCCGCCGCCTGGCAGCGCCGAGGTGTCGCCGAGGCGCGCCGGCAGCTGCGCCAGGGTGGTATCGAGCAGCGCCAGATCGATGGCAGTGCCGTCGTCCAGCTGCTGGCCCGGGGTATGCAGCCACTGCCACAGCTGGCTGCGGCTGATCTCGGCGGTGGCCGCATCCTCCATCAGGTGGTGGATCGGCACGCAGCCGTTGCCATCCAGCCATGCAGCCAGGTAGCGCACGCAGACTTCGACATTGCCTTCGAAGCCAGCGCGGGTGATCGTGCCCGGCGGCCGCGCGATCAGTTCATCGCGACCCACGCGCACATCCTGGCGCAGCACGTGATGCTGGTTGGGCGTGGGCATGTGCTCGTCGAAGATCGCCATCGCCACCGGAATCAGTGCCGGATGGGCGACCCACGTGCCATCGTGGCCAGCGCTCACTTCGCGCAGCTTGTCGGCACGCACCCGCGCCATCGCCTGCTCGTTGGCGGCGGCATCGTTGTTGATCGGAATCTGCGCGGCCATGCCGCCCATCGCATGTGCGCCGCGGCGATGGCAGGTCTGGATCAGCAGTTCCGAATACGCCTTCAGGAACGGCTGGGTCATGGTCACCTGGCCACGCTCGGGCAGCACGCGGTCAGCGTGGCGGCGGAAGGTCTTCAGGTACGAGAAGATGTAATCCCAGCGCCCGCAGTTGAGGCCGACGATGCGATCGCGCAGGGCGTGCAGGATCTCATCCATCTCGAACACTGCCGGCAGCGTTTCGATCAGCACGGTCACCTTGATCTGCCCGTGCGGCAGGCCGAGCATGCCTTCGATGTGCGACAGCGCGGTCTCCCAAAGCGCCGCCTCTTCCATGCTCTGCAGCTTCGGCAGGTAGAAGTACGGGCCGCGGTCCCTGGACTGCAGCGCGCGCGCATTGTGGAAGGCAAAGACCGCCGCATCGAACAGGCCGCCGGCGAGGAACTGGCCATCCACGCGCACATGCTTTTCGTCCAGGTGCCAGCCGCGCGGACGCACGATCAGCACCGCCTGCTCCTCATAAGGGCGCAGTGCGTAGTGCTTGCCATTGGGTGCGGTGTACTGCAGGTCGCCGCGCACCGCAGCGGCCAGCGACTGCTGACCGGCCAGCAGGTTGCGCCAGGTCGGCGAGGTCGAATCCTCGAAGTCGGCCATGAACACCTTGGCGCCGGAGTTCAGCGCGTTGATGACCATCTTCGGGTCGGTCGGGCCGGTGATCTCGACGCGACGGTCCTGCAGCGCGGCCGGCAGCGGCGCCACGGTCCAGTCACCGCTGCGGATCGCGGTGGTGTCCTGGCGGAAGTCCGGCAGGCCGCCCTGGTCGAAGAATGCCTGGCGCTCGCGACGGGCCTGCAGCCGCGCCTGCCGGCCGGGTTCCACTGCCCGGTGCAGGGACACCAGCAGGGCCAGCAAGGGCGCCGGCAGCACGGTGGCCTGGCCCGCCACCTGGGTCGCCAGGGCAATGCCCGGCGTGGCCTTTGCGGTGGTGGAGGGAACAGCGGAAGCGACGGCGGACATGGCAGAACTCCAGCGTGGGGAACGACTCCACCGTGCGGCCGCAGCCCTGTATTTGGCAAAACAGTTTTTGCAATGCTTTACATAACTTGTGCTAATACTTGTGACGCCATGACCACGCGCACCCCGCCAAGTCCTCGTTTTTCCTACAAATCCGATCGGCTGAAGCCGCTGCGCGCGTTCTGCCAGACGGTGCGCCTGGGCTCAGTCTCACGGGCGGCTGAGGCACTTTTCGTCAGTCAACCGGCCATCAGCCTGCAGTTGCAGGCGCTGGAGCGTGAGTTGGGGGTACCGCTGTTCGAGCGCAGCGGCCGGCGCCTGGTGCCCAGTCGCGAGGGCCAGCTGCTGTATGAAATGGCGCAGCCGCTGGTGGAGAGCCTGGACGGTCTGGAAGCGCGCTTCCGCGACAAGGTGCGCGGGCTGGACGCGGGCGAGCTGAACATCGCTGCCAACAGCTCGACCATCCTGTACCTGCTGCCGAAGATCGTCGAACGCTTCCGCCAGCATTACCCCGACGTACGCCTGACCCTGCACAACGCCATCAGCGCCGACGGCACCGACCTGCTGCGCGAGGATGCCGCCGACCTGGCGATCGGCTCGATGACCGATGTACCGGCTGACCTCAGCTATGCGCCGGCCTACCGTTTCGAACAGGTGCTGATCGCCCCGCATGACCATCCGCTGGCCAGCGGTGGCGAGCTGGAACTGGCCGACATCGCCCGTTATCCGCTGGTGCTGCCGCCGAAACGGCAGATCACCTACCGGCTGGTGGACCAGGTGTTCCAGCGCCACCGCATCGCCTACACCGTTGCGCTGGAGGTGGGCGGCTGGGAGGTGATCAAGCAGTACGTGGCGATGGGCATGGGTATTTCCATCGTGCCGGCGCTGTGCCTGAACGATGCCGACCGCGAACGGTTGGCCGCACGGTCGATGAAGCGCTGGTTCCCGGAGCGGAGTTACGGGGTGATCGTGCGGCGCGGCAAGGCGCTGTCGGCGCAGGCGCGGGCGTTCATCGAGCTGATCCAGCCAGAGTTGTTCAGCCCGCGCGATTACGACCAGAGCGGGCATTCGGAGCGGTGAGGGGTTGTCGGCAGGGCTGCGCCCTGCACCTGCCGAATCAACGGCAACGGCAACGGCAACGGCAACGGCAGAGGCAACGGCAACGGCAACGGCAACGTCAAAGGCAACAGCGGGGATTCCGTGGGATGGCGGGGCGGTGTGAGTGGGCAGGACACGCCGTAAACCCGTCCTTGGGGGCTCGATGGCGCCATCCATGGCGCCAACGGTCCTGCCCACCCACACCGCCCCACCTCTGACAGATTTCCGCGATCTGTCGGAACGGCATGGCCTGCTCTTGGTGGGTGTCGACCTTGGTCGACACGGTTGATCCACGTCATGCGTGGATGACGATTCCCGGCGTCGGGCTGGATAGACTGCATCCATGTCCATCGAACTTCGCCACCTGCGCTACTTCCTTGCCGTTGCCGATACCCTGCACTTCGGCCAGGCGGCCGAGCGGTTGGGGATGTCGCAGCCGCCGCTCAGCCAGCAGATCCGGCAGCTGGAGGAACTGATCGGTGCGCGCCTGTTCGTGCGCAGCCATCGGCGTGTGCAGCTGACCGCTGCAGGGGAACTGCTGCAGGAACGTGCGCGCAGCATCGTGCAGCAGGTGGAATCGGCGGTGGATGAAGTGCAGCGCGCGCAGCGTGGCGAGCAGGGTGAGCTGCGTATCGGCCTGACCCGGGCCACGCCGCTGTCACCGCAGATTCCGCGTTCGATCCTGCAGTACCGCCAGCAGTATCCGCAGGTGCGGCTGCAGCTGAGCGAGATGAACACCCTGCAGCAGATCGATGCGCTGCTCGATGGCAGCCTGGATGTGGGCATCATCCGCAAGCGCACGCTGCCGGCCGAGCTGGTGGCGCACAGCCTGTTCGTCGATCCACTGGCGTTGATCGTGCATGCCGACCACCCTGCCCTGCGTCGCCTGTCGAAAGGCGGCACGCTGGCGTTGCGTGATCTGGCGCAGGAACCGTTCGTGGCGTTCCGCCGCAGCGCCGGGGCGGGCATCCATGACCACATGATCGCGCTGTGCGCGGCAGCGGGTTTCACCCCGCGCATCGTGCAGGAAGCCGGTGAGGCTTCAACGCTGATCAGCCTGGCCGCTGCGGGACTGGGTGCGGCGATCCTGCCTTCGTCGTGCGACCACATCCGGGTGGAAGGTGCGCGCTTCGTGCCGCTGGCCGATGCCGGCGCGCATTCGGAAGTGCAATTGGCGTGGCGCCGCGAGGGGGTGACGCCGTTGATCCGCAATTTCGCCGGGCTGCTGCGCGACGCGTTTGCGGAGGGGTGAGGTGCATCGCGCCCGGTAGTGGCCAACCTTGGTTGGCCCAGGGCCACAACGCCGACCAAGGTCGGCATCTACCAGGGCAGGATCAGGCGGTCACCGGCTGCGGCGCGCGCTGCTGCAGCGCCCACACGATGCCACCTCCGATCAGGGTCAGCAGCGCGGCGAACGCGCACACGCCCAGCCAGTCCCACGCGGCATAGGCCAGACCACCCACGCCGCCCAGCACGCTCGAGCCCAGGTAGTAGGCAAACAGGTACAGCGCCGAAGCTTCCGCACGCATCGAGCCGGCACGGCTGCCGACCCAGCTGCTGGCCACCGAATGGCCACCGAAGAAACCGAAGGTCACCAGCGCGATGCCCACTGCCATCGCCGGCAGCCACGGCATCGCCAGCAGCACGATGCCGGCGGCGATCAGGCCGAAGGAGATCGCCAGGATGCGACCGCGCCCATGGCGCGTGGCCTGCTGGCCCATCCACGCCGAACTGAAGGTGCCGACCAGATACACGCTGAAGATCAACCCGACCACGGTCTGGCTGAGGTGGTACGGCGGCGCCAGCAGGTGATAGCCGAGGTAGTTGTAGAGGGTGACGAACACACCCATCAGCACGAACGAGGTCGCGAACAGCCACGGCAGGCCGGGATCGGCGAACAGCGTGCGCCAGCGCGCGGGCAGCTGGCGCAGGCCACTGCGACTGGCCTGGAAGTGGCGCGACGGTGGCAGCTGCAGCCACAGCAGCACGGTGCTGGCCATGGCGATGATCGAGACCACGCCGATGCCCCAGCGCCAGCCCCAGTGGTCGGCGATGATGCCGGCCAGCAGGCGCCCGCTCATGCCACCGATGGCGTTGCCGCCGATGTACAGGCCCATCGCCAGGCCCAGCGCGCGGCTGTCCATCTCTTCCACCAGGTAGGTCATCGCCACCGCTGGCACGCCGCTCAACGCCAGCCCCAGCAGGGTGCGCAGCACCAGCAGGGTGGCCCAGTCGTCGACCAGTGCGGTGCACAGCGACAGCGTGGCCGAGGCCAGCAACGCAACGATCATCAGCGGGCGCCGGCCGACCGCATCGGACAGCAGGCCCGCCAGCAGCATGGCCACGGCCAGGGTGCCGGTGGTCAGCGACAGCGACATCGCGCTGCCGGCAGCAGACACACCGAAGTGGCGACTGAACTCGGGCAGCAGTGGCTGCACCGTGTACAGCAGGCCGAAGGTCGAAAAGCCAGCCAAAAACAGCGCCAGCGCGGTGCGGCGGAAGGCCGGCGTCCCCTGCTGGATGCGGGTGTCGACGGGAGCGTGGTCAGTACGGGGACGGTCGGCGAGGGCCGCCGGGGTATCGCCAGTCATGGGAGCGGTGGGCCGTGGGGGCGGCCGGATTGGAGGGGACGGGTCCCAGACTAGGCCCGTCCATCCAGTCGATCCATAACCTGATAGGTCATGATTGATACTTCTGGCATATCGATAAGCTTACAGCCGCTGCCACTCGAAGCCGTCGCCACGGCGGTAGTACACCGCCACTGCGCGGCCATAGATCTTGTCCGCATCGACGAAGCCGAAGAAGCGACCGTCGAAGCTGTTGCCACGATGGTCGCCCAGCACCAGCACCTTGCCGGCGGGCACCTGCAGATCCGCGATGTCCGGGCCACCGCCGCTGTCCAGATCGAGGCTGGCGCGGCGCTCACCGAAAGCTTCGGTGTCGGCCAGGTCGGCGATCTGCAGCGGCTGGCCGTTGATGCTCAGGTGGCCATCGCGCAGCTGCACGTGGTCGCCGGCCACGGCGGCGACGCGCTTGATCAGGCGGGTGCCATCGGCCGGCGAATCGAACACCGCCACCTCACCACGCTGCGGCGTGCCGGTAGCCAGCAGCTCCTGGCTGGTGAACGGCAGGCGCAGGCCGTAGGCGCGCATGTCCACCACCACCCGGTCACCCGGTTGCAGCGTCGGCTGCATCGAACCGCTGGGCACGACATAGTGGTTGGCGAGGGTGTCGCGAGCGGCAGCGAGCAGGCCCAGCATCACCAGCAGCGGCAGTGCCTCCTTCTTCAGCCAGGTGAGCGCGCGCTCTGGGAACGGCGGACGGGCTACAGCATCCATGTCAGGCTCCGGGTGGTGGGTGGGCATCAGACCGCAAGGGCAGGCGTGAGGTTCCCGCGCATCATGCCGGTCTCCATGCCCGTGCCGATCAACGGTCGGCAGCCACCGGGTGCATTCCGCCCGGACGTTATGAAGGTTTTACGCCCGGGCCGGGCACTGGGCATCGCACCTTTACGGCCCCCACGCGCATCGTGTGCCTACCGCGCCGCAGGGCGCTTTGCGCAAGGTGTTGTATGACCCTCCTGGTGATCCGGCATGCGTCGCCGTCGGTGCCGCGTCCGCTGCTGCCGGCCGAGTTGTCCGGCCATACGGTGCTGTGCACCGACTGCGCCAGCCTGGCCGATGTGCGCCAGTGTCTGTGCCAGCCGCAGGCGCGCACCGCGGACTGGGTGCTGCTTGATGTCGGCGTCGCCGACGAGGCGCAATGGTGTGCCGAGGGCGGTGCGCTGCAGGCGGCGCTGGACGGTCTGCCGGCGGAGTACATCGAACTGCAGTCGCCGCACCAGCCCGGTCTGGAAGCGCGCCTGCGCCTGCAGCACGGCCCGGCCGCCGTGGTGGTCGACCAGCGCAGCCAGCAGGCGGGCTATCCGCTGTCATTGGCCATCGTCAGCCGTCGCCTGGCACGGGAGGGCTGAGCCATGTCGATCTTCATCATCCGTGGCCCGGAAGCGGCGGGCGCGTTGATCCGCACCGCCGCGCCGCTGCCGGCGCCGGTACTGAAATCACTGGTGCACCGTGCGATCGATGCGGGCACCAGCGTGGCGATCCGCGCCTGCGGTTCGGAACAGGAACTGCTGGACGCGCTGCGCGTGGCCGACCACAGCCGTGGCGAGGTGACGCTGCTGGATCCGGGCGCATGTGCCGACAGCCTGCGCCTGCAGCGGCTGCTGCCCTACCTGCACAACGCGTACGTGGAAGTGCATGACGATGGCGCGGTGGCCGAGCCGTGCCTGCCGGCCGGTGTTGGCCAGCGCCTGGGCATCGCCGCCGGGTACGGCGCGCAGAGCTATGTACTGGCGCTGGATATCGCGCTGGATCACCTGGGGTTGGCCGAGCAGGCGAACCGGGTGCATGTAGGGACGTGATGGCCGGGCTGAGGCCGGCCCCCGGGGGTAGTGCCGGCCGCTGGCCGGCAACCTCAACAACAACAGCAACAACAGCAACAGCAGAGGCTGGCATTGCGTGGGATGGCGGGGTGGGTCCGGTTGCGGGGGACGCTGCAAGTACGTCCATGTAAGCTCGATCGCGCCATCCATGGCGCTCACGCCCCCGCAACCGGCCCCACCCCGCCTTCGACACATTTCCGCGATCTGTCGGAATGGCATGACCTGCTCTTGATGGGTGTCGATCTTGGTCGACACATGGATCCACGCCATGCGTGGATGAGCGACACAACGAAAAACGGCGGGGTTGCCCCCGCCGTTTTGTTTTTCGTACTTCAGGCCGAGCTTACTTCAGGCCGCGGAACTTCAGCAGCGGCTCCACCGACGGGTCCTTGCCGCGGAAATCGCGGTACAGGGTCGACAGCTCCACGCTGTTGCCGCGCGAGAGGATCTTGTCGCGGAATTCCTGGCCGTTGGCGGCGGTCAGGCCACCGTGTTCGGTGAACCACTGGTAGGCGTCATGGTCCAGCACTTCCGCCCAGAAGTAGGCGTAGTAGCCGGCCGAGTAACCGCCACCCCAGATGTGGTCGAAGTAGGTGGTGCGGTAACGCGGCGGCACTTGCGGCAGATCGACCTTGAACTTCTTCAGCGCGCTCGCTTCGAAGGCGCCGACGTCCTGCAGCGGGGCATCGGCCTTCTGCGTGTGCCAGGCCAGGTCGAGCAGTGCCGCCGACAGGTACTCGGTGGTCGCATAGCCCTGGTTGAAGCTGCGCGCCTTGAGGATCTTGTCGACCAGTTCCTGCGGCATCGCTTCGCCGGTCTTGTAGTGCTTGGCGTAGTTGGCGAACACCTTCGGGTCCAGCGCCCAGTGCTCGTTGAACTGCGACGGGAACTCGACGAAATCGCGCGAGGTGGCGGTGCCAGCGATCGACGGGTACTTCACGTTCGAGAACATGCCATGCAGTGCATGGCCGAACTCATGGAACATCGTGGTGACGTCGTCGAAGCTGATCAGCGCAGGCTGGCCAGCGGCCGGCTTGGTGAAGTTGCAGACGTTGTAGACCACCGGCTTGGCACCGGTCAGGCCGTCCTGTTCGACGAATACGTCCATCCAGGCGCCACCGGACTTGCTGTCACGCTTGAAGTAGTCGGTGTAGAACAGGGCCAGCGAGGTGCCGTCCTTGTCGAACACTTCGTACACCTTCATGTCCGGGTTGTAGGTCGGAATGTCGGTGCGCGGCTTGAAGGTGATGCCGTACAGCTGGGTGGCGGCGTAGAAGACGCCGTTCTGCAGCACGTTGTCCAGCTCGAAGTACGGCTTGATCTGCGACTCGTCCAGATCGTACTTGGCCTTGCGCACCTGCTCGGCGTAGAAATCCCAATCCGAGGCGGCCACCTGGAAACCACCCTTCTGGGCGTCGATCACCTTCTGGATCTCACCGGCTTCGGCACGCGCCTTGGCGGTGGCGGCAGGCACGGTGTCGGTCAGCAGCTTCAGTGCGGCCGCCGGGGTCTTGGCCATCTGGTCGCCCAGCTGGTAGTCGGCGAAGGTGTCGAAGCCGAGCAGCTTGGCCTTCTGCGCACGCAGCTGGGCCAGGCGCTGCACGGTCTGCCGGGTGTCGTTGGCATCGCCACGCTCGGCACGGGTTTCCGAAGCCTTCAGCACGGCGGCGCGCTGGTCGCGGTCGGTCAGCGAACCGAGCACCGGCTGCTGGGTGGTGTTCTGCAGCGGCAGCAGGAACTTGCCATCCAGCTTGCGGTCCTTGGCGGCGGCGGCGGCATTGTTGACCGCGCCCTCGTCCAGGCCGGCCAGCTTGGCCTTGTCGTCCACCACGACCGCAGCAGCGGCGGTTGCAGCCACCAGGCGGGTGTGGAACTGGGTGGACAGCGTGGTTTCTTCCACGTTTAGCTTGCGCAGGCTCGCCTTGTCGGCGTCGGACAGCTGCGCGCCGGCGCGCACCAGGCCGTCGTAGTAGTGCTCGACCAGGCGCTTCTGCACCGGATCCAGGCCCAGCGTCTCACGCTGGTCGTACAGCGACTTCACGCGCGCGAACAGCTTCGGATCGAGGTTGATCTCGTCCTGGTGCGCGGCCAGCTTCGGCGCCACTTCTTCCTGGATCTTCTGGCGGGCATCGTTGGTGTCGGCCTGGACCAGGCCGAAGAAGATGCGCGACACGCGGGTCAGGGTCTCGCCGCTGCGCTCCATCGCCACGATGGTGTTGTCGAAGGTGGCCGGCTCGGCGCTGTCGGCGATCTTGCGCACGTCGGCCAGATGCTGGCGCATGCCTTCTTCGAAGGCCGGCAGGTAATCGCTGTCCTTGATCTTGTCGAACGGCGGTGCCTGGAACGGCAGGCTGCTGGCGGTCAGCAGCGGATTGGTGGAGGCTTCGGCCGGCTGCTGGGCCGGTGCATTCTGGGCTTCGGACACGGGGGTGGACTCCTTGCCGGAACAGGCCGCCAGCGCCAGGCTGATGGCGGCGGCCAGGACTACGGTACGCGACATGTAAAACGCTCCTTGGGCAGACGGTACGGGATGGCAGCCGTCCACCCTACTCCTGTCACGGGCGCCCGGCATGTGCCGGACGTGGCGTCTGCGCTGCCAGCAGCGGCTGGCTCAGACCGTGCCGCGGGTCTTGCCGATCCAGGGCCGGTAGAACTCGCGGATGGTCGCCATGTCTGCGGCATCATCGCCGGTCGGCGTGAACAGCGGGCCGATGCCGATGGTCTTTTCCGGGTAGTGGAAATACGCGGCCAGGATCGGCACGTCGGCCATCCGCGCAATCTTCAGGAAGCCAGCCTTCCAGTCCTTCACGGCCTTGCGGGTGCCCTCGGGGGTGATGGCGAACCACATCTTCTCGTTGTTGCGCAGCAGGTCCACGGCCTGGCCGACAGTGCCCTGCGGCGAGCTGCGATCCAGCGGGATCACGCCCAGCTTGTGCAGCAGCGGGCCCAGTGGCCACCAGAACAGCGAGGCCTTGCCCAGCACCTTCACTTTCATGCCCAGTGCGATCTTGGCGGCCATGCCCCACAGCCCGTCCCAGTTGGACGAATGCGGAGCGATGATGAAGACCAGCCTGGGAACGTTCGGCAGCGTGCCGGTCACTTTCCAGCCGCCCATGCGCAGCGTGCAGCGCGCCAGCCAGCGCAGGAAACGGTTGGGCTTGACCTGCGGCATGTTCGGCGGAATGGCCGGCAGCAACGGCGTCGGGTTGTTCAAGCAATCACTCCCAGTCACGTGATGAGCGCCCGCGCTTGATCTGCGCGCGCCCGCGTTTGGCGTCCAGACGACGCAGTTTCGACCCGAAGGTCGGCTTGGTGGCCTTGCGTGGTTTGGGCACGCTCAGCCCGGCCTGGATGAAGGCCGCCAGCCGCTCGCGCGCATCCTCGCGATTGCGATCCTGGGTGCGGAAACGCTGCGCGTCGATGACCAGCACGCCTTCGCCGGTCATGCGCCGGTCGCGCCGCGCCAACAGGCGCTCGCGTAGCGGCTCGGGCAACGAGGGCGAACCGGCCACGTCGAAACGCAGTTCCACCGCGGTGGAGACCTTGTTGACGTTCTGGCCGCCGGCACCACTGGCACGCACGAAACGCTCGACGATTTCGCCGTCGGGGATTTCAAGCTGCGCGCTGATGATGACCGGTCCACTGCCCATCCGCGCATTGTAGCGGCAGCCGCGTTGCCGTGGCTGCCATCACGCCCCGTATGCCGCCGATCAGGCACCGAACACGCCGCCTTCGCCTTTGCCGGGGGTATGCTTGCCATCCCGTGTACTGCAGGACGCTCCGCATGATCCGCTTCGTTCCCTCCCTGTTGCGCCGCGCGACCCTGCTGCTGGTGCTGGCCGCAGCAAGCGCGCCGGTGCTGGCCGCAGCCCCCACCGATGGCGACATCAACCGCCTGCTGTCGGCCTCGCGTGCGCAGAGCATGATCGACACCATGCTGCCGCAGATCGAAGCGATGCAGCAGCAGCAGTTCCAGCAGGTCGCCGCACAGCGCAAGCTCAACGCCCAGCAGCAGGAACAGCTGCAGCGCATCCAGGCCCGTACCAGCCAGACCCTGCGCCAGGCACTGTCGTGGCAGCAGCTGCGGCCGATGTACGTGGACCTGTACAAGAAGACCTTCAGCAAGGAAGACGTGCTGGCCATGGCCGAGTTCTACGAGAGCCCGGCCGGCCAGAGCCTGCTCGACAAGACCCCGGCGCTGATGCAGAACGTGATGGTGGCGATCCAGACGCGCATGCAGCCGCTGTTCGCCGATCTGCAGAAGGATCTGGAAGCGATCGTCAACGAGCCGGAAAAGAAGTAAGACGGTAGCGCCGGGCCATGCCCGGCGAGCGCGAAGCGCGGCCGTTTCATCGCAGAAGCCGCCGGGCATGGCCCGGCGCTACCGCTACGGAGCCTGCCAGCCGAACAGGTCCAGCGCCTTCTGGAATTCACCGTCGACCGGCGCGCGCACATCCACCGTGCCACCATCCGGATGCGGAAAGCGCAGGCGCTCGGCGTGCAGCAGCATGCGGTGCACACCCTGCATGCGGAAGTTGCGGTTGTGCCGGCCATCACCATGGCTGGTATCACCGATCAGGTGATGTGACAGGTGCTTGAGATGGCGGCGGATCTGCCGGAAGCGCCCGGTCAGCGGCTGGCAGCGCAGCAGTGCATAGCGCGAGCTGGTGAACTCGCCCACCGGTACCGACAGTTCGCCGGTAGCCAGGCGCTGGAAGTCGGTGACCGCCGGCTTCTTCACCGGCTTGCCGGGACCGCCATCCAGATCGTGGTCGACCTGCCAGGCCTCCTCGGCCGGCCAGCCGCGGCAGATGGCCAGGTAATCCTTGCTCACCTCGCCGCCCATCAACGACTTGCCCAGCGCACTGGCCGTATCACGGTCGAAGGCCAGCAACAGGCAGCCGCTGGTGGCGCGATCCAGGCGATGGACCAGGAAGATCGGCCGGCCCAGCTGCTCGCGCAGGCGATCGGCGAGGAAATCATCTTCGCCACGGGCCAGCTTGCTGTCATGGACCATCAGCCCGGCCGGCTTGTTGACCACGGCCAGTCGTTCATCCAGGTGCAGCAGCTGCAGGGGCGCGGTTTCAGTCTCGACCGCGGCGAGGGTGTCAGGTTCGGTACTCACCGCGCGATTATCCGGATGACGCGCTGAACAGGGTAGTGCCGGCCGCTGGCCGGCAACGTCGAGGTCGCCCGATGACTGCGGTTGCCGGCCAGCGGCCGGCACTACCGCACCAGGCCAGCGACCCGCGCTACCGGGGTGACGCCCGGTCAGGTGTTGCGCAGCGCCAGCAGTTCGCCATTGCCCACCGGCACCAGGCTGGTGGTGAACGCCGCATCGGCGGCCAGCAGGGCGCGCAGCGGCGCCATCTCACCGGCATGCGAGGTGGCGTTGTCGACCACCAGCAGGCCGCCGGGGCGCAGTACCCGACGCAGCTGCGGCCACCAGCCCGCGTACTGCCCGCGATCCGAATCCAGGAACAGCAGGTCGATGCAGCCCTGCTCGGCCTGCGCCAGCCACTGACCGGCATCACCGTGGACCAGGTTGATGCGCTCGCCCAATCCACTGCGGGCGAAATTCGCGCGGGCCATCGCCACCTTGTCGGCAGCGAACTCCAGCGTGGTCACCTGGCCATCGATCGCGGCCGCCGCTTCGGCCAGCCACAGCGTGGAATAACCGTTGGACGTACCGATCTCCAGCACGCGGCGGGCGTTGCCGAAACGCACCAGCACCGACAGCAGTTCACCGGTGTCGGCGGTGATGTTGAGCATGCGCCGACCGCGCTCGGTTTCGCACGCATCGTTGTCGCTGCCGAACTGCGCGAGCTCCTGTTTGAGCGCGCTCAGCGCATCCATCATCGCCACCACGCACGCGCCAGTGCGAACGCTCCAACCGCACCGGACACCCAGCTCCACGCCGGCACGTCGCCCCAGTACCAGCCCGGCGGCTGCAGCACGTACATCAATGCGGCGATCGCCAGCAGGCCGACGCCGGTGATCGCACCGACCGCATGCTTCTGCAGGCGCTGCACGCTGGCATCCAGCGCAACCAGATCGCGCGAGCGCATCGCCAGCTCATGGCGACCTTCCACCTGCTGGGTCAGCCAGGCGTGCACCAGGCGCGGCATGTCCGGCGCATGGGTCATGATTTCCGGCAGGCGCTTGCCGATCTCGCGCACCACGCGACGCGGGCTGTAGCGCTCGCGCAGGATCTTCGCCAGCACCGGTTTGGCCACGGCCCAGATGTCGATCTGCGGGTCCAGCTGGCGGCCGACGCCCTCGATGTTGAGCAGGGTCTTCTGCAGCAGGATCAACTGCGGCTGCAGGGTCAGCTGGTAGCGCTGGGCCACGCGGAACAGCTTCATCAGCACTTCGGCCAGCGAGATCTGCGACAGCGGGCGGGTGAAGTACGGCTCGCACACCGAACGCACTGCCGCTTCCAGATCATCGATGCGCACGTTGTCGGGCATCCAGCGCGCCTGCACGTGTAGTTCGGCGATGCGGCGGTAGTCGCGGTTGAAGATGGCCATGAAATTCTCGGCCAGGTAATACTGATCTTCCTGCGAGAGCTGGCCCATGATGCCGAAGTCCAGCGCGATGAAGCGCGGGTTGTCGCGGCGTGCCGGATCGATGTCGACCCAGATGTTGCCGGCGTGCGCGTCGGCATGGAAGAAGTTGTCGCGGAACACCTGGGTGTAGAACACCCGCACGCCTTTGGCGGCCAGCGCCTTGCGGTCGATGCCGGCCTTGTCCAGCGCTGCGATGTCATCGGAGGGGATGCCCCATACGCGTTCCAGGGTCAGTGCGCGCTCGGCGGTATGGCTCCAGATCACTTCCGGTACGTACAGGTCGTCGGAGTTCTCCCAGAAACGGCGCAGCACGCTGGCATTGGCGCCTTCGCGCTGCAGGTCCAGCTCGGCGGCCAGGGTGTTCTCCACCTCGGCCACCACTTCGCGCGGGCGGATCTTGTCGGCGCGCGGATGGGTGCGCTCGACCAGCGTCGCCAGCGAGTTGAGCAGGGCGATGTCAGCGTCGATCTGTTTTTCGATGCCCGGGCGCAGCACCTTGACCACCACCTGGCGGCCGTCGGCCAGGGTGGCCGCGTGCACCTGCGCGATCGACGCCGAGGCCAGTGGCTCGGTATCGAAACTGGCGAAGGCTTCGCTGACCGGAAGGCCCAGCGCCTCCTCGACGATGCGGCGTGCGGTCTCGCCGTCGAAGGGCTTGACCCGATCCTGCAGCAGGGTCAGCTCATTGGCCACGTCCGGCGGCACCAGGTCGCGGCGGGTGGACAGGATCTGACCGAACTTCACGAAGATCGGCCCCAGGTCCTGCAGCGCCAGGCGCAGGCGTGCACCCCGCGACTGTGCCGCGATGGCGGCCGATGCGCGCGGCACGAACGGCTTGGCCAGGCGCAGCCAGCGCTCGGCCGGGGTGCCCTGCAGCAGGTCGTCGAGGCGGTAACGCAGGATCACCCGGCCGATGCGGCTGGCCCGCAGCAGCGCCTTCATGCGGCACCCCGCAGGCGCTGCACGCGTGCGCCGAGGCGCTCGACATCGTCGCGCAGCACGTCCACGTCATCGTGGAAGGCATCCAGCTCGGCACGTGGCACCACGTCGCGCGATTCCTCGGTGATGAATTCAGCGGCGCTGTGGGCAAGGTCGATCGCCCCCTGGCGGGCATGCTGCAGGGCGCTGCGCAGGGTGTTGGCCACCTGTACGCCCAGCACGTCACCGAACACGCTGACGAACGGCTGCTGCCAGTCCGGATCGAAGCCCTTGGCCAGCTGCTGCAGGCGGCGCGCCAGCTCGGCATCGCCGGCCACGCGTACGCGCCCCTTGCCGTTGTCAGCGCCCTGGCGGGCACGCGCCAGCAGCGGCAGCTGTGCCAGCACGCCGGCCAGGCTGCTGCGCACGGCCAGGTCGGCTTCCTGCGCATCCACCGGGCCGACACGCAACTGGTCACCGTCGACGCTGATGCGCATTGCCAGCGGCGGCGCGTCCAGGGTCAGGTCGATATGGCGACCGTCGAGGCTGGCCAGTGCGTGGCGGGTATCCGGATCCAGCGCCAGCGCGCGGTTCAGGGCGATCTGCAGGGCACGGCCAGCGACCGGCTTGAGGGACTTGAGCAGGGAAAGAGCCATGTGCGCATTCTACCTGCGTGGGTGGGGGGCTTGGGCCGGGCTACCGCCCGGCACCCGCAGACGCAACGGCAACATCAAAAGCCGAAGCAACAGCAACAGCGGGCATTCCGTGGGGAGGCGGGGGGGGGGGGGGGGGGGGGGGGGGGGCCCGTTCCCCCCGCCCCCCCCCCCCCCCCCCCCCCCGGGCCCCCCCCCCCCCCCCCCCCCCCCCCACCCCGCCTTCGACAGGTTCCTGCTGCTGTTGGTGGGTGTCGACCTTGGTCGACACGGTAGATCCACGCCATGCGTGGATGGATTTCTGGTTCATCTGTGCCTCACGCGGAAGGCCGATGAAGGTTCATGCTATGGAGCCACGCAACGCACAGGACATCGCATTTCCATGGCACGGACACGGGTTGGCATCATCTTCGGTGGCAGGTCTTCCGAACACGAAGTTTCGCTGCAGTCGGCGAAGAACATTCTCGACGCGCTCGACCGCGAGCGCTTCGAACCGGTGCTGATCGGCATCGACAAGCAGGGCCAGTGGCACCTGAGCCAGCCGGACACCTTCCTGCTCAATGCCGAGGATCCGGCGCGCATCGCCCTGCATCCTTCCGGTACCGCGCTGGCGGTTCTGCCCGGCACCGAGCAGGCTCAGCTGCAACCGACCGATGCGGGCAGCGCGCTGGGGCAGATCGATGTAGTGCTGCCGATCGTGCACGGTCCGCTGGGCGAGGACGGCGCGCTGCAGGGCCTGCTGCGCATGGCCAACCTGCCCTTCGTCGGCTCGCCGGTACTGGGTTCGGCGGTAGCCATGGACAAGGATGTAACCAAGCGCCTGCTGCGCGATGCCGGCCTGCAGGTGGCGCCGTGGGTCTGCATCCGCCGCCATGAAGCCGATACGGTCGATGTCGATGCCCTGATCGCGGCACTCGGCCTGCCGCTGTTCGTGAAGCCGGCCAACCAGGGCTCATCGGTGGGCGTGAGCAAGGTCAAGGACGCCGACGGTTTCGCCGAGGCATTGCAGACTGCGCTGCGCTACGACCACAAGGTTCTAGTGGAATCGGCCGTGGTCGGCCGCGAGATCGAATGCGCGGTGCTCGGCAACGAGCAGCCGCAGGCCAGCATCTGTGGCGAGGTGGTGCTGCACGACGAGTTCTACGCCTACGACACCAAGTACATCAACGAAGATGGCGCCGAAGTGGTGGTGCCGGCCGCGATCGACGCGGCGACGCAGGCGCGTATCCAGGACATCGCGCTTCAGGCGTACCAGGTACTGGAATGCGCCGGCATGGCGCGCGTGGATGTGTTCCTGACCGCGGATGGTCGGATCGTCATCAACGAGGTCAACACGCTGCCCGGCTTCACCCGCATCAGCATGTATCCGAAGCTGTGGGGCGCCAGTGGCGTGGGCTACACGGCGCTGATCACGCGCCTGATCGAACTGGCGATGGAGCGGCACGACGCCGATCGCCGATTGCACAGCGCGGTGCGCTGACCGCGCTTCGGCAGTGCCGGCCGCCAGTCGGCAACCCCGGGTAATCGAGGTTGCCGGCCAGCGGCCGGCACTACTGCTCAAGCGGTCATGTGCGCTTGCGGAACATCGAGATCACCGCCAGCACCAGGAACACCACGAACAGGATCCAGGCGATGTTGCTGGCGGCACCGGCGATGCCGGAGAAACCGAGCACGGCGGCGATGATGGCGATGACAAAGAAGATGACGGCGTAATGCAGCATGGTGCTCCTCGCAGGTGGTCGGCCATGTGTGGCGTTGTGTCCATCCTGCGCATCTGCCGGTGTGCAACCGGTGATGGCGATCTCTGCGCGTAATGAAGGCTTCAGCGCGGTGATGCCGCCGTCATGATGCGGCCTTCAGTCGTCGCAGCCCTTCTTCGATGCTGACCTGCGGCACGTAGCCGAAATCACGGCGCGCCGGCTCCATGCTGTACCAGTGCGGCGTGCACAGCTGCTCGGCCAGGAAGCGCGTCAGCGGCGGCTCGCCACGCAGGCGCAGCAGCGGCCACAGCCGCTCGCAGATCGCGCCGATCCGATACGCCGTCTTGAAGCTGATCGCCTTGTCCACGGTTGGAGCGCCCACCGCCTGCAGCAGCTTGTTGACCAGCTCGCGCATCGGCAGCGGCTCGCCATTGGAAATGAAGTACGCCTTGCCGGCGCAGGCCGCGCCCGGTGCCAGCGCCTCGAAGGCGAGGAAATGGGCCAGCGCGGCGTTGTCGATGTACGTGGTATCGACCTTGTTGTTGCCATCGCCCACCAGGCGCAAACGCCCAGCACGTGCACGATCGGCCAGGCGTGGCACCAGCTGCTGGTCGCCCGGGCCCCAGATCAACCGCGGACGCAACGCCACAGTAGCCAGGGTCGCGTCATTGGCCGCCAGCACGCGCTGTTCGGCAATCGCCTTGGTCGCCGCGTACGGCGCCTGGAAATCCTCGCCATACGGCACTTCGTCCGCACCCAGTCCTTCCACCGGGTGCGTGGCGCGGTGGGTCACGCTGGGCGTGGAGGTGTAGACCAGCCTGCCGATGCCATGCGCACGGCAGGCGGCGATGACGTTGTCGGTGCCGACCACGTTGGCCTGGTGGTAGCTGTCATAGCTGCCCCACGCACCCGCCTTGGCGCCGTTGTGGAACACCGCATCGACGCCGGCCACCGCATGCAGCACCGCCTGCGGATCGGCCAGGTCACCGCGGATCTGGCCCACGCCCAGCGCCTGCAGTTCCGGGTAGTGGCTGCGGTTGAACGCCAGCACCTGGTGGCCACGTTCGACCAGGCCACGGCACAGCGCCTGGCCAAGAAAACCACCACCACCGGTGACCAGGATCTTCATGCGCGCTTCTCCAGTTCGGCGCGTGCCCAGACGGCGAGCTTCTCGCGGCCGATCTTGGCGTTGTGACGGATATCGACGGGGAACGCCGGATGCATCAGCACGTGTTCCAGCTTCATCTCGGGCAGACGCGCCGCGGCCGTGGCATGCAGCGCCTCGCGCAGAGCAGGGCTGTCGGACTGGCCACGCTGCAGCTCCACGCACAGCACCGGCACCTGCGCACCGGCCGCGCCGACACCCACCAGCGCAGTGCGTGCCACGCCCGGTACGGTGTTGAACACCGGCTCGACCTGTTCGGTGTACAGCGGTCCGTGGGCGGTTTCCACGCGATGGGTCTTGCGGCCACAGAACCACAGCCGTCCCTGCGCATCGAAGTAGCCGACATCGCCCATGCGATGCACGATGCGGACGCTGCCATCGGCCAGGGTTTCGCTGATCTTCGCCGCCGCCGTCGCCTGCGGACGGTTGAAATAACTGTCGGTGGCGGTCGGTCCGGCCACGGTGATCTCACCGATCTCGCCCACGGCCAGTACGCGCGCCTGCGACCAGTCCGGCAGCGGCGCATCGTCGATGGCGATGATGCGCACCTCGTTCGGTGCGACCACGCTGCCGACGCAGGTGCCGGCACCGCCCTCGGTGGCCGCGCGCGTACGCTCCAGCTCGCGCCCCTCGACCACCGCCACCGGCAGGCACTCGGTGGCCCCATACGGTGTCCAGAACTGGGCATCGGCCGGCAGCAGGCTGCGGATGGTGGCAACCACGTCCGGCGGCACCGGCGCACCGGCCGAGGTCACCCGGGTCACCGTCGGCAACGGCCGCCCGTGCCGCGCCAGCACCCGCATCAACGCAGGCGAGCCAAACAGCTGGGTCACGCCGAAACGCTGGATGGCGTCATGCAGGCGCGCCGGGTCGGCCTGGGCCGGCCGGGTCGGGTCCATGTCCGGAATCACCGAGGTCAGGCCCAGTGCCGGATCGAACAGCGCAAACGGCGGGAAGGTCGGCAGGTCCACCCCACCCGCCTCCATGCCGAAGGCGCTGCCCAGCAGCTCGATCTGGCCGACGAAGTGGCGGTGGCGGTAGACCACGCCCTTGGGCACGCCGGTGGAGCCGCTGGTGAACAGGATCGCCGCCGTGTCCTCGCCATCGGTGTCGGCCAGCATCGGGCCACTGTTGGCGCCGGCACGCTCCAGCGCGGCCAGCGTGGTACCGCCCCAGCCCAGGCGGCGGCCGACGGTCACCAGGCGGGTCGCCGAAGGCGCCCAGCGCAGCGCCAGCCGCGCCACGTGGGCCAGCGGGATGCCGATGAAGGCCTGCGGCTGTGCCTCGTCCAGGCACTGCTTCAGCGCGCGCTTGTCGATGCCCGGATCGACCAGCACCGGCACCGCGCCCAGCTTGAACAGGGCGAACATCAACAGGAAGAACTCCGGCGACGGCCGCACCATCACCACCGTGCGAACCCCGCGGCCGATACCGTAACCGGCCAGGCCGGCCGCCATCGCATCGCTGCGGGCGTCCAGCTGGCGGTAATCCAGGGTCACGTCGTAGGCCGCCATGCCGTTGCCGGCGCCGCGGCGGCCGGGGCAGCGGATGGCGATCTGGTCGGGGCGTTCACGCGCCAGCTCGGGCAGCCGCGCGGCGATGTTGCAGGATCGGTTCATCCGTTCATTGTCGCCGCTTACGGAATTTCTTGCGCGGCGGCCGCCAGCGTGGAAAATCCGCATCCTCGTCCCTTTCCCGATGCCGCCCGAGGCGGCTTGCCCATGCAACATCCCTGCATGACCTGCGGCGCCTGCTGCACCCAGTACCGCGTGGCCTTCCACTGGATGGAATCGGACGAGGTCACCCCCGGCGGCGTGCCGCACCAGCTCACCGAGGTGCTCGACCCGCACCGCCTGTGCATGCGCGGCACCCATTCCAAGCCGGTGCGCTGCGTGGCGCTGGACGCGCAGATCGGCGTCTATTCCCGCTGCACGATCCACCCCAACCGCCCCAGCGTGTGCCGCGAGGTGGATGCATCGTGGGAGTACGGCAAGGCCAGCCCGCAGTGCGACAAGGCCCGCATCGCCTATGGGCTGGATCCGCTGACCCTGGCCGACTGGCGCTGGCGCGACGGCGCGGACAACGACGACGACCACCCGGACGACAACGGCAACAGCCCCTCGCCACAGGCGCCGATCGCCGCGTGACGGGCGTGCCGACCAACGGTCGGCACCCACCCGTTCACTCTCCCGGTGGGTGCCGACCGTTGGTCGGCACACTCTTCAGATCGGGTTCGCGTCCAGGAACGCCCGGATCTCCGGCACCAGCACTTCATGCTTGTCTTCCAGCACGTAGTGGCCGGCATCCTCGAAGGCATGCACCTGCGCCTTCGGCAACGCCGCCTGGAAGCCCTTCAGGAAGTGGTGGTCGAACACGAAATCACGCAGGCCCCAGCCGAGGAAGGCCGGACGATCGGCGAACGACGGCAGCGCCTTGCCGGCGCGCTCCAGCAGTGACCACGCCTTGTCGGCCGGCGACAGCGGAATGTCCTGCATGAAGCGGATGGTGCTGATGCGGTTGGCGTAGCTGTTGTACGGCGACACGTAGGCGCGGCGCACATCGGCCGGCATCTTCCGCTCCACGCCCAGCCACGAGGCACCGGAGGAGAACGCATTGAAGGTGCGGATGATCCACTCGCCGATCTTCCAGTGCCGGCCCAGCGCGATCTGCCACGGCATCTTCTTGGCCGCCGGCATCGGGAACGCGGCGGTGTTGAGCACCACCAGGCGCTTGACCTGGTCGTGGTGCGACAGCGCCCAGCCGAAACCGATCATGCCGCCCCAGTCGTGCACGGCCAGCGTCACCGGGCCGGTGATGCCCAGATGCTTCAGCAGCGCATCCAGATCATCCACCCGCGACTGCAGCGTGTACTCGTAGCGGCTGTCGTCAGGCTTGTCCGACAGGCCCATGCCGATATGGTCCGGCACGATGCAGCGGTACCTGTCCGACAGGCCGGCCACCAGCGTGCGCCAGTAATAGCTCCACGACGGGTTGCCGTGCACCATCACCACCACTTCGCCATCGCGCGGGCCTTCGTCGAGATAGTTCATCGACAGGCCGGGGCGGACCTCGAAACGCTGCGGGTGGGCGGGGTAACCGGGAAGCTGGGACATCGGATCGCACCTGTAGAAAGGGCCGGTAGAACCGGCCCTTGGACACTTGGAAACATCATCGCTGTCCGTCGCGAGCGATTGGCTGGCAGGTACGGACGGCGCGCAGCAGGTCAGCGGTGACTTTTTTACCAGACCACTTCGGCCATCGAGCAGTTCAGGCCCGAGCCGATGCCCAGAAGCGCGATGCGGTCGCCCTTCTTCAGCTTGCCCAGCTGCTTGAGCTTGCTCAGCACGATCGGCACCGAGGCCGGACCGATGTTGCCGTGCTCGCCGAAGATGGTCATGACCTTCTTCGGGTCGATGCCGAAATTCTTGATGAACGCCGCAGTGTGCGGCTGGCTGACCTGGTGGATGACGAACTGGTCCAGCTCTTCCACGGCCCAGCCCAGTGCGATCTTGGCGGCGGTGAAGGTCTTCTGGGCCAGCTTGATGCCCTCGATCAGCAGCATGCGGGTGTCGGTGACCATGCGGTCCAGGTTGCCCAGGCACAGCTGGTTCCACTCGGTGGCCGAGCGGGTCACGCCACCCTTGTAGCGCGGCGCGTCGGGCACCAGCTCCGAACGGGCCATCACCATCGCGGCTGCACCGGAACCGGTGGTCAGCGCCGCCAGCTCGTTGCGGAAGTCGTCAGCGGTGACGTCCGGCGCGGTCATCCGCTCCAGGGTCTTTTCGTACACCAGGTTGGCGGTCTCGCCATCGACCACCAGCGCATAGTCGATCTCACCGCGCTCAAGCATGCGCGCAGCGATGTCCATGCCGTTGATGAAGGCCAGGCAGGCATTGGCGACGTCGAAGGTCATGCACTCGTCGCTGACACCGAGGTTGCCGGACACGATGGAAGCGGTGGACGGCTCCAGGTAGTCACGGCTGACCGAGGTGTTGATCAACAGGCCCACCTGCGTCGCATCGATGCCTGCGTCTTCCAGCGCCTTGCGGCCAGCCATGGTGGCCGCATCGGACGCCAGGACGCCGTTGTCCCACAGGCGGCGCGCGTGGATGCCGGCGATGTCGCCGAGGACGTCGGTACGGATACCAAGGCGATCCAGCGTCGGCTGCAGGCGTTCGTTGATTTCCTTGGTCGTCAGCGTGTGCGGCGCATCAACGTGAGCCAGGCCGGCAATCGAGACATTCTTGAAGAGCATCGAGGTTAGCGCCAAGGCTCAGGCAAAGGGGGCGCTATTCTATAACCCCCCGGGCCTTCACCGCATCTTTACGAATTCAGCCTTGGCCGTATGGTGAAGGATTCAGCGCGGCGGGCACTGGAAGGCGGCGAAGCGCTGGCTGCCATCGGCAGGGGCCGCAGCGGCCTGCACGGCGTTGGCGCCGGTGGTCGGGGCCTCGTTGCGGGCCAGGGTTTCCAGCTCTTCCTGCACCCGCAGCGGGTTGCGGTTGTAGAAGCCGACCTTGCTCTTCACGGTCACCACTACTTCGCCCTTGGAGATGCAGCCGGCCGGTACCGGGCCTGCCGGCAGCACGCGGGTCGCCTTGCCGGCCGGTTCGATCGGCACCCAGGTGCAGGCGGTGACGGTGAGCAACAGGGACGACAGCAGCAGAACGCGCATGGGCAGGATCCTGGAAGGGAATGTCAGGAGTGTGCCTGAACCGTCTGAATCAGGGATAGCCGGAGAGGGCTGCGGTAGCGCCGGGCCATGCCCGGCGGTTCTTCGAAGGCGTCCAGATGCCGCGCTGCGCGCTCGCCGGGCACGGCCCGGCGCTACCACCAGAGGCCTGCCCGCCGGAGCGGGCAGGCACATCCCTTACTTCTTGACCGGGTTGCCTTCGGCATCGATCACGGTCACTTCGCCCAGGTTCAAGGCGCGCACGGCCGCTTCGGTCTGCTTGAGGTCACCCACCACCACCCAGGTCAGCGCCTGCGGCTTGATCTCCGCTGCCGCCTGCTGCACCTGTGCCGGGGTCATCGCTTCGATCTCGGCCTTGCGGCGCAGCACGTAGTCGTCCGGACGCTTGAACTGCACGATCGTGCCGATGGTCGAGGCCACCGCGCTGGCGGTCTCGTAGGCGCCGGGCAGGCTCAGCGTCTGGATGTTGCGGATGCGCGCCACTTCCGCGTCGGTCGCCGGCTTGCTGCCGTTGGCGAACTCGGCGATCTCCTTGCGCATTTCCGCCATGGCCGGGCCGGTCTTGTCGATCTGCACCGGTGCCATCGCCATCCACGGGCGCTGGCCCACGGTGTTGCTGGCGCTGGTGCGGGCACCGTAGGACCAGTGCTTGTCCTCGCGCAGGTTCATGTTCAGGCGCGAAGTGAAGTCACCACCGATCACGCCGTTGGCGATGTCGAAGCGGGTCGAGCTGGCATCGCTGGACGGCGGCACGACCTGGCCGGCGAACAGGTTGGCCTGCACCGCGCCCGGCTGGTCGATCAGGAACACGCGCGGGCTCTTCGGCAGCGCAACGGCGGTGGTGGCCTTGATCGTCGGCGCATCACCGGTGGCCTTCCAGTCGCCCAGCTGCTTGTCCAGCAGCGGCACGATCTCGGCCAGGGTGGTATCGCCAACCACGATCAGGGTGCCGTCCTGCGGGCGTAGCCAGTCGCGGTGGAAGTCGACCAGGTCCTCGCGGCCCAGGCTGCTGATCGCCACTTCGTCACCGCTGCCGGTGAACGGGATCGCGTACGGGTGGCCCTTGCCGTACAGCAGCGGCGGCAGCACGCGCATCGCTACCGCACCCGGGTTGACCTTCTCCTGCTGGATGCCGGCGATCCAGGTCGCCTTGACCCGGTCGATCTCGCTCTGCTCGAAGCGCGGCTCGCGCAGCAGGCTGGCATACAACGCCAGCGACGGCACCAGGTTCTCCTTCAGCGCGGACAGTTCCACATCCACCGAATCCAGGCCTGCGGACGCATCGAGATCCGCACCCAGCGCATCGGCTGCATCGGCGAAGGCCAGCGAGCCGAGCTTGCCGGCGCCTTCGGTCATCAGGCTCATGGTGAAGTTGGCGGTGCCCGGCTTGCGGCCCTGGTCGGCGGTGAAGCCACCCGGGAACTGGTAGCTGAACTGCACCACCGGAATCTCGTGGCGCTCGGCCAGCACCACCTGGGTGCCGTTCTTCAGCGTGGCGCGCTGCAGGGCCGGGAACTTCAGCTGCGGGAACTCGCGGGTCTGCGGCACGCCGGCCTTGCGGTCCACCTGCTCGGGCAGGGTGCTGTACCTGCTGTCGACCGCCGGCACGTTGAACGGCTTCGGCGCCTGCGAGGGGTCTTCCTTCAGCGCCACGCGTTCACCCGGCTCGACCACCAGGGTGTGGCTGCCCTTGTCCAGCCACTGCGCGCCCAAGCGCTTGAGGTCGGCAGCGGTGGCCTTGTCGATGTTGGCCAGCGAGGTGCGGAAGCAGCCCGGGTCGCCGGTGTAGACCGTGCACTCGGCCAGCGCATCGGCCTTGCCACCGAAGCCGCCGATGCGCTCGATGCCACGGATGAACGCCGCGCGCGAGCCGGTCTTGGCGCGTGCCAGTTCTTCGGCGGTCGGGCCCTCCTTGAGCAGGCGCTCGATTTCCTCATCGATGATCTTTTCGACCTTGGCCGGATCCTGGCCCTGCTTCACCGTGGCCATCACCATGAAGTTGGAACCCAGCTGCGAGGCGTAAGCGCCGGCGCTGATGTTGTCCACCAGCTTGTCCTGGTGCTGCAGGCGCTGGCTCAGGCGCGAGGACTTGGCGCCGCCGAGCACATAGGCCAGCAGCTGCAGCTGGTCGACGTCGGTGGTGCCGACCTGCGCCACGTTCCAGGCGCGGTAGATGCGTGCCTGCGGCACCTTGTCGGTCATCACCTCGCGGGTGTCGGCCGGCCGCTTGGCCACGTCCACTTTCGGCTGCGCCATGGTCGGGCCGGCCGGGATGCTGCCGAAGTACTTGGCGGCCTTTTCCTTGGCGGTGGCCAGGTCGATGTCACCGGCCAGCACCAGTACCGCGTTGTTCGGGCCGTACCAGGTGCGGAACCAGGTCTTGACGTCGTCCAGCGAGGCGGCGTTGAGATCGTTCATCGAGCCGATCACGCTGTGGTGGTACGGGTGGCCCACCGGATACAGCGCGCGGTTGAGCTGTTCCCACACCTGGCCATAGGGCTGGTTCTCGCCCTGGCGCTTCTCGTTCTGCACCACGCCACGCTGTTCGTCGAGCGCAGCCTGGTCGATCGCGCCAACCAGATGGCCCATGCGGTCCGATTCCATCCACAGCGCCATGTCCAGCGCGGTGGTCGGCACGTTCTCGAAATAGTTGGTGCGGTCGGTATTGGTGGTGCCGTTCTGGCCGGTCGCACCCACCTGCTTGAAGGGTTCGAAGTACTCGCCGTCGTGGTTCTCGCTGCTCTGGAACATCAGGTGTTCAAACAGATGCGCGAAGCCGGTGCGACCGGCGGGCTCGTCCTTGCTGCCGACGTGGTACCAGATGTTGACCGCAACGATCGGTGCCTTGCGATCGGTATGCACCACCACGCGCAGGCCGTTGGGCAGGGTGAACTGCTCGAACGGGATATCGACCTTGCTGGTCGCGGCCGGCTTGGCCGCCAGCGCGTAGGTCGGCGCGAGCGTGCCGAGGGCAGTACTGAGAGCAACAGCGAGCAGCGCGGCGCGCGGGCGCAGGGTGAGCGACATATCCGGGTCCTTGGTCACGAAGGTGAATCCCGATCCTAGCGCGGGCGTGCGGCCACCGGTATCGGCCACCAGTCACTGGGGGTGATCGGCCCCATCGGCCTTCGTGATTGGCCGTTCGCGGGTCACGAACGGCGGTGATTCACGTCCGGACAGTGTCCGCAGCCACCCGAATGGACAGGTGTCCGCCCTGCGGACACTTTCGGCGAGCCATAAAACCCTTATGAATCAACGACTAAAAGTTGGCACGGGGATTGCTTTGTACTTCCTGCGCCAGGAAGGGCTTCAGACGAAAGCTGACTGAAGACTGAACAAAAGCAGGAAATCGAAAATTCCGCTTGCATCCCCAGAACTGGTGTCCTACCTTACTACCACACCACTGCTCACCAACACTAAACAGGCCCCGTCATGAACGCCAAGACCATTGCCATCGCCATCGCCCTGATCGCCGGCACCGCGGTTGTTTCGTCGGTGCAGGCCTCCGAATCCATCAAGACCCTGTCCACCGTGCAGGTCCGCCCGGCCGCCGACCAGCTGGTCCAGCAGGCCTGGGAACAGGCCAGCGGCATCCCGACCCTGGCCACTGTCGAAGTGCGCCCCAGCGTCGACCAGCTGGCCGAGCGCGACGGCTTCATCGCCAGCCCGGTCGCCGCCGCGCTGCCGATCACCACCCTGGCCTCGGTTGAAGTGCGCCCGAGCCTGGAGCAGCGCGTCGCCCTGGCTGCCGAGCAGGAAGCCCAGCGCTACGCCGCCACCCTGGCAGCGGCCGCCACCAGCGTCGCCAACCAGGTGATCGTCAACCTGCCGGCCCTGCAGGTGCGTCCGAGCGCCGCCCAGCTGCAGGCCTTCGCTGCCGAAACCGCCCAGGTCCTGCTGCGCCCGTAAGCGACGTCCGCCCTGCCCCGCGCGGGGCGTGCGTCGTAAAGGCGGCCGCCGTCGCAGGTACACTGCGCCGATGAATGCCGCGCCCCAGTTCCACGTGATCCTGTTCCAACCGGAAATCCCGCCCAACACCGGCAATGTGATCCGGCTCTGCGCCAACACCGGCGCGCAGCTGCACCTGGTCGAGCCGCTCGGCTTCGCACTGGAAGACAAGCAGCTCAAGCGCGCCGGCCTGGACTACCACGAGTACTCGCGCCTGCAGGTGCATCCGGACCTGGACACTGCGCTGGCGCGGATCGCACCGAAGCGGTTGTTCGCCCTGAGTACGCGTGCCAGCGTCCGCTATGACAGCGTGGCGTTCGACGACGGTGATGCCTTCCTGTTCGGCCCGGAAAGTCGTGGCCTGCCGCAGGACGTGCTTGATGCCCTGCCCGATGGTCGCCGGCTGCGCCTGCCGATGCGGCCGGACAACCGTAGCCTCAACCTGTCCAACACCGTTGCGGTGGTGATGTACGAGGCGTGGCGCCAGCATGGGTTTGCCGGCGGGGCGTAACGCCACGCGTCTCTCTTCCGCCTAATTGCTGTGGCGGGCGCATGCGTTCATGGGCGTTACTTTTCTTTCCGCGCGGAAAGAAAAGTAACCAAAAGAAACGCGCCGCCATCCGCGAGCCGGTGCTGCGCACCGGTACCCTGCGCTCCTCGGCCCGCCGGGGGACGGCGCGGAACTCGCTGCGCTCAGACACCCGCGCCTCTCCGCCCCCGCCGGACCTGCGGTGCTCGGCTCGCTTCAAGGCGGACCCAACAGCCGCGCAGTAGATCCACGCCATGCGTGGATGTCTTCCGCCTGGATCAATCAGTTGCGGGCGCCATGGCGTTACCTGGAACGCGTGCGATTGCCCACAGAAGAAAACTCCAGACCATCAATATCAGCATGCGTGCCGCACAATGCCAAACCCGTTGCCGTCGGGTCGATCCCGCCGGATGAGACTCTCAGCGCACCTGCATGTTGCTCGATAGCCACTGTGCCTAGTTCGGACTGATGAATCAGCTTTCCGCCCTCTGGCTTCATGTGCAGCACAAAGGAGCAGACGTGCTGCATCGCCTGGGTACTGTGCAGCTCAACCCTGTAGCCCAGTGATTCTTCGACAATCGACAGGCTGTCCCTGAATCCATCGCGGCAACAACGCCCGCTGCCCGGTTCGGTACACAGATCGCTCGCCTGCGAATAGCTGCCTGCCCATGCCCCATCATCCCTGTTGCCTCCCCGCGCCATCTGCAGCACGGAGGCTTGGAAGAGCAGCGGGAGGCACAGCAGCCTTACAGAGGGATTGTTCTTCATTCAGCTTGCATCTCCGGATAGGCGTCCTTTGCCGCCCACCCTACTCGGCAACGCCGGCCAGCGGCCGGCACTACCGGTGCACTCAGAACGCGTTGATGCCGGTCAGCTCGCGGCCGATCACCAGCTGGTGCACGGTCTCGGTGCCTTCATAGGTGATCACCGATTCCAGGTTCAGCGCATGGCGGATCGCCACGTGCTCGGTGGTGATGCCGGCGCCGCCCAGCAGGTCGCGGCATTCGCGGGCGATGTCGATCGCCATGCGGCAGTTGTTCCACTTGGCCAGGCTGACCTGCTGCGGTTGCACCTGCCCGGCTTCCTTCAGTCGGCCGAGCTGCAACGCCAGCAGCTGCGCCATGGTGATGCGTCGGGCCATGTCGGCCAGCTTGATCTGCGCGCTCTGCGTGGCCGCCAGCGGACGGCCGAACAGCACGCGCTCCTTGGCATACCCCAGCGCTTCATCCAGGCAGGCGATGGCCGAGCCGATCGGGCCCCAGCTGATGCCGAAACGCGCCTGGGTCAGGCAGCCCAGCGGCCCCTTCAGCCCCTTCACGTTCGGCAGTCGGTGGCTGTCGGGTACGCGCACGTCGTCGAAGAACAGCGCGCCGGTCAGCGACGCGCGCAGGCTCATCTTGTGCTTGATCTCCTGCGTGGTGAAGCCGGGCATGCCCTTCTCCAGCACGAAGCCCTGGATGCCGTCTTCGGTCTGTGCCCAGACGATGGCCAGGTCGGCCACCGGTCCGCTGGTGATCCACATCTTGCTGCCGTTGATGCGCCAGTCGCTGCCATCGCGCACCGCGCGGGTCTTCATGCTGGCCGGGTCGGAACCACCATGTGCCTCGGTCAGGCCGAAACAGCCGATCAATTCGCCGCGCGCCATCGCCGGCAGCCATTGCCGGCGCTGTTCTTCGCTGCCGTAAGCAAAGATCGGGTACATGCACAGCGAGCTCTGCACCGACACGAAGCTGCGCAGGCCCGAATCACCCCGCTCCAGCTCCTGACAGATCAGCCCGTAACTGACCGCGCCAAGGTCGCCGCCGCCGTACTCGGCCGGCAGCGTGGCACCGAGCAGGCCCAGCGCGGCGATCTCCGGCACCAGTTCCGACGGGAACCGTGCCTGGTCGAAGGCATCACCGATGATCGGCAGCACGCGCTCGTTGGTGAAGCGGGCCACGCTCTCCTGTACCGCGCGCTCTTCCTCGCTGAGCAGGGAACGGACATCGAACAGGTCGTACGGATCCAAAGCCATGGCACTCACACGCAGTCGGGACTGCCGCCATTGTCGGCCATCCGGGCGGCGTTGGTGTGCGGGTAGAGGCCGACCCTGGTCGGCGCTGGTGTTTCCGCTCACGTCCACCAAGGTTGGCACCTGCCAGACCACGCGCATTACGCTGCATTGCAGCAATTGCGATGTGAACATCGGCGATCTAGCTCGATCACGCCCGTCCCGGTACCCTGACACATTCAAACAACCGTTTCGCCCGTGGCTGCACGCGCGATTCCCAGGCAACCGCCGGTGGCCCCGATGCCGGCACTACCCACGAGTCATGCAATCGATGAGTGCTGAAGCCAACGCCCTGCCCCCGCGTGAAGTCATGGAATTCGACGTGGTCGTCGTCGGTGCCGGCCCGGCCGGCCTGGCCACCGCGATCCGCCTGCGCCAACGTGCGATCGACGCCGGCCGCGAACTGTCGGTATGCGTGCTGGAGAAGGGCTCCGAACCCGGCGCGCACGTGCTGTCCGGCGCGGTGATGGACCCGCGCGCGCTGACCGAACTGTTCCCGGACTGGGCCGAGCGCGGCGCACCGCTGAAGCAGAAGGTCACCCGCGACGAGTTCCTGTTCCTCAGCGAGACCGGCGCGCGCACCACCCCGCACGCGCTGCTGCCCGAGTGCTTCCACAACGAAGGCAACTACATCATCAGCCTGGGCGAGGTCACCCGCTGGCTGGCGCAGCAGGCCGAGGCGCTGGAAGTGGCGATCTTCCCCGGCTTCGCCGCCGCCGAAGTGCTGTACGGCGATGACGGCGCGGTGATCGGCGTGGCTACCGGCGACATGGGCATCGAAAAGGACGGCACGATCGGTCCGGCCTTCGAGCGCGGCATGGCCCTGCATGCGAAGTACACGGTGTTCGCCGAAGGCGCGCGCGGCCACCTCGGCCGCCAGCTGATCAGCCGTTTCAAGCTGGACGAAGGCAAGGATCCGCAGGCCTACGGCATCGGCATCAAGGAACTGTGGCAGATCGACCCGGCCAAGCATGAGCCGGGCCTGGTGGTGCACGCCGCCGGCTGGCCGCTGGATACCGACACCTACGGCGGTGCCTTCCTGTACCACGCCGACGGCGGCAAGGTCGCCATCGGCTACGTGGTCGGCCTGGACTACAAGAACCCCTGGCTGAGCCCGTTCGAGGAATTCCAGCGCTTCAAGACCCATCCGTCGATCCGCAGGCATCTGGAAGGCGGCACCCGCATCGGCTACGGCGCGCGTGCGATCACTGCGGGCGGCCTGATGTCGCTGCCCAAGACCGTGTTCCCGGGCGGCGCGCTGGTCGGCTGCGAAGCCGGCTACCTCAACGTCAGCCGCATCAAGGGCAGCCACGCCGCGATCAAGACCGGCATGCTGTGCGCCGATGCCGCCTTCGACGCGCTGGTGGCCGATCGCCAGCACGATGAGCTCAGCGCCTACCCGGCCGCCTTTGAAACCAGCTGGCTGCACGACGAACTGAAGCTGTCCAAGAACTTCAAGCAGTGGTTCAAGAAGGGCCAGACCGTGGCCACGCTGATGACCGGCATCGAGCAGTGGCTGCTGCCGAAGCTGGGCGTGCGCAACCCGCCGTGGACCCTGCGCCACAGCATCCCGGACCACGCCTGCCTGGAGCCGGCATCCAAGCACACGCGCATTGCCTATCCCAAGCCCGATGGCGTGCTGACCTTCGACCGCCTCAGCTCGGTGTTCCTCAGCAGCACCAACCACGACGAGAACCAGCCCAGCCACCTGACGCTGAAGGATGCGAGCATCCCGGTGAAGGTGAACCTGGCCGAGTACGCCGGTCCGGAAGCGCGCTACTGCCCGGCGGGCGTGTACGAGTTCGTCGGCGACGGCAACGATGCGCGGCTGCAGATCAACGCGCAGAACTGCGTGCACTGCAAGACCTGCGACATCAAGGATCCGACCCAGAACATCGTCTGGGTGACCCCGCAGGGCGGCGGCGGACCGAACTACTCCGGCATGTGACCGGCAATGGGGCTGCGACGGCCGGTCGCAGCCCCACGGCGCGTGCGCCCGTTATCCTGCTCGCCCATGCGTGCCCTTCGTCTGCTTCCCGCTGTTGCCACGATCCTGGTCGCCAGTGCGTGCCAGCGCCCGCCCGCTGCGCCCAGCACGCCCGAACAAGCGCGCCAGCAGGCGATGCAGCGCGCGTTCGAACTGTGCGCGGGCTGCCATACCGTCAATGCCGGCGGCATCCACCGCTTCGGTCCCAACCTGCATGGGGTGATCGGCCGCCGTGCGGGCAGCCTGCCCGACTACGGATACTCGCAGGGCATGCGCCGCGCCGACTTCGTCTGGAGTGCGCAGACCCTGGACACCTTCCTGCAGTCGCCCACCCATCTGGTACCCGGCACGCGCATGTACAACGCCTTCCCGAGCGCCGAGCGTCGCGCGCTGGTGATCGCTTACCTGCAGGAGCACGCGGCTCAGTGAGCCAGGCGCTGCAGCTGGTGCTGCAGGTGCGCCACGAACTGCCCGGCGTCGGCAACCGCCGATGCGACCTCTGCATCGCCCACGGCCTGCAACCGTTCCACCAGCGCGTTGGCGCGATCGGCCAGGCCGCGTGCACCCACCGCCCCCAGCGCACCGGCCTGCCGATGCAGGTGCAGCGCGGCCGTCACCCGATCGCCTTCGTGCAGCGCGCGCTGCAGGGCCGCGATGTCCTCGTTGCTGGCCTTGACCAGGCTGTCGTGCAGCTGCCGGGCGATCTCGCGCGAACCGAAGCGCCGTTGCAGGGTCGCCAGGTCGGGTAGCCCCTCGTCGCCCTCGGGCTCATCGTCGCTGTCCACCGCGGCCTGGTCATCTTCAGCACCCTCGGCGCGCGGCAACCAGCGCAGCAGTGCCTGCCGCAGCGTCGCCAGCGACAACGGCTTGGCCAGCACGTCGTCCATGCCGGCTTCGCGGCAGCGGCGTGCGTCATCGTCAAGCACGCTGGCGGTCAGCGCCAGCACCGGCATGCGCGGCTGGCCGTTGCGCCCCTCGCGCTCGCGCAGCAGGCGGGTGAAACCAAATCCATCCAGCACCGGCATGCGGCAGTCGGTGATGACCAGATCGAAGGATTCCTCCGCCAGCCGGTCCAATGCCTGCTGCCCGTCATCAACCAGCACATGCGGCACGCCCAGCTGCTGCAGGCGCCAGGCCATCATCGCCTGGTTGGTGGGATGGTCTTCAATGATCATCACCCGTGCCTGGCGCAGATCAGGGGGCAGCAGGGCGATCTGCTGGTGCTCGGTCTGCAGCGCGATCACATCCTCGCTGCGCGCCTCCACCAGCGACAGCAGCACGTCAACCCGCGTTCCTTCGCCCAGCGTGCTTTCCAGCTTCAGTTCGCCGTCCATCTTCTGCACCAGGCGCCGGCAGATGCTCAGGCCCAGCCCGGTGCCCCCATGGTCGCGCTGGATGTACGCGCCGGCCTGGGTGAAGGGTTCAAACAGGGTCGGCAGCTGCTCCGGCGCGATGCCGATGCCGGTGTCGGTGACGCTCAGGCGCAGCGGCTGGCTGCCATCCTCGGCAGTAGGCCCCAACACTTCCAGCTGCAGCCGCACCGAGCCCTTCACGGTGAACTTGATGGCATTGCTGAGCAGGTTGAACACGATCTGGCGCAGGCGCACGCCGTCCACCTCATGGGCCTGTGCCAGCTGTTCGTCGATGTCCAGCTGCAGGTCCAGGCCACGCGCAGTGGCCTGCGGCAACAACAGTCGATGCACCCCCTCCAGCAGTGGCCGCACCGGCAGCGGCACCGGCTCCAGGCGCAGCGCGCCCGCTTCCATCCGCGAATAGTCGAGGATGTCGTCCAGGATCTGCCGCAGCATCTGCGCCGAGTCTTCGATCACGCCGAGGATGCGTTGCTGTTCGGCGTCCAGCGGCGAATGCGCCAGCACTTCCAGCATGCCCAGCACACCGCTCATCGGTGTGCGGATTTCATGGCTCATAGTGGCCAGGAAGCGCGATTTGGCTGCCGCAGCCTGCTCGGCTTCGACCTTCGCCGCGGCCAGCGCGTCGGCCTGCGCGCGCGCCTGGCTCACGTCCACCCAGTAACCACTCCAGGTCACCGCACCCGCTTCGGTTGAATACGGGTGCGCCTGGCTGCGCACCCAGCAGGGCGCGCTTCCGTCGCGGTGGATACGGAACTCGAAGGACAGCGGGGCGAAATTGCGCGCCGCCAGCTCAATCGCACGCAGCACCTTTTCGCGGTCGTCGGCATCGATGCATGCCAGCAGCGCCTGCCCGTCCGACTCCGCCTGCTGCCGGCTGATGCCGAACATCGACTGCACATCGCCGGCAATGAAGGGGAAGCTCAGGGTGCCGTCCGCTTCGCGGCGGGCCTGGTAGACGATGGCAGGCAGGTTGTCGGTCACCTCGGCCAGGCGCTGCTCCAGCTCGCGACGGCCAGCCACTTCGCGGCGCAACCGCCAGTGCCCCAGCCCATGCATTGCCACAGCAGTGGTCAGCACCAGCAGCAGGGGAAGGCCCCAGCGCAGCAGGGTGCGCCAGTCCACTCCATCGCGGTATTCCACCGACAACCAATCGCCGCGCAGGGCCTCGCGCCGGCGCGGCCCCATCTGCAGAAGCAGGCGGTCGAAGGTGGTGGCCAATGCCGCATGGCGGCGCTCCACCGCCAGCGCCAGCTGGTCGTTGAACCCGGCTGGCGCGGCCAGTTGCAGGCGCCCCGGGAAGCGGTTGCGCAGCAGCTGGTCGACCAGCGCCAGGTTGCCCACGTAGGCATCGGCCTCGCCATCTGCCAGGCGTTGCAGGGCCTGCTCGGCGCTGCGCGCGGCGACGATCCTCACCGACGGTGCCTGATGCTGCACGTAGCCACGGATGCGCTCGGGATCGGACAACAGCACGCGCTTGCCGTCCAGGTCCGACAGACCCAGCATCGACGGACTGTCAGTGCGGGTGACGATCACATTGGGTACGGTGATGAAGGGCTGGCTGAACACCCATTCCGGCCCGAGATAGTTCGAATCGGCAGGAATGCCGATCACCGCCTGCAGTTCCCCGCGGCGCGCCTTCTCGCGCACCTCGTACCAGTCATGGCTGTTTTCGACCTGTAGATTGGCGCCGGCCTGCAGCAGGCGCTGCAGGTATTCGTTGGTAAGGCCACTGGGCTTGCCATTCCTGTCGGCAAACGACAGCGGCGCGGCGTTGGGCGCAAAGCCGATCTTCAAGGGTTGCTGCAGCACGCGTTTCTCGGCCTGGCTCAATGCCAGCTGCGCCGACGCCGACCACTGCGGCGGTGGCAGCCAGCGCTGCGCGAGGGCGTCACGCTGCGCTTCGCTGACGGCGGCAAGCGCCAGGTCCAGTGCTTCGGACAACGGCTGTTTGCTGTTGGGCACACCGAAATGCAACTGCTCCGGGGGCAGATCGCTGGGCCGCAGCAACGCCACACCCTTCAACCCGTTGGCGGCGATCAGTTCCGTCGCCACGTAGGCATTGCCGATGAAAATGTCGGCTTTGTCGTCTCTGACCATACGCAAGGCCGTCAGCGTGTTGTCTGCGACAAGTTGTCGTGCCCTTGGGAACCGCGCACGCACCTGCGGTCCGGTCATGAAGTCCTGCTCGACCACAACGCGCAGGCCATCCAGATCAGGTGCCTCCGAAGCACGCAGGTCCTGAGGACGTCCAACCATGGCCAGCGGTGCTTCGGCATAGGCGGCGGTATAGACCATGCAACGGGTACGCTCGGCGCTGAGCGCGATGTTCATCACCACGTCGATTTCGCCGCGACATGCCGCATCCAGCACGGAGGGCCAGTCCGCAAAACGGCGCGTCTCCACCTTCAGGCCAAGCTGCCGGGCCGAAAGCGTCAGGTAGTCCGGGCCGAGGCCCACCTGCTTCCCGTCCTGGATCGACTCAAAAGGAGGCCAGCCACTGTCATACTGTCCAACAACGACAACAGGATGTGCGGCCAGGTACTCGCGCTGCAGGGGGCTGAGCGGCAACGGCCCCGGCGTGGACGCAGGCTGGGCCAGCGCCGGCAGCGCCAGCAGGGTCGTCAACAGGATCAGTCCACGAGCCGCCCAGCTGCGCATCTGCAACGATCTCCTGGAAGTCCTGCCAGGGACCGCGACGGTCGCGGTCCGGCGTGCCGGTGGCCATACTAGAGCATGACCTTGCGCATCATCATCGCAGACGATCACCCCGTGGTCCGCATCGGTACCCGCGCCGTCATCGAATCCAGCGGCGTTGGCCGAGTCGTTGGCGAGGCCGACAACGCCCAGGCGCTGATGACCCTGCTGACGACCCAGCCCTGCGACCTGCTGGTCACCGACTACTCGATGCCTGGCAGCCCGCAGGCCGATGGCTTCGCCATGATCGGCATGATCCGCCGCCGCCATCCCGACCTGCCGGTGCTCATGCTCAGCGTCTCCAACAACCTGGCGATCCTGCGCATGGTGCTCGACAGCGGCGTGCTCGGCCTGGTCGACAAGAGTTCGTCGATGGATGAACTGCCGCAGGCGATCCAGGCGGTCTATCGCGGCCAGTCCTACATCAGCCGCAGCCTGCGCGAGCGGGTGGAGGAAGCCGGCAGCTGGCGCATGCGCGAGGGTGACGGCAAGCCGTTGTCGCCGCGCGAAGTGGAGGTGCTGCGGCTGCTCGGCACCGGCATGACGGTCAAGGAAATCTCGCTGCAGCTGCACAAGAGCGTCAGCACCATCAGCCGCCAGAAGGGTGACGCCATGCTCAAGCTGGGGCTGAAGGGCGACGCGGAGCTGTTCGACTACCTGCGCGACGGCAGGATCTGAGACACCGTTCGCAGTTCTCTGACGGGGGGCTCCTCCCTGCCCCCCCTGTGATCGCCGTCGCATCTGTGCCATCATCCGCGTCGATGGGTTTTCCTATGCGAGGTCGAAGGAATCGACCGGCTCATCACGACGTTCCCCCTCATCGAGGGCGGGGCGTGTTCTGCGTTGGCCTTCCTGCCCGACGCCCGCAAACCATGGAGAGGTGCATGAAGATCCTTCCGGAATCCCGCTTGGCCCGTGTCCGCCCACGCCTGTGTGCGACGTTCGCCGGCCTGCTCGTTGCGCTGCTTGCCAGCGCCTGCACCCCCTCGCCTTCGACCGCGTCACCACAGGGCGCCACCGCGCCACGACAGGATGTTGCCCCGATGCAGAGCTCCGCCACACCCGCCACCACGGCCACCGCCACGCCCCCCGATGCCGGCAGCGTGCTGTATTTCATCTACGACGTCGACGGCGATGGCGCCGTTTCGTATGAAGTAGCCAATGGCAGTGTCGCCACCTTCTGGTTCGGCCATGCCTTCGAACTGGCCGGCACCCGCTATTACACCGGCTTTGCCTGGAACACACCGCAGAAGTACGGCAAGCCCGGCGAAGACGAAGCCGGTCCGGACAGCCAGGTCACCCTGACCGAGGCCACCTTCACCCTGACCGGCGACAAGCCGGATCGTCCCTGGGTGTTCAAGGGCGCCGAACCGTGGATCGGTACCGTCGGCGCCTATGGCACCGCGCCGGACATCGACAGCAAGCGCAAGCCGCTGGAATACCGCACTCCGGCCGGCAAGCTGGTGCTGGCGGTGCCGACCAGCACCTTCGCTACCGGTACCAGCATCGAAAGCTACACCGTGCTGGTATTCAACCCGGACTACGAGAAGTCCGAAGACGGCCAGGTCTGGGCCAGCGCGGGCACGGTAATCACCGGCGAAGACAATTCAGCCGCCTGCGACGAGGGCCAGGTGATGCCGTGCGTCAGCAACCGGGGCGCACTGGCCTTCAGCGCCGTCGCCGGCAGCGACCTGCCCACCATCACCGTCACCGCCACCGGCACCACCATTTCCGGCCCGGGACAGACCCGTGCGCTGGGTGCGGCCGACGCGCGCCAGTACCACTACGACGCCGCCCGCAAGGCCTACGTCGAAAAGTAAGACGCACCACCCCGCAGCACCTGTTGACCGACATGTTGAAGACTCACGGATGAGTCCGGTTGGCGTATCGCGGCAAAGGCCGCTCCATCAACCCCAGAGGAAGTGTCATGGCACAACGTGACTACAGCAAAAAGGAAGTTCTCGACATCATCGAGCAGGTTGCACAGCGCAAGGGCATCGCCAGCGAGGACTTCCTGCGCTTTGCCCACATCGAGACCGGTGGCCGCTTCAACGAGCGCGCGCACAACGACAAGACCGATGCCAAGGGCCTGTTCCAGTTCCTGCCGTCGTCGGCCAAGCAGTACGGCCTGACCGGCCACGAGTACGACCCGACCCGCAACACCGAAGCGGCAGCGGAGATGTTCAAGCGCAACCTGGCGGACATGGAAAAGCGCCATGACCGCACCGGCCATCCCTACCTGTCCGGTGATGACAAGCCGAGCGGCCTTGACCTGTATCTGGCACACCAGCAGGGTGCGGCCGGCTACGGTTCGATCCAGACCGCGATCGCCACCGGCACGTTCGGCGTGGTGCGCGACGGCCACGGCGATCCGATCGACATGCGCCCGCGCATCATGGGCCAGATCGGCGGTGACGTCGAAGCGCTGACCGGGCATACGCGCGCGGAGATGCGCACGATGAATGATCGTGACCTGGCCAGCACCTTCGCCCAGTACTACGACCGCAAGTACGACGCGATCAGCATCCCGGAAAAGAACATCGCGCCGATCACCGAGGCCCAGGCGCGTCCGGCGCCGGTGCAGGCCGTACCGACGCAGACCGTGACCCCCGCCGCGCAGGCCGCCGTCGCCGCCGGTGCCGCAGCCATCGGCGCCACCGCCACGGCTGCTGCCGCCAAGCCCGATGCACCCGGCATTTCGCTGGATGCGGCCTACAACGCCGGCGTGAAGTACGACAACGTCAAGTACGCGATCAACATCGAATCCAGCCAGTACTACCGTGGCAAGGGTGTCACCGGCAAGAACGTCGAGCAAGGCTACATCGACTGCTCCGGCTGGGTCGGCACGATGCTCAACAAGACCCAGGATGAGATCAACCAGAAGGCCGGCCATGCGGTGTTCGCCGACGCCGACAAGATCAAGCTGGGCTTCGCCGGCTCCGGCGGTATCGTGCATGACGCCTACAAGGACTCCGGCGTGCTGCTCAAGCGCGACGACATCCTCAAGCCGGGTGCGCTGAAGGAAGGCATGGTGATCGGCCTGGATACGGCCAAGACCAAGCACGAGCACTGGAACGGCATCGACCACATCGTGATGGTGGTGCGAGACCCGAACACCGACAAGCTGCTGATCAGCCAGTCCACCGGCAAGCTGGGCGTGCATACCATGCCGGTGGAGGATTACCTCAAGCAGGTAAAGGACCACCCCAACTGGAAGCTGTTCGCCTCCGATCCGCTGCACCAGGCACGCGATCTGCTGGAAAACCGCAGCCAGGCGCATGAGCAGGCGCAGGCCAAGGGCGCCGCCGAGCCGAAGCCGTCCCCGCAGGAAAAGCCGCAGGCCAGCAACGAAGTACATAAGCAGGGTGCGCACGGCGAGGATGTGCGCAGGGCGCAGGAACAGCTGGGCCACCTGGGGTATGTGGGTGCCGACGGCAAGCCGCTGGTCGAAGATGGGAAGTTCGGTCGCAACACCGAGGCTGCCGTGCGCCAGCTGCAGAAGGACAACGGTCTGGCAGTGGACGGCATCATCGGCCCGAAGACGCTGGATGCGATCAAGGACGCGCGCGAGCGCCCGCTGCTCAATGACGAGCGCCATCCGCAGAACCCGATGTACAACCAGGCCGTGAAGGGCATGGAAGGCCTGCCGGCAGGCACCTTCAAGGACCGCCATGCACTGGAGGCCGCCGCCGCTGCACTGACCAAGGAAGCGCAGGCCAGCGGCATGCAGCGCATTGATTCGGTGGTGCCCAGCACCAACGGCGAGCGCATGTTTGCCGTGCAGGGCACCGCCGGTGACCCGGCTGCCTGCCGCGCGGCGGTGGACACCCGTGCGGCCAGCGAGCAGAGCATGGCACTCAGCAGTGGTGCGGTGCACGGTGCACCGAATGTCCTGCAGCAGCAGGACGCCCAGCAGGAGCAGGTGAAGCAGGCCCAGCGCGCCATGGGCCACTGAGCCCGGCCAGGCAGGGGAAGCCAGGGGAAGGGCCGCGTACTGCGGCCCTTTTCCTTTCTGGCAGCTGAGCGGCCGCCGCGCTTTCAGCCTCGCTTCATGCCGCCTGACGCTAGATGAATGCGCAAGCCGCACGGGGATCGCGCGCAATGTTCCGGCAATGTCCGGGCACCAGCGTGGTCCCTACGGCAGCCGGGGCGCCCAGCGCCCTCCCTGCCCACCGTGGCATGCACCTCACAGGAGAACCCAACATGCTCAGCACTTCCGCACTCAGCTTCCGTGGTCTGGCGATGGCCCTGGCACTTCTTGCCGGCGTGGCCGTGGTCAGTGATGCCAGCGCGATGTCGAGGAAGGACAAGCGCACCGTGGTCGGTGCCGTCGTCGGCGGCGTAGCGGGTCACCTGATCTCCAACGGCGACCCGGCTGCCACCGTCGGCGGCGCGGTTGCCGGCGGCGCCATCGGCAACCTGACCACCTCCGACCGCCATGATCGACGCTACGACGGGCGCTATGACCGTCGCTACGATCGCCGTTATGACCGTGGCTACAACCGCGGCTATGGCTACGACCGCCGCGATGACCGTCGCTGGCAGCGGGAGCGCCATGACAACCGCTACTACCACGACCGCGGCCGTCATCGCGGCTGGTAAGCGCGCCGGCCACAGGCCGCACGTGGCGTCCCTGACGGGCGGGTCGATGACCCGCCCGTTTGCGTCCGTGGCGTCCATGGCGTTGAATGCGCAGCCTTGGATGTTCCATTACTCACCAGCGGCCGTGGCATGACTTCTTCCCCCCATCGCGTGCAGGGCCTCAACAACGACGAGGTCGTCGCCGACTGGCCGGCGATCGACGCGCAGGAGATCACCTGGCTGCGTGGCCACTTTCCGCAGCTGGGCGCGGACAGCACGCTGCGCTGGCACAGCCCGCGTCCGTTGTCGGCCGCGGCCATCGTCGACGGCACCGGCGGTCCGGTCTTCATCAAGCGCCACCACCACAGTGTGCGCAGCGCTGGAAGCCTGGAAGAAGAACACCGTTTCATCGCGCATCTGGCAACTGCCGGCATGCCGGTGGTGCAGGTGCTGGCCAGCAACGACGGCCGCACCGCACTCGAACACGGCCCGTGGACTTACGAACTGCATGCGGTGGGCGCCGGCAAGGACCTGTATCGCGAACTGCCGTCATGGTCACCACTGACCGACATTGCCCAGGCCCACGAGGCAGGGCGCGTGCTGGCCACGCTGCACCGCGCGGCCGCCAGCTACCACGCCCCGCAGCGCAGTACCCATCTGCTGGTGGCACGCGACGACCTGATCCGCGCCGATGACCCGATCGCCGCGCTGAAGGCCGACCTCGGCAACCGCCCCGGGTTGGCCCGCTACCTGGCGCGCATTCCCTGGGAAGAACAGCTGCGCCGCGATGTGCTGCCGTGGCACCACGGCCTGGCCGCGCGCCTGCAGGACGAACCGCGGCTGTGGGCGCACAACGACTGGCACGTCTCCAACCTGCTGTGGAACGACGACGGCACGATTGCCACGGTGCTCGATTTCGGCCTGGCCTCGCCCACCAGCGCGCTGTTCGACCTGGCCACCGCGATCGAACGCAACGCGGTGGCCTGGCTGCAGCTGGAGCGCGGCACCGATGCTGTTCGCATCGACATCGCCCTGGCCCTGCTGGACGGCTATCGGCAGGAACTGCCGCTGTCGCCCACGCGCGTGCACCTGCTGGCCGACCTGCTGCCGATGGTGCATTTCGACTTCGCTCTGTCCGAAGTGGAGTATTTCGAGGGCGTCACCGGATCGACCGCGAACGCCGATGTGGCCTGGCAGCCGTTCATGCTCGGGCATCCGGCGTGGTTCGCCACGGCCCCCGGCCAGGCCCTGCTGGCGGCCCTGCACGCCGCCGCGTGAGCCGCGAGCCACCAAACACGCGGGGTACTCAGTAGATCGACGCCATGCGTCGATGATGCGCTCGGCCGGGGTCAGATCCCTTTCCGCTGGAAAGGGATCTGACCCCGGCTGAAGGGCGGTAGCTCGCAAATCCGTACCATTTGTAGTGAAATGGTCACCTGAAGCGGGGGTGCCTGGATCTGCCAGGCTGAGAGAGTCCCTTGGAACCTGATCCGGTTTGCACCGGCGTAGGGAGCTTTGAGCCGCAGCCACACCCCCGTCATGGGCCGGTGCACCTGCGCGCCGTCGCTTCGTCTCCCTTGTTGTCTGAAGACGAATCGAATGAACCGCTGCCTGCGCCCCACCCTGCTCGCCCTCGCCCTGTGCGCCGCCCTGCCGCTGTACGCCAGCGAGGCAGGCACCGACGCTGCTGATGCGCCCTCCTCGCCCACCGAACTGGCGGCGGTGCGCGTGCAGGCCGGCAAACCGAAGGCCGATACCTCGCGCGTCAACGCCTTCGGCGGCGGCTCGTGGAAGGACACCCCCGCCTCGGTGAATGTGCTGGAGCGCGACTACCTCGACCGCCGCCAGGTGCGTTCGCTGTCCGAGCTGGCCAGCAATGATGCCTCGCTGGGCGATGCCTATGCGCCGGTGGGCTACTACCAGAACATCGCCATCCGCGGCTTCGCGCTGGATGCGGCCACCGGCTACCGCTTCAACGGCATGTCCATCGCCGGCGAGCAGCGCCTGGCGCTGGAGAACATCCAGGAAGTGCAGATCCTCAAGGGCGAAGCCGGCCTGGCGGCTGGCGTGATGGCACCCGGCGGCATCATCAACTACGTGGGCAAGCGCCCTGCGGAAGTGCGCACGGTCACCCTGGGCACCGATTCGGAAGGCTCGCGCTATGCCGCCGTGGATGTCGGCCACTGGCTGACCCCGCGCTTCGGCGTGCGTCTGAACGCGGCCTGGGATGCCAGTGATTCCTACGTCGAGCATGCCGACGGTCGCCGCAACTTCTATTCGCTGGCCACCGACTGGCTGATCGGCGAACACGGCAAGCTGGAAGTGGATGCCAACTACCAGACCAGCGCGCAGCGCTCGGTGTCCGGCTTCCAGCTGCTGGGCGCGCGCGACCTGCCGCGCGGCGTCGACCGCGAACGCCTGCTCGGCTACCAGCCGTGGCAGCGGCCGGTGGACATTGCCAGCACCAACATCACCGCGCTGCACACCTATGACTTCAACGATGCGTGGCAGTCGCGCGTCTCGGTCGGCCACAGCCGCTCGGTGATCGATGACAACGTCGCCTTCGCCTACGGCTGCTACTACACCGCAGGGTGCGCAGACGGCAGCGTGCCGGGCAACTATTTCGCCCCCAACGGCGACTACGACATCTACGACTACCGCAGCCCGGATGACACCCGCCGCAACCAGCAGGCCCGTGCCGAACTGCGCGGCAGTTTCGAGACCGGCAGCGTCGGCCACCAGCTGAGCATCGGCGCCGACTACTTCCGCCGCACCATCGACAAGCGCCCGAGCGTCAACGAGTACGTCGGCACCAGCAACATCCACGACGTGCAGGTGCCGGTGTTCGAGCCCTCGCCGAAGATGCCGGGTGCATCGGCACGGCGCCTGGACAGCCGGCAGACCGCGTTCTTCGCGCTGGACCGGATGAGCTTCGGCGATGACTGGCAGTGGCTGGCCGGCGGCCGCTTCGTGCGCCTGGACGAGCGCGCCTACGACAAGCGCGGCACGCCGCAGCGCCACAGCCGCCTCTCGCGCTTCCTGCCGCAGACCGCGCTGGTGTGGAAAGCCACCGACCAGCTCAACGCCTACGCCAGCTACGTGCGCGGCATTTCGCTGGGCCAGGAAGCACCGTTCTGGACGTCCAACGCCGATACCTTCCTGCCGTCGATGCAGTCGCGGCAGCTGGAAGTGGGCGTGAAGTACGTGCCAGTGGACGCCCTCACCCTGGGCGCGGCCGTGTTCCGCACCTCCCAGCCCTACCAGTACGCAAAGCCCGACGGCAGCGACGTCGGCTACACCTTCGTCGAAGAAGGCCAGCAGACCCATACCGGCCTGGAACTGACCGCCAACGGCCAGCTGACCGACGCGCTGCAGATCGTCGCCAGCGCCAGCGTGCTGCAGGCGCGCGCACGCGACACCGGCACCCCAGCCTATGAAGGCCATCAGCTGGTGAACGTGCCCAAGGTGCGCGCCAGCGTGCACCTGGCCTACGCGCTGCCGTTCGTTGAAGGCCTGGATGTGACGGGTGGCTGGCGCTATGCCTCCTCCAACGTGGCCCGCGCCGACGGCGGTGTGCGCGCACCGGACTACTCGGTGTTCGACGCCGGCCTGCGCTTCCAGCACCGCCTGCACGACCGTGCGGTCAGCTGGAACCTGTCGGTGGACAACCTGTTCAACCGCTTCTACTGGCGCGACACCGGCAGCAGCGGCGGTGACTACTACCTGTTCCCGGGTGCGCCGCGACAGGCACGCCTGTCGGTGACGTTCGCGCTGTGAGCGGCGTCGCGCTCGAGTGGACTGCCGCGCTCTTCAGCATCCTCGGGGTGTGGCTGATGGCAAAGCGGCGGCTGGCCGCGTGGCCGGTCGGCCTGCTGTCGGTCGCGCTGTACGGCGCGGTGTTCGCCGAAGCCAAGCTGTACTCGGACACGCTGCTGCAGGTCGCCTTTGGTGGTTTCCTGGTCTACGGCTGGATCAACTGGCGCCAGCACGCCGCCGATGAAGGCAGCATCCGCATCGTGCCGCTGGCGCGTGGCAAGCTGCTGCGCGACCTGGCCATCGGCCTGTGTGGCGGCGTGGCGCTTGGCGCCGGCATGCACACCTTCACCGATGCAGCGTTGCCGTGGCTGGACGCGATGCTGACCGCACTGAGCCTGGTCGGGCAATGGTGGCAGGCACGCCGGCACACGGCCTGCTGGTGGGTGTGGATCGTGGTGGACGTGGTCTACGTGGGCGCCTATCTGTTCAAATCGCTGCACGTGACTGCTGCGTTGTACGTGTTCTTCCTGGGCCTGGCATTGTTCGGGCTGCGGGCGTGGCGCGCCGCCGCGCGCGAGCCGCAGGCAGTACCTGCGCAGTAGAGCCACGCCATGCGTGGCTGCGTTTGGTAGATGCCGACCTTGGTCGGCAGGTGAGCGCCTACCAAGGTTGGCGTCTACCGATGCCCGGCATCCACGCATGGCGTGGATCTACTGGGTAAGGGTCAGCCCCAATCGCAGTGGCTGTCGCATGTCCTTCGGCGGCGCCGCCGGCAACGGCGTGGCCTGCAGCGCCGCACGCAGATCGGCATCGACCCGTGCATCACCCAGGCTGTCGAATTCCAGTTTCGAGATAGCGCCATCGCCGGCGATCCACACGCTCACCACCAACGGCGCCGGCGCATCGGGATGCTCCTGCAGCCAGGCCAGCAGGCGCTGCGCGTGCGGATCCTGCTCCTGCTGCAGACGCTGCTGCAACTCGCCGCTGACGGAGGCGGCATAGGCCATCCAATGCGCAGGCGCGTCCTGTGCGGACACGCTGGCGCTCCCCAGCGCCAACAGGCCCAGCAACCATGCCAACGGGCGCCAGCCACGGCGCGAGGTGCGCTTGTTGCCTGCAGAAGCCATCACCCACGTCTCCACGTCCATCCCAACGCGTCATGGTCGGCGCCGTAGATGACAGGCAGATGGCGGCGCAGTAGAGCCACGCCATGCGTGGCTGTTCCGGGCAACCGGTTGATCCATCCACGCATGGCGTGGATTCACCTGGCTGCCCCACCCGGCGTGATCAGTCGCCCAGGTCGGCCAGCACCTTGCGCGAGGGCGCAAAGAAGGTGACGCCGGTGGTCGCGGTGGAGAAATCGAGGATGCGGTCATGCAGCGGCGCGGGATTGCCGATGAACATCCGCTCCAGCATCTTCTCGATCACCCACAGCCGACGCGTGTAGCCGATGAAGTAGGTGCCGTACTCGCCGCGCCCCGGATTGGCGAAGGGCATGTTGTCGCGCAGGATCTCGTGCTCGCCGTCGGCATCCTCGATGGTGCACAGCGTCTTGTGCGACTTCTGCGCGTCGGCCGGCGCGTCGTCCAGCTCGATGTTGTCGTGCTTGGTGCGGCCGATGATCGCTTCCTGCGCTTCGGTCTTCTGCGCGCGCCAGGCATCGAGGTTGTGCAGGTACTTCTGCACCACCACGTAGCTGCCACCGGCATGGTCGGGATCCTCGTCGCCGACGATGGTCGCCTCCGGCAGTGACAGGCCTTCGGGGTTGGCCGTGCCGTCGACGAAATCGAGCAGGTCGCGGCCGTCGAAGTAGCGGAAACCGGCCACGTCATCCACCGCGTCCACCGCATCACCGAAGGCCATCATCAGGTTGCGCTCGAAGGCCACGATCAGGTCCATCGTGCGTGCACGGATGTGGTACAGCAGGTCGCCCGGCGTGGAGACCGCCGTGTGGGTCGCACCCTTCACTTCCTGGAACGGCTTCAACTCGCGCGGCGGCGTACTGCCCACCAGCGGCGCCCACACGCGGTGGCCGATGGCCACGTTGCAGGTGAAGGTGCGCTCGATCTCGCGGATGGCGGTGTTCTTGATCAGGTCATCGGTGCTGGCCAGCACCTCGCGCACTTTCGCCAGCGACGCCGCATCGTCCTTCACCGTCAGCACCAGGAACGCGGCCGAATGGGTCAGCGGCGCGGTGATCTGCTGCGGCTCGTTGTCGAGCGTGTGGTTGAGGGCGGTGATGGGTGCGGGCTGGGCGTTCACGATGGTTCCTGCTGGCTTGAGGCGGGCACATCGCCTGCGGCAATGTGCGGGCGATCATAGCGGAACGACCTTGCCGGCGACGGAGCGGTTCTCAGTTCGCGGTGGTCAGCCGGCCGCCGCCAGCCACTCATCGGCAAGCACATGGGCCTGCAGCCCGCTGTCGGTGATCGAGTGCTGCGGCTGCTGCACCCACCACTCCCCGTGCCACTGCGGCCGCATGTGTCCGCGCAGGAACCGCTCGACGCGAAAGCGCTGCCCGACACGAAGGATGCAGGCCAGCCGCGTGCGGTCCTGCGAGACCACGGATACCTGCAGCTGCCAGCCGTCCACAGCATCGCGCAGCAGATTCGCTCCAGCGATCTCGATCACGTCCATGCTGTGGCTACGCCGTGGTCACGGTGAACTGCCGCGGCGTGCGCCACGCAACCCGGAGGTAGGGTCCCTCCAGCACACCGCCATCGCGGAGATGCTCGAACACGTCGGCCGGACACCACTCCCTGCCCGCCGAGAAGGCAACGCCGAGATCACGCAGGCGGAGGAAGACGGCGGCCTTGGCTGCAGCGTCGGGGACCGGCAGGGTGAGGGTGTTTTCATCGCCAGCGGTGAAGCCCAGCGCCTGTAGCGAGGCCCGCGAGCGGCCATTGAACAGCATCACCTTGATGCAGTTGCCGTCGGCCTGCCTTACATAGGCATCGATGTGCGTTTCCATTGGCGGATTGTAGAGGCAGACGGATCAGCTGGCGTCGCTCCACACCGCCAGCACGTAGCCGTCCAGATCGCGGAAATGGAAGCGACGGCCGCCGGGAAAGGCAAACACGGCCTGCACGATCTCGCCGCCCGCTGCGAGGATGCGCTGCTGCGCGTCGGCAAGGTCCACGCAGTACACGATGACCAGCGCGCCTCCTGAGGGCGTCACTGCCTCGTCGGCGACAAAGCCACCTTTGAGGCGGCCGTCATCGAACTCGGTATAGGCCGGGCCGTAGTCGGTGAAGGACCAGCCGAAGACCTGCCCATAGAACTGCTTGCTGCGGGCGATGTCGGCGACGTTGAATTCGATGTTGTCGATGCGGCGTTCGGCAGAGGTGGTGTCTGCGTGGCTCATGGTGCGGCTCCGTGGTTGGAGCGCCCAGCATCGGTCAGGGTCGGGCCCGGGTCTTGAACGAAACGGCCATCAACGTCCCCACTGCTGGCGCAGCGCACTGGCCGTCAGGCCGGCAAGCTCGCGGGCGTCGCGGCTGAGGTGGGCCTGGTCGGCATAGCCCGCCTCCACGGCCAGCATCGCCAGACTGTGCGCGGGTTGGGTCTGGCTGCAGCGCAGGAACCGCTGCAGACGCAGGATCCGCTCCAGCGACTTTGCTCCGTAACCGAACTGCGTCTGGCTGAAGCGACGCAGGGTGCGCGGGCTCATCGCCAGATGTGCGGCGAGTGCGTCGATGCTGGCATCGCCTCTGGCAGCGTGCGCGAACAGCGCATGCGCGCGGCGTGTGTGCTCGTCCAGCACGGCGGCCGGCATGTTCCGCTGCAGGCTGTCAGCCACGCGCTGCAGGCGCTGGTCGGGCGCGGCGTCACCGATCCAGGCCGCAGCCTGCGTCGCCCAGCGGGCATTGAATTCGATCAGGGGCACGGCTTGGCCGACGATGCCGGACAAGTCGATGCCGAGCGCAGACGATGCCTGTCCAGGCCGGAACCGCGCGCCCAGCACCTGTGCACCGGGGGCCAGTTGCGGGTGTGCGGCGGTACGGTCCGGCCCCACCACGAACAGCGCACCGTCACGCCAGAGAATGTCCACGCATCCATCGGGCAGCACGGTGATGCTGCCACTGGCATCAGCAGGCAACTGGCTCTGCCAGAGCTGGCCGAACTGGCCACGCAGCGGCGCAGGCGCCAGGTGTTCCTGGTAGACCGAGCCGGTGCCAGCGGGAGTGGAGGGATCGCCCATGCCCCATTGTGGCAAAGCGATGCCGGAAAAAGAGAAGCCCGGCACGAGGCCGGGCTTCGCTGGCGTGTGGGAGAGAGATCACACGCCAGTTACACGCACTAACGACAGGCGTTTGTTACCAGCTGAAGCGCGGGCCCACGAACCACTCGCGGTCGCCGGCCTTGGCCAGCTTCACTTCGCCACTCAGGCCCCAGTTCTGGTTGAACTTGGCGGTGGCGCCGACACGGCCGTAGAACTCGCCGTCCGGGTTGATGCCGTGCTTCTTGCTGTAATCCTCGTAACCGGCCAGCGCATAGCCTTCCAGGTACGGGTTGAACGCGGTGCGCACGCCCACTTCAGTGGAGTAGCCGTTGAAGTCCAGGCCGTGCTTCATGTCGAACTTCTGGTACGCAACACGAGCCACCAGGTCGGTGTTCGGTGCGATGCCGTAGTTGTAGCCGGCACCGATGCGCCACTGGTCGACATCGTTCTTGAAGGTGTCGGTTTCCTGCTTGCTGTAATCACCGAAGATGTGGAAGTTCGGGTGCACGGCAACCGAGCCCTTCACGCCCCAGCCATCAGCGTCGCCGCCCTTGGCATCGGTGTTCACGTAGCCGCCTTCAACGTAGTTGTACGACAGGCCATCGGCAGCCGATGCGGCGAACGGCAGCGCGGCCAACAGACCCAGGGCAAGCAGCGAATTCTTGATCATCGGGATACACCTTTCATTATTTTGGTTTCGTCGAACGCCCCTCGGGAGGGGAGGGAGGAGAGGCGTTCGACAGGTGTGAATTATCCGTTTGTTGATGAAATCGGCCCTGAATATTGAACTGACCGGTACATGAATGAGGCTCCTGTTCAGGGAACTCTCGACACGTCATGTGGGCGAACACGCATTGTTGCGTCAGCGCAGAAGGGGAGGTCTCGTCGCCTTTCTGCTTTCCGATCTTCGGTTTGCTGCGGCACCAAGGCAGATTTACAAATTTTCCTATGGCGACTCATTCGTGCCCTCTCTACCATCCGCGGCCACTATCCGCCCTAGGAATGCGCGTGAGACCTTTCCTGCTCCAAAGCCTCATCTGTGTCGCCTGTCTTGCTCCTGCCGTGGCCGCTTCGCAGGGCCTCGTCGCCGAGCCAGCTGCGCCACCAGACGTTGCCTCGCCCAGGACGTACACGAAGGACGGGTTGAAGATGCAGGTGCCCGGGAACTGGACAGTCGTAGAAGACCATCCCAGTGACGGGGAAAACCATCGACGGGTGTTCATCGAAGCCGACAAGACCCGTTTCGAAGTGTTGACCCTCGATGTGGGGGTCGTTCTCATCCACACGAGCGAGGTCCTCTCGCTGCCGGATTGGGCCGCCCATTTGTACTCACTGGATGTGGGGGACAGCCAAAACTACGGACCGCCCAAGTATTCCGCCTACCAGCTGGCGCCAGGCGTGAAGGCTCATGCCACGCAGTTCCGGCACAAGCTCTTCGAAGACGACCAACCGTATGCCCGAAGCCTGCACGTGTTGGCCGTCAAGCGGTGCGGCGTGGAGTGGAACTGCTACGCCTCCACTTGGACGTTGGAGGCAAATCGCAACGCCGCGGAAGCGGGCATTCGAAAGATCTTGGAAACCGCCACGTTCGCGGACTGATTCGTGCTGCGCGCACGCCACCCAAGAGCTCATATGAAGCGTCCTTTGAACCACCTACTGCTTGCCATCGCGCTGATCCTGCCAACGGCTGCCGTGGCCTGCAGCCGCACGCCCGCGCCGCAGCCCGCGCCTCGTGCCGATGTTGCTTCGCCCAAGAGATACACGGTCGATGGGCTGAGGCTGGAGCTGCCTGGAAACTGGTCTGTGGCATGGGCCGGATTCGACGAAGAGACGGACAACCGCTACTTGCATGTCGAAGCCGACTTGAAGCGGCCCGGGCAGATCGAGCTTGAACTCAGGGTGGACGTTGCCTTCGTCGATCAGGCGGTCACGTTGTCGGAGTGGGCATCTGCGAAATATGGAGCGCAGCAGGACGTGGCGCCCTTGGAGACTCCCACGTATTCAGCATTCGAGCTTTCTCCTTCCATCCAGGCATATTCGACCCGGTTCCAGGACGACCGTTTCCCCGCAGGTCATCCGAAACGCGAACGGGTGCAACTGGTGGCCATCCGGGGCTGTGGTCGCGGTTGGTCCTGCTATGCGTCTACTACTACGGTCGAGGCCAATCGCGAAGCGGCTGAGGCAGGAATGCGCCTGATGCTGGAATCGATGACCTATACCCTTTGAGTTGGAATCGCGTTATCTGCCAGCTTGCGGCACCGCTTGACCGTGGTTCCCCGCGTGAGGATCTACAAGACCATGCAGTAGCCCACGAAATGCAGTCCGGGGTGCCTGATCGCTTCGTGCAGCTGATCGCTATGAGGCCTGCACGCACGAAACCGCGGTGCGGGCATCGATGTTGTTGCGTCACGCCCATCTGCGCCCATTGAGAGGAACAACGCGAGTCGGCTTCAGGCTGATGAATTGGAGAGATTGAAGTGGCACAAGGACATCAACCGATGCAGCAGAGCTCGCTTGTTCCCGCTTGTTAAGGATTGCTGATTGCGCGACCTTCACAGGCCATCCACGTCTTCCAACTGCAGCTGAAAGCACTTCGCAGCGGCGGGAACAAACGCCGCTATATTCCAGACTCCCCAGACGAAGGAGGGAGTGGAATGTTCCTGACCAAGCAGCAAATCAACGCGGCACGTGCCGTCACCGTAGCCATCGTTGCTACCGTAAGCCTCGGTGCTTGCGCCACCTACAAAGACGAATTTGCAACGATCAACTCGCGTCTCGACCAGCTCGACGTGAAGGTGCAGGGCGCGGCGCAGAGCGCCGAATCGGCCAACCAGTCTGCACAGCAGGCCAACCAGCGTCTGGATCAGATCGAAGGCCGCGTGCAGCAGCTCGAAAGGGTCCCCGGCCGCAAGCCGCGCGGGTAACCGCTCTCCCACCCACTTTGATGAACGCTTGAACCAGACACCAGTGGCCTTCACCGGCCACTGGTGTCTTTCAGCCTCTCGGTCGTCATCCGAAGGAGCCGTCCCATTCGTACGTACTCACTCCCTGCACGCCGGGCCGTATCGGCCACGCTGGCCATCGCACTGGCACTGGCAGGAACCGGCGCAGCCAGCGCCAGGAACGCCAAGGAAGCCAAGGACGCACCCACGGAAACGGCGACCGCCGCCGATGAACTTCCGCAGGGCCAGGAAGTGTCCGATACGGTGATTGAACTGGCCGGCTGGGTCGTGGCCAGCAAGGACAACCAGGGCTATCCGTTCGCGATCATGGACAAGGCGGCTGCGCAGGTCCTGGTCTTCGGCGGTGACGGCAAGCTGCGCGGCGCAGCGCCAGCGCTGTTTGGTTCGGCCATCGGCGATCACTCGGCACCCGGCGTCGCCAAGCTCGCATTGAGCGCGATTCCCGGCCACGACCGCACCACCCCGGCTGGTCGTTTCATTGGCGCCTATGGCCCGTCCGAAGACGCCGGACGCGTGCTGTGGGTGGACTACGATTCCGCCGTTTCAATGCACCCGCTTCCCCCGGGCACCCCGAAAGAGAAGCGCAGCGAACGACTGGCATCGGCCACGCCGGACGACAACCGTGTCACCCACGGCTGCATCAATGTCTCGCCCGGGTTCTACGAGCAGATCGTGCATCCCACGTTCGAGAAAGGCGGCGTGTTCTACGTGCTGCCGGACAAGGACTCGATCGAAGAAACGTTCCCGGAGTTCGCGCAGAGTCGCGCGGCTGCGAAGGACGTGGATGAAAAAGACGCGCGACACGTCCGCAAATGAAACCCGGTTGAAGGCTGCGGACGTGGTCGCGGCAGACCGCTACGGAAGCTCCAGCCTGGGCATCTTGAACGTGAACAAGGTGCCGGCGGCCGCACTGGACTCCACCTCCAACGTGCCCCCATGGGACCGCGCGATCTCCGACGCAATGTAGATGCCGAGGCCGAGACCCGGCCGCGGACGCTCACTCTTTTCACGTGAGAATGGGCTGAAAATCGCGTCCAACCTCGCTGATGGAATGTGTCCCTCGTTGTGTACGTCGAGCGTGAGCATTTCCGGCTCGGAGTGGACGGTCAGCGTAATCGGGGACGAGCGCTCTCCGTGTACCGCTGCATTGGTGAGCAGGTTGGCCAGGAGCTGTGCCAATCTGCTCGGGTCGCAGACCACGTCGTCGTCTATCTTTATGTGGACCTTGATGTCCTGGCGGCCGGTGGCGATTGCCACCTCTTCCACAACCCGTTTCAGGTCTTCTTCCAGCGTGCTTGTCAGCTGCAGCGCGATGGGAATGCCGCCGCCCAGACGTCCCCTGGCGAAATCAAGCACGTCGTTGATCAGTCCGTCCATTCTGGCAACGCCGGAAGTGATGTGCGCGAGCATCCGTTGCTGGCGCTCAGTGCCCGCCTCACATGCCAGCGAATCTGCGGCGATGCTGATGGCCTGCAGCGGGCTGCGCAGGTCATGACCCAGCACGGCAATGAACTGGTCGCGCAGGTCGGCGACACGATGCGCATCGGAGAGCGCGGATTCCGCTCGCTCAAGGCGATCTTCCTTGTCGAGGTAACTTCCTACCAGGTCGGCCAGCAGCTCCATGGACCGTTGGACGTGGGCTACGTCGAAGTTGGCCGGTGCCGAATCAATAGCGCAGAGCGTGCCGAAGAAGCTGCCGTCTGGCCGATGGATGGGAACGGACGCGTAGCTCTCAAGTCCGTAGATCCGTGGCGTGTGATGCTGGGAGTAAATCGGGTGCTCGCTTGCATGCGCAAATACAACTGACGTCGCCGACTGCCTGATCTCGTCACAGATGGTGGTCTCAAGCACCAGTTGGCCACCGGGAACCAGCCCGAACCCCAGGGTGTCGAAGGTGGCGCACGCGGTCCAGGTTGTCTGGGTCACGCGGGCAATAGCCGTGAATCGTGAGCCCGTGATGTGGGCGACGGTCTCCAGGATTCGCGGCACGGCCTGGATTCGACCAATCTCGGCGATGTCGTCCAGCAGATTGGGGTCCGTCAGCTTCTGCATGGTCGCTCGTCCGGTGGGCACCGCATCATCCCATGGAACCGCTGTGTAGGTTGATGCGAGGGTGATTGCGGCCTTTTCAGGCTGGGTCGTGGCGGACACCCGGGCCCCCTGCGGGAGGTGAACGACCGATCTGTCCGAATGCAGACATTGCGCAGGTCAGGCCATCTCCTTGGTCTCGTGGTCGCGCCGATCGTCGATGACCGTTCAGAGCTTGATTTCCAGCGTTGCCCGATACAACAGCGCCGTCTTGCGGCGCCGCTCGATATCCGTCGAGCCGCTCTCGTCGAAGTAGGCGTTCCCCGAAATGATCGCCTGCTGCAGCAGTTGCCCACGCTCACGCGGAGCTTGCTCTTCCTGCTGATGCTGCATCGCACGTCAGGTTGAAGACAGAGGGCACCGAAACCTCCACTGCGGCCGTGACCCAGCTGCTGAAAGGTCTTGTAGGTGCTGCTACGTGGACAAGCAGGAGGCAGCCGACGACCGGCGCAAGGTGCGGGTGAAGCTGCCGGCCGCCGGTCGAGCGCGCCACCGGCAGCGCGAAGCGAACATCCAGCAGTGGATGCAGCAGGCGCTGGCGCACTCTACGACGCGCTGTAGGCCACCCAGAGGGCTTTACACCAGCGCATCCACATTTATAATCGACCGGATGGTTAAATATGGGACCCGGTGATGGGCCGTCGCAAAAGTATTGATCCGCAGCAGCTCCTTGATGCTGCCGAGCGCGTGGTCGCCCAGGTGGGGGCGGCGCGCCTGACGTTGGATGCGGTGGCCGCCGAAGCCGGGGTCAGCAAGGCCTCGGTGGTCTACGACTTCCAGTCCAAGGCCGGTCTCATCCAGGCCGTGGTCGAACGTGCGGTGGCCCGCGACAACGCCTTCAACCGCGAGGCGGCCAAGGGGTTCAACCAGGATGCGCTGCTGCGCGGTCGTATTGCCGCAGCGGCCCAGCCCTTTCCCGAGGCATTCCAGCCGGTGGCCTTGGCGCTGTGCGCGGCCATGGCCCAGGATCCACAGCTGCGCGCGCCCATCCAGCACAACCAGGCGCAGATCCTGGCCGAGATCCAGCAGCAGGCCACGCACCCACGCAGCGCGTTGCTGGCATACCTCGCGCTGGAGGGTATGAAGCTGCTGGAGTCGCTGGACTACGTGCAGTGGCCGGCCGCGCAGCGGCAGCAGCTGCTGCAGGACATTGGCGCGTTGATCGAGACGCCGCCGCGCTGAACCCGTTCTCTCCCCCGAGGTAACCCTGATGAGTTCTTCCACCCTCTTCCTGACCGGAGGAAGCGGCTACGTGGGCCGCAATTTGATTCGCCGCCTGTGTGCAGACGGTCACCACGTGCGTGCGCTGGTGCGCAGCCCCCAGGCGGCGGCGGTGGTACAGGCGCTGGGCGCCCAGCCGGTACACGGCGATCTGCTGGACCCCGGCATCGCTGCGGCGATGGAGGGCTGCGCCGCGCTGATCCACGCGGCCGCCGACACCGACCACCGAAATGCTTCACCCAGCCAGTGGCAGACCAACGTGGAAGGCACCCGCAACGTGCTGACGGCCGCCCGTACTGCGGGTGTGTCGGTGGCGATCGTGCTGAGCAGCGAATCGGCACTGACCACCGGTGCGCCTTTGCAACAGGCGCGCGAGGACCATCAGTATCCGGCGCGCGCAGCAGGCATCTACGGCGCGAGCAAGGCTGAAGCAGAACGGGTGGCGATCGCGCTGTCCACACCGCATTTCGCAGTGAAGGTGCTGCGACCAAGATTCGTCTGGGGCCGCGACAACACGACCGCTATGCCCTACTTGCTGCAGGCCGTACGCAGCGGCCGCTTCGCCTGGATCGACGGCGGGCACTACCTCACCTCGTCCACCCACGTGGACAACCTGGCTGAAGCGGTCTGCTGCGCCTTGACGCGCGGTGCGGGCGGCCGTGTCTACCACATCTGCGATGGTGCGCCCGTGCCGTTCCGCCGTCTGATTGGCGCTCAGTTGCTGGCTTATGGCGTACAACCGCCTGAAAAACAGGTGCCGCGTGCGCTGCTGCGTGTTTTCATCGGACTGGATGACCTGTTCCGCAGACTGCGGCTGCCTCTGCGTGCGCCAATGACCCGCCAGGAGTTCGCATCTTCAGCGGTGGAGGTCACGCTGGATGACAGCCGTGCACGCAGCGAGCTTCGCTATCGGCCGGCGGTTACGCTGGAAGCCGGAATCGCGATGCTGCAGCGCCAAGTGGCCGAGCAAGGCTGATACTCATCGAGCGATCGGCGGGAGAGCCTCGCGCGGTGCGTGGCCGAACAGCCGACTGAACTCGCGGCTGAACTGAGAAGGGCTCTCGTAGCCCACGGCGAACGCGGTGGCGGAGATGCTGGTGCCGCCCCGCTGCAGCAGGCGACGTGCCTCGATCAGGCGCAGCTGCTTCTGGTACTGCAGCGGTGACAGGCCCGTTGCCGCACGGAAATGCCGATAGAACAGCGCGCTGCCCATGCCTGCACGGCTGGCCAGCGCGGCCGCATCAAGCGGTTGCCGGAAGCTGCGTTGCAGGGTGCGAATCGCGCCCGCCATCCGCCGTGCCAAGGGAGATGGCTGGGCCATCGCCAGCAGTGCTGGCCCTGCTTCACCCTGCAACAGACGAAACAGCAGCTCACGCTGCAGGGCAGGCCACAGCAGCCGCTGGGCGTCGGGCGTGTCGAGGGCCAGCTCCAGCAGACGCAGCAGACAGCTCAGTACGGGTGAATCCAGCGCTACCACACTGAATGGCGCAGGGTGAGGCGCTTGGCCTGTAGGTGGGTTGCCCAACTGGCTCAGCAACTGTCGCAACAAGACGGTGTCCAACTCCACCACCAGCCCCAGAAAATGCGTCTGGTGGTTGCCCCGGGCCACCATCCCGCGAGCGGGAACGGGCTGACGGGTGAGTAGTGCATCGCCGGCGCGATATTCCAGCACCGCATCGCCTACCCATACCTGTTTGGCCCCCTGTAGCACCGCCGCCACCGCGGGACGGTACAGAGCCGGGGCCGGAGCGCGCGTTGATCCTGTACGCGCCAGCCAAGCGCCGGGCAGAAGTTCCAGCAGCGGCTCCGCGTCCAGGCTGCGTGCGCGCAGCACCGCCTGCGCCTGCAGCGCTAATGCACGCAGCGGGGCTTGGCGATCACAGGTAGCAGGGAAATCGGGCAAGGATCGTGTGCAATTGGGCAAGTGCGGACGGCACCGTGGGCGCAGCATGTCACGCTCCGTTTCACGAGACAAAGCCACCATGAACAGCGTACACACTCCGCGCACCATCGCCCTGGTTACCGGCGGCAGCCGCGGCATTGGCCGCAGCATTGCCCTCCACTTGGCCAGGCAGGGTAGCGACGTGATGATTACCTACCAGCATCAGCAGGTTCAGGCCGCCGAAACCCTGCGCCAGATCGAAGCCTATGGCGTACGCGCCGCGATGCTGCCGCTGGATCTGGATGCGGTTGGATCACTGGAGACCTTCGTATCGGCTGTGCGGGCACAATTGCAGCGCTGGGGTGCATCGCACTTCCAACAGCTGGTGAACAATGCAGGGCTGCACGCACCATCGGCGTTCGGTGAGATCCGCGGCGATGACATCGACCTGCTGTACCGCGTGCATTTCAAAGCGCCACTGCTGCTGACCCAGTTGCTGGCGCCGCAGCTGGCCGATGGCGGCGCCATCATCAACATCTCCACCAGCCTGACCCGCCACGTGGCTGCGGGCAGCCTGGTGTACGCAGCAATGAAGAGCGCACTGGAAACCGCCACCCACTATCTCGCGCTCGAGCTGGGACCGAGGGGCATCGCGGTCAACGCCGTAGCCCCTGGCGCCACCGAGACCGACTTCTTCGGCGGTGCAGTGCGCGACGATGCCGCCGTGAACCACTATGTGGCACAGCACACGGCGATGGGACGTACGGGTCGCCCCGACGACATCGGCATGGCCGTGGCAAACCTGCTGGCGGGAGGCAGTCATTGGATTACCGGTCAGCGCATTGAGGCCTCAGGAGGAATGCTCCTGTAAGCGACTAGAGGGCCTCGCGATGTCAGCTTCTGGCCGAAAGCGGAAGCTGGCGTGTGCATGCCATCCGAGTCAGATATTGGTCAGCCCGGCCGGGCGCTACAGGTTCTGGAAATGTCCGGATTACCTGGCAGGTCGCCTTCGGCAACTGTGCCGCCGAGCTGATGTGTAATCGCTGGTTGACAAGGTAGAACGATCGTTCTACCTTGGCGCCATGGATAAGACAACGACCGACACCCGACTGAAGATCCTGGACACGGCGGAGGCGCTGATTTACCAGAACGGGATACATGCGACCGGCATGGATCTTCTGGTGAAGACCTCTGGCGTTGCGCGCAAGAGCATTTACCGACACTTTGAAAACAAGGACCAGGTTGCCGCAGCCGCATTGAACGCGCGGGACGTGCGCTGGCTCAACTGGTTCAGGCAGGAATGCGACAAGGCCGGCAGCCCGGAAGCGCGCATCCTGGGCATGTTCACGGTGCTCAAAGGTTGGTTCAAGTCCGAGGGCTATCGCGGCTGTGCCTTCATCAACACGGCAGGCGAGGTCGGCGATTCGCACGACCCGATCCGCAGGATCGCCAAGCACCACAAGCAGAAACTGCTCGATTACACGCTGGAGCTCACCGGGCAACTGAACATCGCGCAGCCGGCCGTTCTGGCGCAGCAGCTGCTGCTTTTGATGGAAGGCGCCATCACCGTATCGCGCGTGATGGGTGACTACGACGCCGCAGACACCGCAAGGGACGTTGCGCAGTTGTTGTTGAAGCAAGCCACGCGCTAACGCCGCAGTAACCGAAATCCCGCCGCAGTACCCCGTTCATCCATTTCCACTGGAGGCCCCACCGTGTCCGCAGAAGCACCCCGTCCCCCCCTTCCCCCGTTCACTCTCGAATCGGCGATCCAGAAGGTTCGCTTGGCAGAAGATGGCTGGAATTCCCGCGATGCCGACAAAGTGGCGCTTGCCTATTCGCTCGACACCCAGTGGCGAAACCGCGCCGAGTTCACCAACGGCCGCGAGGAAGCCCGGCAGTTCCTTGCCCGAAAGTGGAAGAAGGAGCTTGAGTACCGCCTGATCAAGGAATTGTGGGCATTCACCGGCAACCGCATCGCCGTGCGCTACGCCTATGAATGGCGCGACGACTCTGGAAACTGGTTCCGCTCCTATGGAAACGAGAACTGGGAGTTCGGCGCGGATGGTCTGATGGAGCGCCGCTTCTCGTGCATCAACGACATGCCCATCAAGGACAGCGAACGCAAGTTCCACTGGCCACTGGGGCGCCGCCCGGATGATCACCCGGGGCTGTCCGACCTGGGCATGTAAGTTGCGGAGCCAACGTGAGGAAGGCCTGCGGGCGTGAATGCGCCCGCGGGCTTTCCATGTCAGCACGGGGTGCTCCTTCGCTTCAGGGTCCGGCTACGGCTGCACTTCAGCGCGGAACGCGATCTCGATCAACTGTTCGGGGAAAGCGAGCGCGGAAACCCCGATGAGGTTGCTGGCCACCTGGGGAACAGGCTGGCCATAGACGGCAGGCCTGACCTTGCTGCTGGCGGCGAACGCCGCAGGCACATCAATGACAAACAGGGTTTCCTCAACCACATCCGCCAACGATCCACCCAGCTCGGCCAACAACACCTGCGCGTTCTCGTAGGTGCGCTTCATCTGCGCTTCCATGGTGTCGAAGTTGGCAGGCTTTCCATCAGTGCCCAGAGCGGCCGGCGCCACCAGCTGTCCCTCCGGCGTGTGCGAGAGCTGGCCCGACACGAAGATCGAATTGTTCACGCGCACGGCCTGTACATACCCATAGGCCGATTCCCACGGCACGCCGAAGCTGGCCGTCTTGCGGTTGGAGGTACTCATTGCGTTGTCCTTCCAAGGATAAGGTCGCCAGTCTGCCGGCAGGCTCGGGTCCCCGCCTGCCCCGAACGGGTGAGGCAAGCGTGATCGTGAGCCTCGTGCTTCTGCGGCTGGCCGGAAGCTGACACAGACTTCGGTTGCGCCATCCATGCGCCGTTTGTTCAATCCAACGCGTGCTCGGCCAGACATGATCTATCGGTCCCAATGCAATCCCGCACCGATGACAGATTCCGATACGTGCCGTTCGCCAGTCCAAAGTACCTTCCGACGTTGTGTCATCGGCGGAGAACGAAAGGACAGATCGGCACCACCGCAGGTTACGGAGGGGGCGATAGCCTTCTCCACCCTGTCTTCCCTGGCCGCAGTATTGAGCGATGAGAACCGCCGGCTGTTGCGACTGCTGCGCGAACTTCAACCCAGGTCGCTCACCGAACTGTCCGAGCACTGCGGGCGCAAGGTTCCAAGCCTTTCTCGAACCCTTCGGATGATGGAAGGCTATGGGCTGGTTGAACTGAAGCGGGTCGGGGCGTCTGTGGTGCCATCTGCCATGGCCACGCGCTTTCTCATAGAGCTCGACTAGCACCACGCTGTATCGCCCAATCGCAGCGTTCTGTCGTTATTGCCTCGCTGACGTCTCAGCCAACTACGCCGGCAATCACGACCCATGTCGCATATTCCTCTATCGCTGAGGGCCCTTGCGCCATCGGCGTCTGGGGCGGCTTAACAGCGTGGGAGAATGCCGAAAGCGTCTTGCATCAAGCGTTGAATGCAATTTGTCTGATTGGCGTTGCGCAGCCACAGAGGTACAGATGACGGGCCATCGAAAAAGGATGGCCGGGCATCGAAAACCCGTGAGATCACACACGTTGTTTACGCTTGCCGGCCGGCGTCACCCCGCGTGGCGCCGGCTGGCAATCCGTCTGCCGGCTATGGCGGGCGGAGCGTGGAGGCCTTGCGCCTGCCGGACTTATGCGTGATCTCCCGGTTTTCGAGCCACGTCTCCGCCCGCCACCTTTGTGTGGCGGTTACCGTCTGTCCTGCACGGAGCCTCAGCCATGACCACACCGGAATTTCCCCGTCCCCACCCCTATCGCGCTGCTGGCGATGCGTCATCAGAACAAGCATCTGCGATCGATCCCAGAGCTTTCATCGCCACGCTGACGCGGATTGGAAAAGGCGCAGCCGCCGACGGCCAGCCGTGGCCGGAGCGTCATCAGATGCCCGGCCGCCGCATGGCGCTGGCCGATGCGGACTGCGCACTGGCGGGCCTGCGCATAGCGCTGGAAATGCTGCTGGCGGCCGAGCGCGTCCGCCAGAACGGACCGGACGACGAATACGTGGGCGATCGGGTGATGGAGGGTTTGATGATGGCGTGCCTGGCGCTGACCGCGCAGGTCAGCGCGCGGATGCGGCCTGAGGCGTAACGCCGGAGAATCTTCCGGCGTTACCGCCGGTCATTCGCAGGAATCGCCTTCTTCCTTCAGCATCGCCTCGTCCACCGGCCGCTCGCGCTCGATCAGCGCGCGCTGCTCCGCGTTCGGCTCGCCCAGCCACCACACGTTGCAGCGGGTGGTAAGGCGGCCGACCATCTTCGAGTGCGTCGGCGAATACAGCATCGCCAGCGCGGTGGTCGAGCACTGGTGTGCCTGACAGGCGGTGTAGAGCCACCACGGCTCGCCCTGCAGCACCATCAGTTCGCCAGGACCGCTGGGACCGCTCAGCAGGCGTTCGCGCAGCGAAGGGACGTTCTTGTCGGGCGATTCGGCCGCCGCAGTGTTCTTCATCAGGGCGTCGAACGCGGCCAGCACCTTCGGGTCCTTGCGGCCGCAGTCGTCCACGGTGTTGCCGCCGACCAGGGTGAAGAAATAAGTCGCCAGCGGATTGTCCGCGCAGGTGAGTTCGGCGCCGGGGGTCTCACCGTCCGGCTCGCCTTCGTTGTCCCACACCGACGGGTCCACGCCGTCTTCGACGGAAGGTGCGTGCTCGACCACCGTGGTCGTGGCGGCGGGGGCTTCCGTCGGCGCAGCAGTAGCGGCGGGTGCAGCTGCGGTGCCTGCTTCCGGTGTCGCTGCCTGCGTGCACGCAGCCAGCAACGCGACCAGCCCTGCCATTCCCATCATTCGAGACGTCATTCCCTGTCCTGTGTCCATTCGCCCAGCCGGCGACCGCGTGATTCTACCCGCCAGCCAAGGTGGATACTCTGGCAATCACGCCTTCCATCACCGCCAGGATGCAGACGTATGTGCCATTCAAGACTTGCCGTGTTTCTCATCAGTGGCCTGTTGCTGGCCGGGCCTGTTGTTGCGCAGGAGCCCACCGCATCCTCGCCCGCCGCACGTCTTGCCGATGTCCCCCTGCCCGCCACGCTGGATCGCGTGCTGCGCGATTACGAACAGGCGTGGCGCACCGGTGATGCGAAGGCGTTGGCGAGGTTGTTTACCGAGGATGGTTTCATCCTGCAGAGCAACCAGCCGCCCGTGCGCGGGCGCGCGGCGATCGAGGCAGCGTATGCCGGCCAGGGAAGCAGCCCGTTGCGGCTGCGTGCGCTGGCCTATGCCGCAGAGGAATCCACCGGTTACATCATTGGTGCCTACACCTACGGCAGCAACGTAGGCGATACCGGGAAGTTCACGCTGACGTTGAAGCGGGTGGCGGGTGGGCCGTGGATGATTTTTTCGGACATGGACAACACCAACACGCCGCCGCGGTCGCGGTGATGGGCGCTGCGGGTTCCGCAGTAGATCCACGCCATGCGTGGATGGGTTTCGCGCACGCACAAAAAAAAAACCCCGGCACTGGGCCGGGGTTTTCGATTCACTTGAACAGCGTATCCGGATACTCCGGCTTCTGTTCGCGTGCCAACAGCGCACGCAATCCTTCTTCCGGGGTCTGCTCGCCATGCAGCACGGCGCGCACGCGGTCGGAGATGGGCAGGTCGATGCCATGACGGCGCGCCTGTCGCATCACTTCGTCGGCGGTCTGCACCGACTCGACCACCTGGCCGATTTCGCGGATGGCGTCCTGCAGCGTCTGCCCGCGGCCCAGGGCCAGGCCCAGGCGGCGGTTGCGCGACAGGTCGCCGGTGCAGGTCAGCACCAGGTCGCCCAGCCCCGCCAGGCCCATCAGCGTTTCCGGCTTGGCGCCGATCGCTGCCGCCAGACGCAGCATCTCGTTGAGGCCACGGGTGATCAGGCCGGCACGGGCGTTCAGGCCCAGCTGCATGCCATCGGCGACGCCGGTGGCCACGGCCAGCACGTTCTTCATCGCACCGCCCAGCTCGGCACCGACCATGTCGTCGCCGGTGTAGGCGCGGAACGCCGGACCGTGCATCGCCTCGGCCACCGTCTGCGCGAACTCGGGCACGTCGCCGTGCACGGTGATCGCGGTCGGCAGGCCCAGGGTGACTTCCTTGGCGAACGACGGCCCGGTGACAACGGCCAGCGGCACGTCCTCGCCCAGCACTTCGCGCGCTACTTCATGCAGGAAGCGGCCAGAGCCGGGCTCGAAGCCCTTGGTGGCCCAGGCCACACCGGCACCGGCCGGACGCAGCGGCGCCAGCGCGCGCACGGTTTCACCGAATGCATGCGACGGGGTCACCACCAGGATCCAGGCCGCACCTTCCACCGCCGACGCGAGGTCGGTGGTGGCGCGCAGCGATTCCGGCAACGGAATGCCCGGCAGGTAACGCGGATTCTCGTGGCGCTGGTCGATGGCCTCAACCACGGCAGCATCGCGCCCCCACAGCACGGTCTGGCGACCGTGGCGGGCGAGCAGCGTCGCCAGCGCGGTTCCCCAGGAACCGGCGCCGAGTACGGCAATCTTGTCAGCGGTAGTGCTCATCCGTGACGTCGCGGCCGGGATCAGGCGTTGCCGGCCGGCTCGGAGTCAGCCAGCGACGGTGCGTCGCCCTGCTCCTGGCGCTGGCGCAGGGTTTCTGCGTACAGGCCTTCGAAGTTGATCGGCTGCAGGAAGAACGGCGGGAAGCCGCCGGCCTGGATCAGGTCGCTGACCAGCTGGCGCACGTACGGGAACAGGATGTTCGGGCACTGGGTGCCGAGCAGCACGTCGATCGACTGCGGGTCCAGGCCGACCAGGCCGAACACGCCTGCCTGCTTCACTTCGGCCACGTACGCGGTGCGCTCACCGGCCTGGCAGGTCAGGGTCACGGCCAGCACGACTTCAAAGGCATTCTCGCCCAGACGCTGGACCTGCTGGTTCAGGTTGAGCTGCAGTTCCGGCTGCACCTGGTCGTTGAAGATCGACGGGGCATTCGGCGACTCGAAGGAAACGTCCTTGACGTAGATCTTCTCGACGGTGAACGCGGGGCCGGTGGCGGCATCGACCGGCGCGACAGCGCCGTTGGTGGTCTCTTCGGACATTTCCAGTAACTCCAGTGAATGCAATGAAAACGATGGTCGAATTACTGCGATGGGGGCGGCGGAGGGCGCAAACAAGGCCACATCCGCCACCGCCTGCTATCAGTTGCGGCCCTTGACCAGCGGCAGTTCTGCCTGCTGCCACGCGGGGATGCCGCCGTCGAGCACGAAGACCTTCTCGAAGCCGGCCTTCTTCAGCGCCTTGGCGGCGGTCTCGGACGCGTTGCCGCTGCGGCACACCAGTACCACCGGGGCCTGCTTGGCGTTGGCCACCAGCTTGTGCTCGGGGCCGAACGCGCTGGCCTGGGCACTGCGGCTGCCGGCGATGTGGCCCTTTTCGAAATCAGCGCTGGGCGACAGATCAACCACCACCGTGCCGCCCGCGTTGATCAGCTGGGTCAGTTCGGCGGGCTTGATGCCCTTGAAGCCCCGGAACAGGCGGCGGATTTCGGTGACGATGAGGGCCACGGTCAGGCCGACCAGGGCCGCGGACAGCATCGGGTTTCGGCCTGCGAAGGCCAGCAACTCTTCGTAATTCACTCAGGTCACGGGTCGATTAAGCGGGCGCCGATTGTCGCACAAGCCGGACGCGACCCGTCACTGCCCCTGCCAGAGGTCCGGCAGGCCCGCACTCTGCCACCAGCGCTTGGCTTCCGGATCCCAGCGCCAGCGCTCGGTCACCACCACGGTGCGCTCGGCCTGGGTGTTCTGGTTGATCACCCCGATTTCGACCCGGCGCTCGACCTGGCCGCCGTCCAGCGATGCGCTGCTGCGCTCGCGGTAGGACGACACGCGCAGCTGCGCATAGCGGTTGAGCTCGAACTCGGTCGGCGGCTTGGTCTTGCGCAGCTGCGGGTCCAGATAGGCGATGGCGTCGTCCATGCTGCCCCAGCGGATGGTGGCACCGTAGGCGATCTGGGTCTCTTCCAGCAGCTTGCGCTGCTTGCGGCTGAGGTCGTCGGCGGCAGCGCCGGCGGCGGCGCTGAGCAGCAGCAGGGAACACAGGAGGATCTGGATGAGGCGGCGCATCGGTGGGTTCCGCAGGGCGTCAGCCTGCCATCCTACCCTTTGGCGAAGGCAACGAAGCGACCGCTGAATTCGGCCGCGGCCTTGCCGTCGGCACCGGGCTGGGTGGCGACAATGCTGATGCGGGCCTTGCCGCGCTGGCGGAAGGTGGCCAGGAAGGTCTCCCAGGCGCCGCTTCCAGCCGCTTCGGCATGGGCATGCAGGTCTTCATAGACCGGTGCCAGGTAGCGCAGGTTGCTGTCGGCCACGTAGACCTCGGCGTCGTGGCCGGCCAGGCGCAGGCGCAGGCTGACCAGCGCCCAGCCGGACAGGGTCAGCACCGAGGCCAGGCTGCCACCGAACGCATTGCCCTTGTCATTGACGTTGGCCACCAGCGGCGCGGTGATGCGCAGCACGCCGTCGGCATAGCCATCCAGGCGGATCTGCATCGCGCGGACCGCCGGCATGCAGTCCAGCACGTCCTGCAGGGCAGCCAGCGAAGAGGTCAGGGCATCAACAGCCATCAGCAGCAACCACGACAACGAAGGGCCCGCATAATGACGGTAATGGCCAACCATACGATACCCACTGGCTGGACCCTGATCTCGCTGCGCCCGCAGGGCCAGCAGGCGGCGCTGCGCCATGCCGCAGCAGGGCTGGGAGGCCGTACCGTCGCGCTTTCGCCCTGGCGGCTGCAGCGTGTGCAGGGCAGCGCCGCGCGCCAGCAACTGCAACGCGCGCTGACCAGCGATCGGGTGGTGTTCACCAGCCCGGCAGCCGTGGCCGCAGCGGCCAGCCTGCTACCGCTGGCGGCGGCGCAGCGCAGCCCGTGGCTGACGGTGGGCGAAGGCACCGCGCGTGCCCTGCTGGCCCATGGCGTCGCTGACGTCCATGCGCCCCAGCGGATGGACAGCGAGGGCCTGCTGGCGATGCCGGTGCTGGGCGATGTGCGTGGCATGCAGATCGGGCTGGTGACCGCACCGGGAGGCCGGGGCCTGATTGCCGCTGAGTTGCAGGCCGCGGGCGCACAGATCACCCGCGCCGATGTCTACCGACGGCTGCCGCTGCGCTTGTCACGGCGCATGCTGGCGCGTTTGGCCCGTTCTCCAACGCCTTGGCTGCTGGCCATCAGCAGTGGCGAGGCATTGCAGCGTTTCTGGCAGCAGCTGCCTGCGCACTGGCAGCAGCGGCTGCGGGCAAACGCGATCGCGCTTGTGGCCAGCGACCGGCTGGGCGCGCAGGCGCAGGCCCTGGGGCTGACCCGGGTGGTGCGCAGCGAGGGCCCTACCAGCGTTCAGTTGATGGCCGCTGCACACACTGCGCTCACCGGCCCGGCAGCGACCTGAACAGGCACCCGGCAGCGGCTTGCCGGTGTCGTCGGCAACAGTGATGCTGTGCACAACGCTGCCTGCCGGATCTGTTCCGGCATTGCCGCCGACAAGGAAGCCCGATGAACGACACTCTGCCGCCCGCTCCATCGCCCCATCGCCCCATGCGCTGGCTGCTGCCGCTTGCCGTGCTGGCGGTGCTGGGCGCGGGCGGCTATGCCGGCTACCACTATTGGCAGAAGCAGCAGAGCGACCAGCTGGCGCAGGCGCAGACCACCGCCGTGCAGCTGAAGGGGCTGGAGGCTACGGTCGAGGCCCTGCGCCGCGACCAGCGTGCTGCCAGCCAGCGCTTGCAGGATGCAGCCACCACCAACCGGGTGCTGCGCGACGAAGTGCTGGGCCTGTCGCAACGCAGTGCCCTGCTGGAAGAAAACCTGGCCAAGCTGGCCGACAGCGCCAACCAGGGCCGTCAGGCCGTGCAGCGCGATGAGGCCGAACTGCTGCTGACCCAGGCCGCACAGCGGCTGGCCTTCGCCGATGACGTGGAAGGCTCACGCCGGCTGTATGCGCTGGCCGCCACTGCATTGGCCGATCTGCCCGACAGCGACGGCCTGAACCTGCGCCAGGCACTGGTGCAGGAACGCAACGCGCTGGATGCGTTGGGCGCTGGCCCGCGCGTGCTGTCACTGCAACGCCTGGACGCGCTGGGCAAGGCCCTGCAGGGCCTGCCTTCGCAGATCGCGCAGACGCCGGCCAACAACACCGCAAAACCGTGGTGGCAGGCCGCGCTGGCGCCCTTCGTGGATATCACCCCGAGCCGCCTGAACGGCCCGCTGACGTCGGCCGAGCGCGCCACCATCGATACGGCGCTGCAGCTGGAACTGACCCTGGCCCGCGCAGCGATCGAGCGCGGCGACGGCAAAGGCCGCGATGCCGCGCTGAACAGAATCGATCTCTGGGCGCAGCGGCGCTGGCCGGATTCACCGGACCTGCGCGCGCAACGTGCTGAACTCCATGCCCTGCGCTCGCTGCCATTGCAGGCCGATGACACCGTGCTTGGCAGCACCCTGCAACAACTGCGTACCCAGACCGACCGGAGGTAAGCCCGTATGAAACCCCTGCAATCACTGGTCGTGCTGTTGCTGGCCGTGGCCATTGGCGTAGTTGCCGCGCAATGGCTCGGCACCGATGACCTGAACCGCTACGGCGAAGTGACCCTGCGCTATGGCGGCTACGACTACCACAGCAACCTGCCGAAGGTAGCGCTGCTGTCGGTGATCGGCGTGCTGGTGCTGTGGCTGCTGTGGAGCCTGATCGCCGCACCGTTCCGTGCCTGGGGCCGCTACCGCCGCAAGCAGGGCCGGGTGCGCCTGATCGATGGTCTGCTGGCCTATGAGCATGGCCAGTGGCAGCGCGCCGAGAAGCTGCTGGATGGCGCCGCCAAGGATCCGGAAGTGAGCGGGGTTGCCCTGGCCAATGCCGTGCGCAGCGCGCAGGTGCGGGCCGATGCACCCGCTGCAGAGGCGCTGCTGCAGCGCCTGGGCGAAAGCGATGCGACCTTGCAGGCACTGCTGCGTGCCGAGCAGCTGTTGGCCAACGATCTGCCGGTGGATGCGATCAACGCATTGGATGTGGCAGCGATCCAGCCGCTGCCGCCGCGTGGTCTGTGGCTGCGTACCGAAGCGCTGGCACGTGCCGGCCGCGCGCACGAGGCTTACGGCCAGCTGGGCGCACTGCGCCAGACCAAGGTGCTGCCGGCCGAGGCCAGCAGCGAGCTGGAAGCGCGCCTGGCCGCGCAGGCACTGCTGGAAGCGGGCGACGTCAACGCCCTGGCTGCGCAGTGGGAAGCCACGCCGAAGGCGCTGCGACCGACGCCGGACGTGGTTGCCGCCTATGCCACCCGTGCAGTTGCACTGGACTGGGACGAACCGGCACTGCTGGCGCTTGAGCAGGCGCTGGACCACCGCTGGGATGACGAACTGGTGGCCGTTTATGGCCGTCTGCCGGCCGAACGCCTGGCCACGCGCCAGGCCAACCTGCAGCGCTGGCGCAACGTGCATGACGACTCGGCCGCCCTGCGCCTGGCCCAGGGCCGCATCGCGCTGGCGCAGCAACAGTGGGACGCGGCCGATGCGTTCCTGCATGAAGCCATCGCCGCGGGTGCCGGTGCCCCTGCATGGGAAGCGCTGGGCGAAGCCTTCGCGCAACGTGGCGAACACGTGCTGGCCGCGCAGTGCCTGGCCAACGCGCTGCGCCTGCAGCGAGGCGAAGACAGCGTGGCGCTGGTGCGTGCACCGGCAGCGGTGGTTGACCCGCCGCTGCATGCGACCGTCGAGGAGCAGTCGATTGCACCGCTGCCGCCGGTGTACGACGCCAATGAAGAGCGCGACGCGTTTGGCAACCCGCGGATGCCGTGACCCTGGCTGAAGGTGTGCCGACCAACGGTCGGCACCCACCAGAGGATGCAATCTCGGCACCCACCAGGGGATGCAATCAACGAAAACGCCGCCCATCGGGCGGCGTTTTCAATTCCAACGTTGCCGGCCAGCGGCCGGCACTACCGTGGCGTTCAACGTTCGACGATCGCCACCACGCCCATGCCGCCGGCGGTGCAGATCGACACCAGCGCACGGCCACCGCCGCGCTCGGCCAACTGCTTGGCCGCCGTGGCGATCACGCGTGCACCGGTGGCGGCGAACGGGTGACCGGTGGCCAGCGACGAACCCAGCAGGTTGATCTTGTCCGGGTCGATGCGGCCCATCGGCGCATCCAGGCCGAGGCGGTTGCGGCAGTAATCCTCGCTCTCCCACGCACGCAGGGTGCACAGCACCTGTGCGGCGAAGGCTTCGTGGATCTCGTAGATGTCGAAGTCCTGCAGGGTCAGGCCGTTGCGCTTGAGCATCTCCGGCACGGCCACGGTCGGCGCCATCAACAGGCCTTCGCCGTGCACGAAATCGACGGCCGACACGTGTGCGTCGCGCAGGTAGGCCTGCGGCTCGTGGCCATGTGCGCGTGCCCACTCTTCGCTGGCCAGCAGCACCGCGGCTGCGCCATCGGTCAGCGGGGTGGAATTGGCGGCGGTCAGGGTGCCGCGGCCGGATACCTTGTCGAAGGCCGGCTTCAGCGTGGCCAGCTTCTCCAGCGAGGTGTCGGCACGCAGGATGTTGTCGCGCTCGACGCCGCGGAACGGTGCGATCAGGTCATTGAAGAAGCCGCGCTCATAGGCTGCGGCCAGCTTCTTGTGCGAGGACACCGCCCACTCGTCCTGCGAGTCGCGCGAGATGTTCCACTCCTTGGCCATGTCCTCGCAGTGGTCGCCCATGCTCTTGCCGGTACGCGGCTCGGCCACGCCCGGAAACTCCGGCTTGAGCTCGGCGAACTTGAAGCCGGAGGTCAGTGCGCGGATCTTGTCGCCGGTGCTCTTGGCACGGTTGGCAGCCAGCAGGCGCGCGCGCAGCTTCTTTCCGTACACGATCGGCACGTCGGACGTGGTGTCCGAACCACCGCCGATGCCGGACTCGATCTGGCCCAGGGCGATCTTGTTGGCAACGGTGATGATGCTGTCCAGCGAGGTGCCGCAGGCGCGCTGCAGGGTGATGCCGGGGGTCAAAGGCGACAGGCCCGAGGACAGCGTGGCTTCGCGACCCAGGTTCCAGTCGCTGGAGTGCTTGATGACCGCACCCATCGCCACTTCGCCCAGCTGCTGGCCGTGCAGGCCGAAGCGCTCGACCAGCGCTCCCAGCGTACGCACCGACATGCCGAGGTTGCCGACATCCGAATACGCGGTGTTCTGCCGGCAGAACGGAATGCGGACGCCACCGAGGATGGCGACGGGACGAGCGTTGGGCATGGAGATACCTGGCATGGATGAGGGTGTCTGCAACATGGCCTGCACGACAGAGCAGGCATAATGGGGCCAAGTGTAGCTGCCGCCCTGTGATGGGCCAACCGTGGAACCATGAGCAAACCCGACCCTGCGATGAATGCCCTTGGCGTGCTGGCCCTGGAACTGGCCGGCGGCGAAATCCCCCGCCAGGCGGTGCTCAGCGCTGAACAGGCCGGTGAACTGGCCGAACGCGTCGGCCGCGACCTGTCCAAGCTGGTGCCACAGGTGGCCGAGCTGGACCTGGTGTTCGCCGCCGCCCATTTCGATCCGGCCGAAGTCCTTCGCCCGGGCTGGCCGATCCATCGCCGCCTGGAAGAACTGCAGATGCGCGCGCCCGGTAGCAACCAGGGCCCGCGCGTGCTGGCCTTCGGCGCCGATGCCAGCGGTGATGTGCCGCTGCCGTTCCAGGCCGACGCTACCCTGGTAGGCGGTGGCCTGCGGGTGGTGCCGTTCCTGCTGACCGGTACCGACGTGGCCACCACGACAGCCGTGGCCGATGCCCTGGAAGAGGTGCTGCTGGCCAATGGCATGGCCCATGCCGATACCGCGCTGATGGCACAGAACACGTTCGGTGCGCGCGTCGAGCACGCACGCTATTTCACCGTGAACGACCTGGCCGCGATGATGTCGATGCAGTACGACAACCAGGGACTGGCCGCGCTGTGGCCGCTGATTGAAACCGCGATCATGGCCCCGGGCCAGGACGAGTGGCTGAGTGACGCGCCCGAGCCGTTGCTGCGCTATACGCAGGGCGAAGCGCGCATGGCGCTGTTCGACCCGGCCGGCTGGTGCGCGCATTACAACCACGGCAAGGGCGACTGCGAGCGCCTGCAGGGCATCTACGAGCAGTTCCTGATGCGCCAGCGGCAGATGGCCGCGGTGCTGGAAGCGCACGGTGTGCCGGTGCTGTTCGTGCATTGCGAAGCCGGCCAGGACGCGCGCGAGCTGCTGGCGCGCTGACGTCCAGGTAATGCCGCCGGGCATGGCCCGGCGCTACCGTATTCCGTGCGTAGCGCCGGGCCATGCCCGGCGGATCAACTGAAAAACGCCGGCTTGCGCCGGCGTTTTCGTTTTCTTACGGTGCCTTGTTGATCACCGCGCACGCCAGTCGCGCGCCGGCGTTGCCGGTCGGCTGGGTCTTGTAGTCGTCCGCGTCGGCGTGGACGATCAGGCCGCGGCCGATGATGTCGAAATCATCACCCTTGCCGATGTTGACGTTGCTCGACACCGGGCTGTCGATGGTGGCTACGCCCTTGTCGTCGGCCTTGATGTTGGGCATGTCGCCACCGTGGTGCGGATCGGTGGCCACGTTGCCGTGGTCCTGCTTGCCCGGATTGAAGTGGCCGCCGGCGCTCATGCCGTCCGGCGCGCTGCAGTCACCCTTCTCGTGGATGTGGAAGCCGTGCTCGCTGCCCGGCTTCAGGCCACTGATCTGGCCGGATGCGTGCACCTTGCCGTCGACCAGCTTGAAGGTGATCGAGCCCTTGGTTTCATTGCCCTGGGTCGGTGCCAGTTCGGCAGTGGCCGAGGCATCGGCTGCCGGGGCCGCTGCGGTAGCCGGTGCAGTGGCCGGATCGGCCGGTGCTGCCGAACCTTCGGCCGGGGTGGTGGCCGGGGCTTCGGCTGCCGGTGCTGCCGGCTGCTGGTTGCAGGCGGCAAGGCCCAGTGCAGCGATGGCCGCGAACAGCGAAGTGTGGATCAGACGCATGAAAACTCTCCTTGGGAAATGCCGGTGGTGTGATCAGCGGGTTACCCGGATCACGCCGCAGGCGATGCGGACGCCGGCATTGCCGGCGGGCTGGCTGCGATAGTCGTCGGCCCTGGCATGCACGACCAGTGCACGCCCGGCGATATCCGTGGCGGCGCCTCCGCCCAGGGTAACGCCCTTCAGATGCACATCGATGTTGGCGCGGCCCTGCGCGTCTGCCTGCAGGTTGTCGATGTCACCGAGGTGGTGCTTGCCGCTGCCTGCACGACCGTGGGCGACGCCGGCGGGATTGAAGTGGTTGCCGGCGCTGCTGGCGTCCACCGCGCTGCAGTCACCGCGCTCGTGGATGTGGAAGCCGGCCTGCTGCATCGGCTGCAGGCCGCCAACCAGGCCGGTCAAGTGCACGCCACCGCTTTCGGTCTTCAACACCAGACGGCCGCTGACGATGCTGGCCGAGGCTGGCGCCAGGTTGGCTTCGGCCAGCTGGGCCACGGGCGTGGTGACCACCGGCGGCGGTGTGGGCTGCGGCTTCTTCGGTGCGCTGCCACAGGCAGACAGGAGCACGGCAGCGGACAGCGGCAGAAGGGCGAAGGACAAACGCATCGAGGACTCCTTGCAGGTAACACTACGGACGGCATCGTCCATGGAGGATCAACAGTTCGGCAAGCGGGTGCGAGGATCGCGTGCAGGCACCGTTCAATGGCCGCCGCGGCGGCGACCGGCGCCCAGCTTGCGGGTAAGCGTATTGCGGCCGAGGCCCAGGCGCGCGGCGGCTTCGGCGCGACGACCGTGGGTGATCTGCAGGGCGGCCTCCAACAGGGCGTGGTCGACCCGTTCGCGCACCTGCGCGTGCAGGCCCTCGGTGCCCTCGGCCAGCTGCCGGCGTGCCCATTCGGACAGCAGCGCTTCCCATTGGCCCGGGTCACCGGCGGCCGCGCTGCTGCGCCGGCTGCGGGTGCGGTTGAGCGCGGTATCAACATCAGCCACACCGATGGTGTCGGCGGCGGCCAGTGCGGCCATGCGCCAGCACACGTTTTCCAGTTCGCGGACGTTGCCCGGCCAGTCGTGCTCGCGCAGCGCCTGCAGGGCGGCGGCGGTCAGCCGCTTGGGCGGCGTATCGAGCCTGCGCGCGGCAGCCGCCAGGAACGTGGTGGCCAGTTGCGCGATGTCCTCGCGGCGCTCGCGCAGCGGCGGCAGCTGCAGGCGCACCACATCCAGGCGGTGCAGCAGGTCGGCTCGGAATTTTCCCTGCGCGACCAGTCCTTCCAGATCCTGGTGGGTGGCGGCGACCACGCGCACATCGACGCGGATCAGTTCGCGTCCGCCCACGCGGAAGAATTCGCCCTGGGCGAGCACGCGCAGCAGGCGCGTCTGCAACGGCAACGGCATGTCACCGATTTCATCGAGGAACAGGGTGCCGCCGTTGGCCTGCTCGAAACGGCCGATGTGGCGCCGCTGCGCCCCGGTGAACGCACCCGCTTCATGACCGAACAGCTCGCTTTCCAGCAGCTCGGCGGGAATGGCGGCGGTGTTCAGCGCGACGAACGGATGCTGCGCACGCGGTGATTCGCGGTGCAGCGCGTTGGCCACCAGCTCCTTGCCGGTACCGGTTTCGCCGATGATCAACACCGCCAATGGCGCCTGCGCGAGGCGGCCGATGGCGCGGAACAGCGCGCGCATCGGTGGCGTATCGCCCACCAGTTGCGGCGGCTGGTCGCTGGCGGCTTCTGCCGCGGGCGTCGGCGCGGCCATGGCCGGCGCCACCGCAGGCAGCACGCGCTGGGCCAGTGCCACCGCGTCGTCCAGATCGAACGGCTTGGACAGGAACTCGTGCGCACCGCCGCGGAACGCACCGGCGGTACTGGCGACGTCGGTGTAGGCCGACATCACCACCACCGGCAGCTGCGGCAGCGCGGCCTTCAGCTTGTCCAGCAGCACCAGGCCATCGTCGCCGGGCATGCGCACGTCGGTGAACAGCAGCGCAGGCGGCGGGCTATCAGCCAGCGCCTGCAGTGCGGGGGCGGCGCTGTCGAAGTCGACCACCTGGTAGCCGGCCTCACGCAGCGCGGTGCACAACACGAAGCGCACGGCGCGGTCATCGTCGACCACCCAGATGCACGGCGGGGACACGGAAGACTCAGACATCGCGCGGGGCCTCCTCGGCGGCGGCGGTGCCGTTGCCGATCGGCAGCAGCAGGGTGAATACGGTATGGCCCGGGCGCGACCGGTAGGTCAGCGTGCCGCGATGCTCGCGCGCGACCTGCTGGGCCAGCGCCAGGCCCAGGCCGGTGCCTTCGGCGCGACCGCTGACCAGGGGCAGGAACAGGTGTTCGGCCAGTTCTTCGGGTACGCCACGGCCGTCGTCGGCGATTTCCAGCCGCAACGCCAGGGTGTGCAGCTGCTCGGCGATGCGCACACCGTGTTCAACGCGGGTGCGCAGGGTGATGTTGCCGGCACCGGCCTGGATGGCATTGCGCACCAGGTTCCATACCGCCTGGGTGAGGCGGTCGGCGTCGCCATCGAATTCGGGGATGCTGGGGTCGTAGTCGCGCTGCAGGCGCACGGCCCAGCCGGCCTCGTTCTCGGCCAGGCGCAGCACCCGCTCCAGCGCGGCGTGGATGTTCAGCGCCGCATGTGGCGCGGCGGGTGCCGGTGACAGCAGCTGCTCCAGCAGGCCATTGAGCCGCTCGATCTCCGAGCCGATCAGGTCGATCAGTTCGCGTTCGCTGGCATCGCGCTGCGCCGCGCGGCGGGCCAGCAGCTGTGCGGCGCCCTTCAACCCGGCCAGCGGATTGCGCAGTTCGTGCGCCAGGCCCTTCAGCGCTGCGCTGAGCGCGCTGGGCAGGGCCTGGGTCGGGTCGAGCCCGGGGAACTCATCGACCGGATGCGCCTCCAGCAGCCAGCCGCCATCGTCGCGGCGGCTCATCCAGCCTTCGGCAAAACGCGCGGCTTCGCCCGGCAGCGCCAACGCCAGCCGGTTCAGGCGCAGGCTGTCGCGCTCATCGCGTGCCAGGAAATGGGCCAGCGCCTCACCCTGCACTTCCAGCGCGGCCAACGGCTGGCCGAGCAGGCGACGGCCGCTGACGCCCAGCCAGCGCGCGAAGGCCGGGTTGCAGCCGGCGATGCGGCCATCGGGCCCGGCCCAGGCCAGCGGCGTGCCGAGGGCATCGAGGGACGGCGGGGGCGCGGGGTCGGACATTGCACCAATGTAGTGCAAAACGTGGGTGTGGGGTCAGAGCCCTTTCCTCGCGGAAAGGGATCTGACCCCTTGCGCTGCGGGGTCCGGGGTCGGATCCCTTTCCGTCAGGAAAGGGCCTGACCCCTGCAGGTCGAGCAAGCTCGACCACTACCGGCTTTGCGGTTACAGCTTCATGTTGAGGCCGACGAAGACCGCGCGGCCCGGGGCGGGCGAGAACATCGGCCGGGCGCTGTCCCAGAAGAAGCTGTCGTACCACGCGTAGGCATACTCGCGGCCGGTGACGTTCTTCAGCTGCAGGTCCACGCTCCAGGCCGGGGTGATCTGATACTTCGCGCTGAGGTCGAGCACGGCGAAGCCGCCGAACTTGCCAGTGGCGTTGCGCTCTTCCAGGTAGTAATCGCCCTGCGCGCGCACCTGCAGGCCCAGTTGCAGGGCATCGCTGGCCTGGTAATCCAGGCCGAGGTTGCTGATGTGGCGCGGGGTGGCGGCCACTTCGCGTCCCTGCAGGGTCACGCCAGCGGCGCGGTCGTCGCGGGTGATCTTCGCCTCCTGGTAGGCATGCGAGGCCCACAGCGTCCACGCGTCACCCAGCTGCGCGCTGATCTGCGCATCCACGCCGCGGCGGCGGGTCTTGCCCAGCATGACCGTGGTGCCGGTGGCCGGCATGTTGGACACTTCGTTTTCCGCGTCCTGCTGCCATACCGCCAGCCGGGCCTGGCTGCCGGCGAAGGGCTGGAATTTCAGGCCCAGCTCGATGCCGGTGTTGGTGGAGGGCTGCATCGGTGCCTGCCCCGGGGTGAGGTAGGCCGGCGCGGTGGAACCAGTCAGCACCTGGAAAGTACGGCCCCAGTTGGCGTAGATGTGCGTGTACTCACCCAGGCTGTGGATGACACTCAGTTTGGGCTGGCCGATGCTGCCGTAGTCCTGCAGGCGGCCGGTGGCGCCGTTCATCAGCCGGGTGTGGCCGCTGAAACGGTCCACGCGGTAGGCCGGCACGATCTTCCACGCTTCGACCGGCTGGTAGATGGCCTGCACGTAGGCGCCCCAGTTGTCGAAGCTGTGGCGGTCGTTGTTCTGCACGCGTGCCGGTACCTGGCTGAAATCGGTGGGCTCGGCGTAGGCGTAGCGCTCGCGACGGTAGCCATTGTCCTGCTGCTCGTAGTTCAGCCCGCCTTCCACGGTAAGCATGGGGCTGGCCTGCCAGGTGAGCGTGCCGAGCAGGCCTGCCTGGCGCTCGTCCCAGACACGACGCTGGCGCGGCAGGTTGCCGCTGGGCAGGTCACTGAAGGTCACACGACGGTCGTCTTCATAGCGGTTGTAGTACAGCCGCGTGCCGAAGGTCACCGCGTCGGACAGCTTCATGTCCAGGTGCGCGGCGAACTGACGCATGTCGCGGTCATCGCCGTCATTGGCGTTGCGCAGGTCGCTGCCACGGCGGCCCGCATGCAGCTCTTCCGCGGTCATGAAACCGGGTTCGTCGGCCTCGTGATGGTAGGCGCGCGCGGTCAGGCCGATGCGCAGCCCCTCCTCCAGCGAGCCGAAGAACCACTTGCCGCCCAGCGCGTATTTCTTCGAGCTGTCGTGGTCGCGATAACCGTCACTGGCCTGGGTGCCGACGAAGTAGTTCTGCGCGAAGCCGTCGGCTTCGCGGCCCACCGCCAGCTGCACATCGCGGGTGTTGTAGCTGCCATAGGCCAGCCGCGCGTCGGTGTAGGTTCCGCCCTGGCGCGTGCCGAAGTTCACGTTGCCGCCGATGTTGTGCAGGCCGTAGCGCGGATCGTTGGTACCGCGCACCACTTCGATGTAGCTGATTTCCAGCGGGAACAGCATGTCGATGAAGCGCTGGTTGCCGCTGTTGACGTTGCTGGGGATACCGTCGATCAGCGTCTTGATGGCATTGAGGTAGCCCTCGCCGTTGAAGGCGCGGAAGCTGACCTTGCCCGACTCGGCGCCCTGCCGGGTTTCGGTCAGCTGGATGCCGGGCATCTGCCCGAGCAGTTCCCAGCTGTGCGACACGTTGCGGTTTTCGATCTGGTCCGCGCCCAGCACGTCCACCGAGGTCAGCACCTGGTGTGCGCTCAGCTGCCCCTCGCTGTGCTGGTGCACATCGACCTTGCCCAGGGTGAGCGCGGCGTCGGCGGACTGGGCGAATGCTTCAGGGGCGAACGGGGCGGCCGCGAGCGCGGCCACCAGCGTGGGAGTCTTCATCAGGGGGCGGGCGGGAGGCTGGAAATGAAACTTTATAACATTTCGATTCCGCCAGCCATCCGATGACTGCAGCTCCCTCGACCTTAGACGGGGTAGCCGGTGGCTTCCCGGGCCTTCTTCCAGGCAATTTCAAACTCGCGCGCGCTGATCTCGTCGTCTTCGTCGAAGTCCATGAACGACACCGGCTGGTCGGCCAGCACGAAGCGGTCATCGCTCTGGCCGGTTTCATCGGCCCACACGACCTTGGCCCCGTAGATTTCCACCTGGCGCACGATCTTCTCGCCACGGGCTTCCATCAGCACGTTGCCCTTGCCCAGGCCCGATTCGGCCCAGTGCTTGTAGTACTTCTTCGTGTTGGATTTTGCGTTGTTCTTTGCGTATTTCATTGCGTGGGTCCTGGCCGCATGCGCGACCGGAAAGTTCGGAATGGCGCCATTATCAGGCATATGGGGGTCAGATCCCTTTCCTGTGGAGGGGGATCTGACCCCTGCTGACCTACTGCGGCAACGCCACACCCTTCGGCCACAGCAGCCACAGGTTGCCCTGCTGCTTCATGTCGCCGGCCAGCTTGCCGGCGGCATCGCCGCTGCCCCAGTACAGATCGGCACGTACCTCGCCGGCAATGGCGCCACCGGTGTCCTGCGCGGCCACCGGGCGTACCACCGGCGTGCCGTCCGGGCGCGTGGTGGACAGCCACAGCAGGCTGCCCAGCGGCACCACGGTGCGATCCACCGCCACGCTGTAGCCGGCGGTCAGCGGCACGTTCAACGAACCACGCGGACCTTCCGGGCTGTCCGCGCTGCGCACGAAGAACACGTAGCTGGGATTGCTGCGCAGCAGTTCCGGTACGCGCGTCGGATGTGCCTTCGCCCACGCGCGGATCGCGTCCATGGTGACGTCTTCCTTCTTCAGCTCGCCCTGCTCCACCAGCCAGCGGCCGATCGCGCGATAGGGATGGCCGTTCTGTTCGGCATAGGCCAGCCGCACCTGCTTGCCATCGGCCAGGCGCACCCGCCCCGAACCTTGGATCTGCAGCAGCTGCAGGTCCATCGGATCGGTCAGCCAGGCCAGCACCGGCGCCTTGGCCCCCTTGCTGGCGATGCTGCCGGCATCGTCGTAGGGCTTGAGCACCTTGCCCTCCACGCGACCGCGCAGGCGCTTGCCCTTCAGTTCGGGATAGACGCTGTCCAACTGCACCACCACCAGATCATCGGGTGTGCCGTACACCGGCACGGTGGCGGTGTCGGTACGGGTGAGGCTGCCCGGATAGATGGGCTCGTAATAGCCGGTGATCAGGCCGTCGGCGCGATGGCCGCCGGCGCGCAGGGAATAGACATCGAGATCGCGCTGCAGGAATGCGCGGATCGCGCTGGCGTCCTTGTCGGACACGGTGTTGGCGGTCGCGCAGGGCTTGGCCCAGGTCGCATCGTTCTTCAGGCGGGTGCAGCTGCTGCGCCAAGCGGCGAAGCCGGCCTGCAGGTCGGTATCGGATACGGCCGGGAGAGCCTTCCAGTCGACCTTGGCGTAGGTGGCGGCAGCGGGCTTGGCAGCGGCCGGCGCTTCAGGCCGGGTGCCCGTGGTGGCGCAGCCGGCAAGCAGGGCAACGGCCAAGAAAGTGAGGAGCGCGCGCGGCGACGTAACAGTGATCATCGTCGCAATGTAGTGGGGCCGATGGTGGCGCGGCAACCTTGGGTAGCGCCGGGCCATGCCCGGCGAGAAGCGGATCCCGCGCGGTGCGCTCGCCGGGCATGGCCCGGCGCTACCGGCTACGGGGTCTGCAGCAACAGCGAATGCAGGATGCGCGCGTCTTCGGCGTCGAGGGCTTTCGGCAGGGTGTCGCTGCCACGGAAACGGCGGTGGAACGCGGCGACGGCGGCCTCGCGGTTGTCCAGCGGATAACCAAAGCGCGCCAGCGCGGCCCATGCATCGAATCCTTCCGGCGCAGCACCATCGGCAGCGCGCGGCCACACGCCGAAACCGGCTTCGGCCAACTGTTGCCACGGGAAGAAGCGGCTGGGATCTTCCTTGCGCGTCGGTGCCAGGTCGGCGTGACCGATCACCTGCCGCGGCGGGATGTTCAGCCGGTCAGTGAGGTCGCGCAGCAGCACGATCAGCGCTTCGATCTGCGCGGGGCTGAAGGGCGTACGGCCGTCATTGTCCAGCTCGATGCCGATGGACGCGGAATTCAGATCGGTAATGGTGCCCCAGCGCCCGGAACCGGCGTGCCAGGCGCGGCGCTCATCGGCCACCAGCTGGTAGCGATGGCCATCGGCGCCGATCAGATAATGCGCACTGACCCGCCCGCCGCTGTTGGCGGTACGCAGCGTGTGCAGGCTCTGCTGCACCGATTTCTGCTCGGTGTGGTGGATGACGATGATGACCGGCGTGCGCGCGTTCTGGTTCGGCGACGGCACCCAGGTGGCAAGCGGGTTGCGGGTTTCCTGCGGCGTGGAGGCACAGGCGGCCAGCAGCAGGCAGGCCGAGAGCATCAGGGAAGTGCGGATCGGGTGCATGCCCCGATTGTGCGCGATAAGCCCGGACGATGCAGTAGAGCCACGCCATGCGTGGCTGGATCACCGACCGTGCCGACCAACGGTCGGCACCCACCAGAGCAGGAGTAGAGCCACGCCATGCGTGGCTGGGCCACCGACCGTGCCGACCAACGGTCGGCACCCACCAGAGCGGGAGTAGAGCCACGCCATGCGTGGCTGGGCCACCGACCGTGCCGACCAACGGTCGGCACCCACCAGAGCAGGAGTAGAGCCACGCCATGCGTGGCTGGGCCACCGACCGTGCCGATCAACGGTCGGCACCCTCCAGAGCAGGAGTAGTCCAGCGCAGGAGCAGTGCCAAGCAAGCTTGGCACCTACCAGAGCCAGTGCAGTGCCGATCAACGGTCGGCACCCACCACAGCAGGAGTAGTCCAGCGCAGGAGCAGTGCCAAGCAAGCTTGGCACCTACCAGAGCAGGTGCAGTGCCGACCAACGGTCGGCACCCACCATGTAGATGCATCAGGCCTCGTAGGCCGATTCACCATGCGAGGTCACATCCAGGCCGGTACGCTCGGCCTCCTCGGTGACCCGCAGGCCGACCACCACCTTGACCAGCAGCAGGATGGCTGCGGTCACCACGGCCGACCACAGCACGGTGAGGCCGACGCTGACCACCTGCACCCACACCTGGTGGCCGATATCCAGATCGGCCTTGGTGCCGCCCAGCGACTGCGCGCTGAAAACACCGGTGAGGATCGCACCGACGATGCCGCCCACGCCATGCACACCGAATACGTCGGCGGTGTCGTCCACCTTCAGCAGACGCTTGAGGCCGGTCACGCCCCACACGCAGACCACGCCGGCAACCAGGCCGATGACGATCGCGCCGAGCGGGCCGACGGTACCGCACGCCGGGGTGATGCCAACCAGGCCTGCCACCGCACCCGAGGCCGCGCCCAGTGCCGACGGCTTGCCCTTGCTGATCGCTTCCACCAGCGTCCAGCCCAGCACCGCTGCAGCGGTGGCCAGCACAGTGTTGAGGAAGGCCAGCGAGGCGACGGTGTCGGCGGCGGCGGCAGAACCGGCATTGAAGCCGAACCAGCCGACCCACAGCAGCATCGCGCCGATATAGGTGAACGGCACGTTGTGCGGCTTCAACGCGGTCTGCCCGTAGCCCAGCCGCTTGCCGACGAACCATGCAGCCACCAGACCGGCCACGCCGGCGTTGATGTGCACCACGGTGCCACCAGCGAAATCGATCGCGCCCAGTTCGCCCAGGTAGCCGCCGCCCCAGACGATGTGCGCCATCGGGATGTAGCTGAGGGTGAACCACAGCGCCGAGAACAGCAGCACCGCGCGGAACTTGATGCGCTCGGCGAAGGCACCGACGATCAGCGCGGTGGTGATGCCGGCGAAGGTCGACTGGAAGGCGACGAACAGGTAGTCCGGCAATCCCTTGATCGGCGTGTTGCCCACCGACTCCGGGGTGAAGCCCTTGAGGAAGGCGAATTCGGTGAACGAGCCGAAGAACGGATTGCCGGCGCTGAACACTGCGCTGTAGCCATAGGCCACCCACAACAGCAGCACCAGCGAGAACACCACCAGGATCTGGCTGAGCACCGACAGCACGTTCTTCGAACGCACCAGGCCGCCGTAGAACAGGGCCAGGCCCGGTACCACCATCAGCAGCACCAGCAGGGTGGAGGTGAGCATCCAGGCGACGTCGCCGTGGTCATAGGCGGGCGCGGCCACTGCTTCGGCAGCCGCAGGCGCAGCGGCCGTCGGGTCCTGCAAGGGCTCGACGGCCACGGCTTCGCTCTGCAGCGGCGTGACCTGGGCCTGGGCATGTGCACTGCCTGGCCAGACACCGGCGGCCAGCGCACTGAACAGCATCAGCAGGCACACCAGATGGAACCGGGCTTGCCACCCGGTGAAAAGGCGCATCTTCATGGGGGAGTCTCCGGAAGGGGGCTTACAGCGCGTCGGCGCCGATTTCGCCGGTGCGGATGCGGATGACCTGCTCGACAGCGGTCACGAAGATCTTGCCGTCGCCGATCTTGCCGGTGCCTGCAGACGACTGGATCGCTTCGATCACTGCGTCGGCACGTTCGTCGGTGACCACGGTTTCGATCTTGATCTTGGGCAGGAAGTCGACAACGTACTCGGCACCGCGATACAGCTCGGTGTGGCCCTTCTGGCGGCCGAAGCCTTTCACTTCGGTCACGGTGATGCCCGACACGCCGGCATCGGACAGGGCCTCGCGGACCTCGTCGAGCTTGAACGGTCGGATGATGGCGGAGATCAGTTTCATGCGCATGTCCCGATGGTGGATGGGGCCAGCGCGCGAACGCGCGATGGCATCAGGCAACCACGGGCCATCGTGGTGATGGCCGTGGCTGTTGCACCGGACACGAATCGGGCCGGGACAGCCGTGCCTCTCTCCTTGCACGGCCGACGCGGGAGGGAGGGCGGCCCATGTCGCGTGTCCGGTCTCTCTCTTGCCCCTGGATCTGCGGGCCAAGGGCCCGCGTTTCCAATGCAGCGGACCAACGGTCCGCTCTACCACGGCGGGCCGGAGCCCGCCCTGCGGCTCCCCAGCCGCAAAGACGGATGCGATGGCGGCGGGTGGGAGGGGTTACCCACCGCCATCGCAGCCGGTCAGCTGGCGTAGTACAGCTGGTATTCCAGCGGGTGGGTCGCCGCGCGGAACTTGGTCACTTCCTGCATCTTCAGCGCGATGTAACCGTCGATGAAGTCATCGCTCATCACGCCACCGGCCTTGAGGAACTCGCGGTCCTTGTCCAGCGCTTCCAGCGCCTGGTCCAGCGAGGAGCAGACCTGCGGGATCAGCTTCTCTTCTTCCGGCGGCAGGTCGTACAGATCCTTGTCGCTCGGTGCGCCCGGGTCGATCTGGTTCTTGATGCCGTCCAGGCCGGCCATCATCAGCGCGGTGAAGGTCAGGTAGCCCGACTGGATCGGATCGGGGAAGCGCATTTCAATGCGGCGCGCCTTCGGGTTGGACACCCACGGAATGCGGCACGAGGCCGAACGGTTGCGCGCCGAGTAGGCCAGCATCACCGGGGCTTCGTAGCCCGGCACCAGGCGCTTGTAGCTGTTGGTGCCCGAGTTGGCGAAGGCGTTGATGGCCTTGGCGTGCTTGAAGATGCCGCCGATGTACCACAGCGCCAGCTGGCTCAGGCCGCCGTAGCCGTCACCGGAGAACAGGTTGGTGCCGCCCTTGGACAGCGACTGGTGCACGTGCATTCCGCTGCCGTTGTCGCCGACGATCGGCTTGGGCATGAAGGTGACGGTCTTGCCGTTGCGGTGGGCGACGTTCTTGATGACGTACTTCATCCGCAGCAGTTCGTCGGCCTTCTGCACCAGGGTGCTGAACTTGGTGCCGATCTCGCACTGGCCGGCGGTGGCCACTTCGTGGTGCTGCACTTCCACTTCGATGCCGACCTGTTCCAGGGTCTTGCACATCTCCGCACGCAGGTCGTGCAGGGTGTCGGTCGGCGGAACGGGGAAGTAACCGCCCTTCACGCCCGGACGGTAGCCGCTGTTGGCGCCGTCGTACTTGGCGCCGCTGTTCCAGGCGGCTTCTTCCGAATCGACCTTGAAGAAGGTGTTGCCCATTTCATTGGCGAAGCGGACCGAATCGAAGATGAAGAATTCCGGCTCCGGGCCGAAGAACGCGGTTTCGGCGATGCCCGAGGACTTCAGGTAGGCCTCGGCGCGCTTGGCGATGCCGCGCGGGCAGCGGCCGTACGGCTGCATGGTGGCCGGGTCGAGGATGTCGCAGCTGATCACGATGGTCGGATCGGCATAGAACGGGTCGACGTAGGCGCTGGCGGTATCGGGCAGCAGCACCATGTCCGATTCGTTGATGCCCTTCCAGCCGGCGATCGAGCTGCCATCGAACATCTTGCCTTCTTCGAACAGCGACGGCTCGATGATGCTGACCGGGAAGGTGACGTGCTGCTCGACGCCACGCATGTCGACGAAACGCAGATCGACGAACTCGATCTGGTTGTCCTTGATCAGCTTCTCAACGTTTTCCACGGACATCGGTACGACCTCGGATGGGAATGAATGCCTGCTGAGGTACAGCAACGACCGTGCCAACTTTTCGGCCTTCACAAGTTGTTGATTTCAAAGCGCCTGCCCCAGCGCGGTGCAGACGCACATGCACCAAACGGGTGCGCGGATTACCGCACGCACCCGTTTGGTGCGGCATGGATCGTCTATTCTCTCGAGCTTCTTCCGCCGCCAGCGCCCGCACCGTCCATGTCCGACCTGCTCTCCGCCCTGCTGCTGGGCATCCTCGAAGGCTTGACCGAATTCCTGCCGATCTCCAGCACCGGCCACCTGCTGATCGCCCAGCACTGGCTGGGCGCGCGATCGGACTTCTTCAACATCATCATCCAGGCCGGTGCGATCCTGGCCGTGGTGCTGGTGTTCCGCCAGCGCCTGCTGCAGCTGGCCACCGGCTTCGGCCAGCGCGAGAACCGCGAGTACGTGTTCAAGCTCGGCGCGGCCTTCCTGGTAACCGCAGTAGTCGGCCTGGTGGTGCGCAAGGCCGGCTGGTCGCTGCCGGAAACCGTCAGCCCGGTGGCCTGGGCGCTGATCATCGGCGGCATCTGGATGCTGCTGGTGGAGGCTTATACCGCGCGCCTGCCCGATCGCGACCAGGTGACCTGGACGGTGGCCATCGGTGTTGGCCTGGCGCAGGTGCTGGCCGGCGTGTTCCCCGGTACCTCGCGCTCGGCCTCGGCGATCTTCCTGGCCATGCTGCTGGGCCTGAGCCGCCGCGCGGCCGCTGCCGAGTTCGTGTTCCTGGTCGGCATTCCCACCATGTTCGCCGCCAGCGCCTACACCTTCCTGGAACTGGCCAAGGAAGGGAACCTGGGCAGCGAGAACTGGACCGACGTTGGCGTGGCCTTCCTTGCCGCAGCCATCACCGGCTTCGTCGTAGTGAAGTGGTTGATGGGCTACATCAAGTCGCATCGCTTCACGGCGTTCGCGATTTACCGCATCGCCCTGGGCGCTGCATTGCTGCTGTGGTTGCCATCCGGCAGCTGAACAGCGCCGGGGCACGGCAACCCCGTTGCCGGCCCCGGTCCGTTTCCCCCTCGGTTCCCCAAGGAGAATCACCATGAACCGCAAGCTCACCCTGCTCCTCCCGCTGGCCCTGCTGGCCGCCTGCAGCCAGACCCCTGCCCCGGCCGGTACCGGCGGTGACGACCTGGCCCCGGCCGCGGCCAAGGCCGGCGACCAGAAGGCGCTGGCACACCTGGATGCGCAGCGCCTGCAGAGCCAGCACTGGCTGCTGCAGCAGGCCACCGCGGCCGATGGCAAGCGCATCGATGCGCTGTTCGCCCGCGAAGACAAGCCGGTCACCCTGGACTTCGTTGATGGCCGCCTGTCGGTCAGCAACACCTGCAACCGCATGGGCGGCGGTTACACCCTGGCCGATGGCAAGCTGAGCGTGAGCGCGATGGCCTCGACCATGATGGCCTGCACCGACAAAGCGCTGATGGCGCTGGACGAAGCCGTCTCCAGCCGTCTGCAGGGCGAACTGAAGGCCGAACAGGATGCCAACGGCGTGCTGACCCTGACCACCGCCAAGGGCGACGTGCTGGTGTTCAACCCGGAACCGACCGCTGAAACGCGCTATGGCGGCGCCGGCGAAACCGTGTTCCTGGAAGTGGCTGCGAAGACCGAGAAGTGCTCGCACCCGCTGATCCCGGATTACCAGTGCCTGCAGGTGCGCGAAGTGAAGTTCGACGACAAGGGCCTGAAGCAGGGCGAGCCGGGCAAGTTCGAGAACTTCTACGGCAACATCGAGGGTTACACCCACGAAGACGGCGTGCGCAACGTGGTGCGCGTGAAGCGCTACGAAGTGAAGAACCCGCCGGCCGATGCGCCGTCGCAGGCGTACGTGCTGGACATGGTGGTCGAGTCGGCCATCGAGAAGAAGTAATGCAGAAGGGCGGCCGCGAGGTCGCCCTTCTTCGTTGTGGGCAGGGCCGGCCGCTGGCCGGCGGCTGCACACAGCTCAGGCGACCTGCGGAACATGCCGGCCAGCGGCCGGCACTACCCACATGCATCAGGGAGATCGGCATGAAACGGACATACATGCTCGCACTGGCCTGGCTGGCCATTGGCATTGGCATTGGCATTGGCAGCAGTGCACGCGCCGCCAGCACACCCACCACCGACCAGCTTGAAGCCCATCCGTGGCAGCTCACGCGCGCCACCGACGCGCAGGGCAAGCGTATCGACGCGTTGTTCGTCAGGGGCCGGGCGCCGTACACGCTGCGCTTCCAGCCCGGCTACATGAGCGAGTTGAACCTGTGCAACCAGGCCAGCAGTCATTACCACCTGCAGGACGACCGGCTGATCCTGGAGAGCGGCATCCGGACCACCGCGCTGTGCATCAATCCCAAGGTGGATGCGCAGGAACGGCGAGCCGAAACGCTGTTTCACGGTCGCGATACCGCACCCACCCTCGCGTTGGACGACACCGGTGCATTGGTCGTGCGCAATGCCAAGGGCGAAGTGCTGGTGTTCAAACCCGCGCCGCAGCCGGCGAAATGAAGAGGGCGGCCACTGGCCGCCCTTCTTCGCTGGTGGGTAGATCCGGCCGCTGGCCGGCTGCCACGTACAGCGGATGCCGGCCAGCGGCCGGCACTACCCGAAGGCTGTTATCAGGCCAACGCCGGGTTCAACGTATAGGTGCCGTGCAGCGCCGCTTCGGCCAGTACGTTGCCGTGCATTGCACGGTACGCATCGGCGGCGGTGAAGCGTTCCGGCAACGACAGCGTGGCCACATCCAGCGCAAACACGCGGAAGAAGTAGCGGTGCACGCGCTCGTCGTTGAACGGCGGGTACGGGCCGTCGTAGCCGAGGTAATCACCGGCCATGTCCGGATTGCCGGCGAACCAGCCGGTGAAATCATTCAGGCCCTGGCGGCTGCCGGCCGGGCCGGCCGGCGCGGTCTTGCCCTTCACCACGAAACCATCGCTGCAGCTGCCAGCGGCGATCTCCTGCACCGAGGCCGGAATGTCGGCCATCACCCAGTGCACGAAATCGCAGCGCGGCTGATCGCGCGGCACGCTCATGTCATCGCGGCCGACCGTCTCCGGTACCGTTGGCACGTCCGGGTCCACGCACACCAGCAGGAACGAGCGGGTGCCATCGGGCACGCCGCTCCAGGCCAGGTGCGGGTTGCGGTCGGGGGCGAAGCCGGCGGCATCGCCGGCGGCGAACTCACGGTCGATCGGCGCACCGTTGACCAGGCTGTGACTGCTCAGTTGCATCAGATGCTCCTCACTCTTCCGGGTAACCCAAGCGCACCGCGACCGGGGTGAGCTGGGCGAACGCGGCGCCCATCACGTCGCGATACCTGCGCCAGTGGCCGGCAGGCAGGCGCGGTGCACCCAGCTGTGCAGCCGGCGGCATCGGACGCCCGAACACGCGGCCCAGCAGGTCGGCCATCGCATGCGCATCGTTGCCGATGTCGTCGATGCGCAGCAGCACGTGCGGATACAGGTCTTCCTCGTGCAGCGCGGCGATCTGGGTCAGCGAACGCACCAGCCACTGGCTGGCTTCGGCCATCGAGGTCATCGCCAGCGGAGCGGCGGCACCATAGGCGATCCAGTCCAGCAGCATGTCGCGCGGGTCGCGCAGCACCAGCAGCAGGCGACCCTGCGGCAGCTGCGGGCGCAATGCCCACAACAGCGCGTTGTCCCACCACAGCAGCCAGTCGATCACGGTGTCACTTTCCAGGCCGCGGGCGGGCAGGTGCTCGCGCCAACGCTCGACCAGGCGTTCCGGGCTCAGCACGCCCGACGCCAGGTCCTGCAGCGTGTTGTAGTTCTGGAAGGCATCGTCAGGTGGCGTGGCGGTGTAACGATCACTGCGCAGCACCGGGCTGGCAGCGGCCAGGCCGGTTGCCACCCGCTCCACGCCCGAACCCGGGGCGCCCCACAGGAAGATCGGCGCCGAGCCGCTGTCGCGCGTCGCTTCGTCGATGCTGGCCATCTCCGGCCAGCTCGGCGGTGCCTTGGCCTGCGGCGGCAACGGCAGCCGCTGCGAAGCCTGGTCGGTCTGCAGCGCCATCCACGTACGCAGCGCTTCTTCCGGCTGCCCGGCGCGATCATGGATCTCGCCCAGCCAGGTCCGCAGATCAGCGCGGTGTCCCTCCGGTGCCTGTGCGATCAGGGCCTGCACGCGCTCCACGGCGGCGGCCGGGTCACGCTGCAGCAGCCCCTCGACGCGACGGCTTTCACCGCTGACGCGGCCCGGTTCCAGGGTGGTGATGCGCTCGGCGATGGCTTCGCCCTGCTCATGCTCGCCGGCCATGTCATGCAGGCGCATGCGCGCTTCCAGCGCCGGCAGGTGGCCGGGCATCGCTGCCATCCAGCGCTCCACGACGGCTACGGCGCCGGCACTGCCGACGTCTTCCACGGCCAGTCGTGCCAGCCACAGGTCATGCAGCTGGTCATTGCTTTCCAGAGCGTCATCCAGGCGTGTGCGGGCTTCATCTTCGCGGCCCAGGCGCTGCCAGGACATCAGCAGCAGCTGCAGCACCTGGCGATCACCCTGCAGCGATTCCAGCAGCGGCAGCAGGTGCTCCAGCGCCTGCAGCGGCTGGCCACTGCGCAGTGCCAGTTCGCCGGCCAGGCGGCGCATCGGCGGCACGTCCAGCTCCGGCTCCTGCAGCGCCTGCTGCATTGCCTCGGCGGCGGCCTCCACGTTGCCCTGGCGCAAGGCCAGCTGCACCACCATGCCGTGCAGCGAGGACATCTTCGGGTTCAACGCCAGCACGCGACGGAACGCCTGCTCGGCAAACGCCAGCATATCCTTGCCCAGGTAGGCAAAGCCCAGTGCGTACAGCACGCGGGTATCGTCCGGCAGCGCCTGGCTGGCCGCCGACAGCAGGGCCAGCGCACGGTCGGCGTCGCCGCGGCGCAGCGCGACCATGCCATCGATGGTCAGCAGTTCCGGATGATCCGGCTCCAGCCGCGAGGCCAGGGTCGACAGCCGCTGGGCCTCGTCGAAATCGTTGCGGCCCACCGCCAGGTGCGCCTGCATCAGGTAGGCCGGGAAGGCGTTGGGGTCCAGCCCGGTGGTGCGCAGCAGGGCTTCATCGGCCCCGTCGAATTGGCGCAGTGCCAGCAGCAGGCCGGCGTGCTGCAGGTGCAGCTGCGCATCATCGGGGGCCAGCTGCAGCGCCTGCTGCAACGCCTCCATCGCGGCCTCGGCCTGGCCCTGCTGCTGCAGCGCAAGCGCCAGCCAGCGGTGGGCCTCGGCCTTGCCGGGTTCGTCACGGGTCCACGCCTGGGCCAGCTGCACGGCCTGGCCGGCATCGTTCTGGCGCAACGCTTGGAGGATCTGGTCTTGCATGGCCGTCCGGTTCAAGGTCAAACCGGCATTGTAGCGGGCCGCGCGCCGGTGCCGGTTCAGCCCGGCAGGACCCGCCGCAGGCGCTGTGCGACCCAGCGCTCGGAGAACCCATCGCCGCGCCAGTTTTCCAGGAAGCCACAGTGGCCGCCCCAGCAGGCGGTTTCCAGCCGCGCCTGCTGCGGCAGCTGCCAATCGCGGAAGGTCGCGTAGGGGATCACCGGATCGTCCTGCGCCATCAGGATGTCAGCAGGTACCTGCAGCGTGGACAGGCGGTCGCCGGCGATGGAGTAGCCATCGAAATAGGCCTGCAACGAACCGAACGTGGTGTGCCGCTCGACCAGCCAGGCGGTCAGCGAACGGATGTCCATGTTCAGCACACGGTCGTCGCAGTCGCTCAGTTCGGGGAACAGATCGCGCTTGCGCCGCAGCGAGCCGGCCCACTTGCGGCGGAAGTACCAGTCGTACATCGCCGGGCCGTTCTCGATGTTCTCCATGGTCAGCCCGGGGTCGAGCACCGGGCAGACCGCGGCCACGTGCTGCAGCGGTACACCGGCGGCCGGCGCGCGCAGGGCCAGCCGCAGCACGAAGTTGCCGCCCAGTGAATAGCCGGCTGCAACCAGCGGCAGATCGGGCCAGCGCTGGGCGACATCGCCTGCGGCATGCACCACTTCGTCGATGAGGTTGGAGTGGAAGATGCCGGGATTGAGATGATGGGTGTTGCCGTGGTCGCGGAAATTCAGCCGCACCACGTCGAACCCCTGCTCCAGCATGCGGGCAGCGGCCATGCGCATGTAGCTGGATTCGGCGCTGCCCTCCCAGCCATGCAGCAGCAATGCGATGCCGCGCGGTTCGCGCCCTTCGACATGGCTGTGCCAGCCCTGCAGGCGCACACCTTCGCCACCATCGAGGATCAGCTCCTCGCTGACCGCGCCGGTGGCGGCCAGCAGCAGCAGGCCGCGCTGCAGGCGCATGCGGCTGGAGCTGAGCATCGACTGCAGGTGCGGATTGCGCAGCCAGCGCGGCGGCTGATAGTCGGACGCGGTGAGCATCGGCGCATCAGCGTCGAGGGTCGGTGGCGGAGACACGGCCACCCTCGCCTCAATCCCCGCTCATGGCCGCCACGATGCGCGCGCGCGAGGTTTCCGCGATGCGCCGACGGCCTTCCAGGTCCTGGGTGCCGATCGGCTCCAGGAAATGCACTTCGGTATGCCGCGCCGGCTCACCGAGCAGGCGCAGGAAATTGGCGAAGAAACTCTCGCCCGGGCCGAAGGCCACGATGGTCTGTGCATCCCCGCGCACGCCGTAGATCAGCGCCACCGGCTGCACCGGCACGCTGGTTTCGACGGCGGCCTGGAAGATGCGCGCATGGAACGGGCCAACGTCGTGGCCGCCGCGGGTACGCCCTTCCGGGAACACGCCTACCGCCTTGCCGGCGCGCAGGCGGTCGGCCATCACCTGCATCACCCCACCGAGCGATTCGGTGTTGCCACGCTGGTGGAAAATGGTCTGGCCGCGCGCGGCAAGCCAACCGACCACCGGCCAGCTGGCGATCTCGCGCTTGGCGACAAAGCCCATCATGCGCTGGCTGTGCAGGATGGAGATATCGACCCAGCTGACATGGTTGGCGACGAACAGCACTGCGCCCGGCAGCGGCTGGCCGACGCGCGACAGGCGGAAGCCGAAGATCCACATCAGGCCGCCCTGCCACCAGTTCACTACCTTGGCGCCGAAGGTGGCATCGCCCACGCGCAGCTCGCCCCATGGCGGAAGCATGCCGATCAGGATCAGCGGCAGGAACACGGTGATGTGGACCAACAGCAGCGGTACGCGGTACAGGTAACGGCACACACGCGCCACGCCGCCGCGGGGGGCCGGAGTGGGGGAAGTCATCCACGCACGATACCGGAGGGCTGCCATCGCTGCCAGCCGAATTCGGCCATAAGTCTCATTGACGGCGGCCATCGGTGGGGAACGCTGGGTTCCGCCGCCGTCACCGATGCCGCGACGGCTCAACCGTGCCCGGCCGCCACCACGGCCAGGGTCAGCCGCGAGATGCAGACCAGCCGGCCCTGCTCGTCCTCGATGCGGATTTCCCACAGCTGGGTGCTGCGGCCCACGTGCACCGCGCGCGCGGTGCCGGTGACCGTACCCGAACGCACGGCGCGTACGTGGTTGGCGTTGATCTCCAGGCCCACGCAGACCTGCTTGGCGGTATCCACGCAGAGGTTGCCGGCGCTGCTGCCGAGGGTTTCGGCCAGCACCACCGAGGCGCCACCGTGCAGGATGCCGTACGGCTGGCGGGTGCGCTCATCCACCGGCATGGTCGCCTGCAGCCAGTCCTCGCCAGCGGCGCTGAAGACGATGCCGAGGGTATCGATGGCGGTATTGCGGCTGAGTGCGTTGAGCTGCTCGATGGAAACGGCTTCGCGGAATACCTGGGTCATGCGGCTACCTTCAGAGGATGGGAACGAGGCCGGCGCCGAATGCGGTCAGCATGCGCACCAGCAGCCACTTCGGCCCGACATTGACCTCGGGGAAGTCGCCCACCGCGACATAGCAACGGTGGAAATCGGCGCTCTGCCGCGGCAGTGGCTGCGGGCAGTCCGGGCCGGGCTTGAATTCGTAGTCGGTGGCGTAGCGCCACGGCCAGAAGTCGAGGATCGGCAGCGCCTCGGAGGCCTTGCCGACGCTGTAGTTCAGGCCGGACAGGACCGGCGGCTTGGCACGCGGCGCCACCGTCCAGGAGTTCTGCGGGTGGGTATCGCGCAGGATGCTCTGGGCCAGCTGCTCGGCGAAGGCCGGATCGTCGATGATCACCGCGCCTTCGGTGTTGTAGTTCTCGCTGCGCGGATCGAAGTTGTGGGTGCCGACCACGCCGATGCGGCGGTCGACCACCAGCGACTTGGCATGCAAGCCCATGCGCGCGCCCTTGCGGGTGACCGGCAGCGGCTTGTTGACCGCCTTGCTGCCCAGGAACGAGGGGCGCGTTTCGGTACGCAGCAGGCGGGTCTCGACTTCGCTGCCGGCAGCACGCCGGCGCGCACGGGCATTCTCATACGCACTGCCGGTACGCGGATGGATCACCCGCGCCGGCCGGTCGTCCACATCCGCAGCGGCCACCGCATCACCACCACTACCGCCACCGGCATTGCTGCCCGCCGCGCTGCCACCGAGCAGCGGATTGCGGCCGGTATCGCTGCCCGGCGCTGCGATCGGGTCGGGCAGCAGGTTGCGGTAGTCGACCGGGGCATCCAGCGGGAACGGCTTGAATTCGAAGATGTTGAAGCCCAGCTCGCGCATGTTGCGCCGCTTGTACTTGTAGGACAGCGCATACACGATCGGGTTGTCGGTGGCGGCCAGGCTGTTGCTGGATACCACCACGCGCGGCGGCTGCGGGCGCTTGCGCAGCTCGCGGAACAGTTTCTGTGCCGGCTTGGACAGCACCAGGTAGGGCGTCTGCAGGATCACTTCGTGCTGCGCACTGGAGATCAGTGCATCCAGCTGCGGCTCGGTGACATGCTGCCCGGCCAGTGGGGCGTCGGCGCGCTCACGCCGGTGCTTGCGCGGCAGATCGGCCACATAGCGCACCGAGGCAACCGGCAGGGCGGTATCCACGAACGAACGGGTGACGAAGGCGACGTCGTTGGCTTCCTCGCTGACCCGCTCCACCCGCTCGGGCCTGCGGAACTGTGCCGGCGGCAGCAGCGGCACGCCCTGCTTGAGCAGGGTACGGCCGACATCGTTCAGGCGCTCGGCCGGCACGCTGCGCTGCGCGCGCCAGAAGGCATCGAAGTTGGCCGCCATCGCGCGTGCTTCGGGGCCGGCGATCAGCACGTCACGGTCGCGGAAGTTGTATTCGCGGTCCCAGTCGTAATAGTCATCCTGGTAGTTGCGCCCACCGACCACGCCGATCGCATCGTCAACCACCAGCAGCTTGTTGTGCATGCGCTGGTTGAAGCGGCGGAAGCAGCACAGCACGCTGCCGGCATAGTCGAAGTAGTTCAGACGGGCCTTGCCGAAGGTCGGGTTGTAGACCCGCAGCTGGAAGTTCTCGTGGGCACCGGCCAGTGCGCCGAGGATCTGCAGGTCAGAGATCGCCGAAAGCTGGTCGATCAGCAGCCGCACCTTCACCCCGCGCCGCGACGCCGCCAGCAGCTCGTCGATGACCAGGCGGGCGCTGTCGTCCTTGTCGAAGATGTAGGTCTGCAGGTCGATGCTGCGGGTGGCGCTGCGCAGCAGGTTCAGGCGCGCGACCAGCGCACCTTCGCCCTCGTCCAGCAGGGTGGCGTAGTGCCGCGGCTGGTCCGGGGTCGATTCGCTGAACGCCCGGCCGGCCAGTGCCCGCAGGGGCGAATCCAGCGCGCAGCGGTCGGCCTGCTGGCAATCGACCTGGGTCGAGCGCGCCTGCACGGCAATCGCCTCGGCGCGATCACGCTGGGCATGCGACAGCGACGCGCAGCCGCTGCCCAGCAACACGGTTGCCAGCGCCAATACACGCAGCAAAGGATTCACGGTTTCGGCGCCTCGCTGAGGCGCGCACGCAATACGAAGGTCACTCGGTCACTCAAGGCAAGCTGCCAGCTGTCCATGCCATACCGACCTCGTTGCACGGTACCGCGGCTGACGACGTCGCAATCATAGCCGGGTCGGGCACATTCCGCCTTCTCGACCTTGAGCGTCTCCGGATGGCTGACCCCGCGCAGGGTCAACCGGCCGTCGATACCGCCGCCCTCGGCAACCGTCTCCGGCCAGTACGGCAGCGAGTCGAACTCCACGAACGGGTAACGGCCGGCATCGAAGAACTCGGGGCCGCGCATCCAGCCGGTATAGCGGTCCTTGCCGGGAATCTCCACGGTGCGGGTGAACATCTTCAGGTGGACCTGGTGGCGGCCATCGGACAGCACCTCGATACGCCCCTCGAAACGGGGGAACACGCCCTCGATGCGCTGGCCGAAGCGGGTGCGGACTTCGAAACCGATCTGCGAGCGCACCACATCCAGCTGCAGCGTACGCGGCGGTTCGGCCACGACCGCCGGCAGCGCGGTCGGTGGCGGTGCGGCAGCCCAGGCCGGGCCGATCGCCAGAACGACTGGCAGCAGACAGCGGCCCGGCAACGCCAACCTCATCGGCTCACGGCCACCAGAAGGCGTTCAGGCTGGCCACGCCCGGCTCGATCGTCGCCTCGCGGGCGAACCCGAGCACGGCCACGCCGCCCGGCGGCATGCCACGGTAATCACTGCTGGTGCCATCGGTCATCAGCGCCACCAGCTGCTCCAGCCCGGGGTTGTGGCCGACGATCAGCACCCGGTCCAGGTCACGGCGCTCGTCCACCAGCGCGGCCAGGGTGCCGGGGGTGGCCTCGTAGATGCGGTCTTCCAGGCGCTTTTCGACATAGCCGATGGCTGCCATCACCGCTTCCAGGGTTTCGCGGGTCCGCCGCGACGGTGAACACAGCACGCAGTCCGGCAGCAGGTTGTTCTCCTTCAGCCACTTGCCGGCGGCTTCGGCTTCAGCGAGCCCCACCGGCGACAACGGCCGGTCGAGGTCGGCCTGGCCGGTGGTGGCCGGTTCGGCGTGGGCGTGGCGGAGCAGGATCAGTTCGCGCATTGCGGGATTCCAATGAAGGGATGGAGACCTACGGCTGTTACAGCTTCAGCCAGGACAACAGGGGTTCCCAGTCGGCCTGGTGCTCGCGCACCTGGGCGGAGCGGTAATCGAAAAGACTGCGGCCCAGGCCGGTCATGACCACATAGCTCTGGCTGTCGCGCAGCTGGGCGACCACCGGATAAGGCCAGTCAGCCAGCATCTGCAGGGCCTGCTGCGAGGTCTGGGTCCAGGGCTTGGTGCGGTTCAGCACCAGCCCGACCGGCAGCTTGCGGCTGTGCACGCGCGGTACCTGGGCCAGGCTGTTGAGGAAGCCGACGATGGCTTCGATGTCCAGTGCCGAGGGCAGCACCGGCACCACCACGGCATCGGCAGCGTCGAGGAAATGCGGGATATCGTCGGCCAGCGCGCCGGCCGGTGCATCGATCACCACGGTATCGGTACCGTCGGGCAGCTTCTGCGCCCATTGCTTCTTGCGGTACACGTCGATCGGCAGCACCGCGCTTTCCAGCCCGGCCCGGCGCTGTGCCCAGCGGGTGCTGGAGCCCTGCGGGTCGGCATCGGCGATCACCGTGGCCTTGCCTTGCAATGCCGCGTACGCGGCCAGGTGGGTGGCGATGGTGGTCTTGCCCACCCCGCCCTTGGAACCGGCCACCAGGATCGTCTTCATGCCAGCCTCGCTTCCGGGTACGTGCCCCGAGCGTACACCGCCGATGGTGACGGAAGGTAGAGCCGTGCTGAACCAGTGCCCCCGGCCTTTGCTATCGTGGCGCCCCCGAAGGATCGAACCGCCATGAGCGAACTGCAGGACCTGAGCGCGCTGATCCGCGCCAACACGCCGTTGATCGTGGTCGAGACCCAGGATGAGGGTCGCATCGTCGAGCTGTTCCGGCAGACGCTGATGCATGTCTGGCGGGCCCTGCACCGCTGGTCGATCACCGAGGGCCTGCGTCGCATCGACCTGGAGCGCGAGGACGAGCCGGTCGGTCCGCCCGATGCCAGCGCCGCACTGCAGATGATCCGCCAAGCCGACCAGCGCGGCGTGTATCTGCTGCTCGATTTCCACCCCTACCTGGGCTACGCCAGCCACCAGCGTGCCCTGCGCGACCTGATCCAGCGCCGCCACAGCGAACCGCACGTGCTGGTGCTGATCGGCGCCAAGGTGGAACTGCCGGCCGAACTGGAAGCGCTGGCAGTGCGCTTCAACCCGCGCCTGCCCGACGCCAATGCACTGTTGAAGATGCTGCGCGAGGAAGCCGATGCCTATGCACGCGAACACGGAGGGCGCCGGGTGGAAGTGGACAGCGAAGCGGTCAAGAAGATCCTGAAGAACCTGCAGGGCCTGAGCCTGGTCGATGCGCGGCGCATCGCGCGGCAGCTGATCTATGCCGATGGCGCGCTGCGCGACGACGACCTGCCACAGTTGGCGCGGCTGAAGTTCGAGCTGCTCAACCGCAGCGGCCACCTGTTCTTTGAACATGACAGCGCGCGCTTCGGCGATGTGGCCGGCGCCAACCGGCTCAAGCGCTGGATCAACCAGCGTCGCGTCGCCTTCATCGCCGGCTCGGCACCGGCCGGGCTGGACCCGCCGCGCGGCATGCTGCTGCTGGGCGTGCAGGGCTGCGGTAAGTCGATGCTGGCCAAGGCCACCGCCGCCGGCTTCGGCGTGCCGCTGCTGCGCCTGGACGTGGGCGCGCTGTACAACAAGTACCACGGCGAGACCGAAGCCAACCTGCGCCAGGCACTGGCCTCGGCCGAGCAGCTGGCGCCGTGCGTGCTGTGGATGGATGAGATCGAAAAGGGCCTGGCCACCGGCACCGAGGATGGCGGCGTGTCGCGCCGCGTGCTCGGCTACCTGCTGACCTGGATGGCCGAGCGCAAGGCGCCGGTGTTCATCGTGGCCACCGCCAACCAGGTGCACGAGCTGCCGGCCGAGCTGCTGCGCAAGGGCCGCTTCGACGAGATCTTCTTCGTCGACCTGCCCTCGGCCGATGTGCGCGTGGAACTGCTGCGGCTGCACCTGGGACGGCGCCAGCTCAATGCCGACGACTTCGCGCTGCCGGCACTGGCCGCAGCGGCCAACGGGTTTTCCGGTGCGGAAATCGAGCAGGCGATCGTGGCCGGGCTGTATTCGGCGCATGCCGAAGGCCGGCCACTGGATACCGAGCTGCTGATGGGCGAGATCCGCACGACACGGCCGTTGTCGGTGCTGATGGCCGAGCAGGTGGCGGCATTGCGGGAGTGGGCGTCGGGGCGCACGGTGTCCGCGGACGACTGAGGGTCGCCGCCACCGCGTCCATCCACGCAGGGCGTGGATTCCCTGTCGGTCAGGGTGCGGTGTCTGGGCTCCAGCCAGCGGGCGGGGTCAGCGGCAGACCGTTTTCCTGCAACAGGCGGCTGATGGCTGCCGTCGTGCCTTCGCGCGCGGCGCGCTGCAGGTAGCCGGCGGGCAGCCCCCGCCGCCGCGCACTCAGCTGTTGCCACTGCAGCCAGTAAAGTGCGCGCTGGGCATCAGGATCGGCGGGCACCAGCCGCAGCGCCAGTTCCTGCAGACCCAGATCGCCACTGGCTGTCATCTGCGTGGCCAGCCTCCTGCACGTTGCGCTGTGCTGTGCCTGCCCGCACAGCGCAATGCCGGCGAAGTCCCACAAGGTGCGTTCCTCCAGCGACCCCAGCAGGGCGTCTTCGACGATCTGCCGCGGGCTGCGGCCCGCCTCCTCCAGCGGCGTGTCGGACAACGACACCCCTGCCAGCGCCTGCAGCTGCATCGCCAGCAGCCGCCGCGTCCCATCACCGAACGGTTGCCGTTCCGCGGCGGCGCGCAGCTGCTGTGTCGCCATGCCGACTTCTTCCAACCGCCAGGCCACCTGCACCGCCTGCCACGCGCCCTCGCCGTTGTCCTGATCATCCGCACGCTGCGCCTCCAGCAGTGACGGCAACAGCCCGGCACCTGTGGGCGCAGCCGTGGGCAAGCCAAGATTGCGACCGACGGGGTCACCGCAGGTGAGCGTGCCCTGGCACAGCCGCAACAGGCGGTGGCGGTGGAAGCGGTGCGCTGGCGCGGCCTGCCAGGCGTCCAGGAAAACCGGCGTGAGTGCATCGGCATCGGTCAGGCGCTGGCCGCCGGCCTGTACGCCCAATGCCAGCGACAACTCGGCCCCCTGCCAGCGCTCGGCCGGGACATCGCTGGCCTGCAGGGCGGCGATGCGGGTGACGACCGGCTGCAGCCAGTCCGGCACGGACCGGTCCTGAGCATTCAGTCCCCCTGGCAGCAGCAGCGACAGGAACAACAGCAAGGTAGCGCGTTGGCGCATCCGGAGCTCATGGCAGCGAAGGGCCAACCATTGTAGGCCCCCTTGCACGCCGCCAGCGGCCGGCCGCTGTCAGGGCCAGGCTGGAGGTGCGGCCGCCCAGGCCTGCTGTACTTCACCCAGCGTGGCACGCTCGTCGTCGCGCCATTGCGGCAACAGCTGCGCGTAATGACTGCTGTCGCGCCATTGCCCCGGCTCGGTCCGTACGGCGGCGGCATACCACTTCACCGCCTCCTGCTGCTGGCCGGCCCGCCACAGCGCCAACGCATAGCTCGGCGGTACCCAGCCCGGATTGCTGCGCAGGGTGCTGGCAGCGGCCTGCCACTGTTCCAGCGCGGCCAGCGCCTGGCCCTGCCGCAACAGGTCCCAGCCATAGTTCCAGCGTACGCTGCGGCCCAGCGCGCTCTGCACCGGCGCCTCGGCCAGTGCCTCGCGATAGAGCTTGTCGCCCAGTTCCGCGCGCCCCTGCGCGATGGCCACCGACGCCAGCTGCGCCGTGGCTTCCAGCCCCTTGCGGCCACGCTCGCGATGCTTCAGCAGCTGTGCCACCAGGTCTTCGCCTTCACCCTGCACCACCGTGATCGGCGCGGCAGCGGCGTCGCTGTCGAAATAGAACTCCTGCGGTGCCGGCAATGCCGGCGCGGCCCACACAGTGGCCGCTCCCGAAACCAGCAACACGCCGGCCAGGAACTGTCCTGCAACTGACATCCCAATTCCCCCAAGGTTGAAACACCAACCCTCCCTCTCTCTCCCCGATCCTAACCCCAGCACGGCCCCGGCGCGAGTGCCGGGGGCCCTGGCCCCCCACTGTTACAATTCGCGCCTTTCCCGCCGCGTGCACCTGCGCGGCCGGTGCCAGCCGATCCTGACAGGCCAGCCATGACCAGTACCGCGCAACTCACCTCGCCCGCTTCCGCCGACCTGCTCGACCGTGATTACACGCTCGACCACAAGTACACCCGCAACGAAGGGCGGATCTACCTGAGTGGCGTGCAGGCGCTGGTGCGGCTGCCGCTGATGCAGCGCCTGCGCGACGAAGCTGCGGGCATCGACAGCGCCGGTTTCATCAGTGGCTATCGCGGCAGCCCGCTGGGCGGCTTCGACCTGGAACTGTGGCGCGCGCGCAAGCACCTGGAAACGGCCAAGGTGAAGTTCACCCCGGGCCTCAACGAGGACCTGGGCGCCACCATGGTGTGGGGTACCCAGCAGACCAACCTGTTCCCCGGTGCCAACGTGCAGGGCGTGTTCGGCATGTGGTACGGCAAGGGCCCGGGCGTGGACCGCTGCGGCGACGTGTTCAAGCACGCCAATGCCGCCGGCACGTCGCGCCATGGTGGTGTGCTGGCACTGGCCGCCGATGACCATGCCTGCCGCAGCTCGACGCTGCCGCATGGCAGCGAGGACGAATTCGTCAGCGCGATGATGCCGGTGCTGAACCCGGCCGGCGTGCAGGACATCCTCGACATGGGCCTGCTCGGCTGGGCGATGAGCCGTTACACCGGGCGTTGGGTAGGCTTCAAGACGATCGCCGAGACTGTGGAATCGTCGGCCTCGGTCGAGGTTGATCCGCTGGCCCGGCGCATCGTGCTGCCGGAGGACTTCGACATGCCCGCCGGCGGCCTCAACATCCGCTGGCCCGATCCGCCGCTGGACCAGGAGATGCGCCTGCACCGCTATGCGGTGAAAGCCGCGCAGGCCTTCGCGCGTGCCAACGGCATCGACAAGGTGGTGATGGACGCGCCGCGTGCGCGGCTGGGCATCGTCACCACCGGCAAGAGCTACCTGGACGTGCTGCAGGCACTGGAATACCTGGGCCTGGACGAGCAGGCCTGCGCCGACATCGGCATCCGCGTGTACAAGGTCGGCATGACCTGGCCGCTGGAACCGGAAGGCATCGCGCGCTTTGCGCAGGGCCTGGAAGACATCATCGTGGTGGAGGAGAAGCGTGCCTTCATCGAGCGCCAGATGAAGGAGCAGTTCTTCAACTGGCCGGCCAGCTGGGGCCAGCGCCCGTCCATCGTCGGCAAGTACGACGAGGCCGGCGAGTGGATCCTGCCGTCCACCGGCGAACTGACCCCGGCCACCATCGCCGGCGTGATCGGTCGCCGCATCCAGAAGTTCTTCAACAACGAATCCATCGAGCAGCGCCTGCAGTGGATGCAGGAGAAGGAAGCCGAGCTTGCGTTGCCGCGCGCCAGCTTCCCGCGCGTGCCGCACTACTGCTCCGGCTGCCCGCACAACACCTCCACCACCGTGCCGGACGGTTCGCGTGCGCTGGCTGGCATCGGTTGCCATTACATGGTGACCTGGATGGACCGCAGCACCGACACCTTCACCCACATGGGTGGCGAAGGCGTGACGTGGGCCGGGCAGGCCGCGTTCACCGATACCCAGCACGTGTTCCAGAATCTGGGCGACGGCACCTATTTCCATAGCGGTTCGCTGGCCATCCGCCAGGCGATCGCCGCCGGCGTCAACATCACCTACAAGATCCTCTACAACGACGCGGTGGCGATGACCGGCGGGCAGCCGGTGGACGGCCCGTTGAGCGTGCCGGACATCGCAAAGCAGATGCGGGCCGAGGGCATCCACACCATCATGGTGTTGTCGGACAACATCGCCAAGTGGACGCGCCAGCGCGAGCATTTCCCCAGCGACGTGGAATTCCACGACCGCAGCGAGCTGGATGCGGTGCAGAAGCGCCTGCGCGAAGTGAAGGGTGTTTCGATCCTGATCTACGAACAGACCTGCGCCACCGAGAAGCGCCGCCGCCGCAAGCGCGGCAAGCTGGAAGACCCGGCCAAGCGGGTGATGATCAATTCGCTGGTCTGCGAAGGCTGCGGCGACTGCGGCAAGAAGAGTTTCTGCGTGTCGGTGCTGCCGAAGGAGACCGAGTTCGGTCGCAAGCGCGACATCGACCAGTCCAACTGCAACAAGGACTATTCCTGCGTCAACGGCTTCTGCCCGAGCTTCGTCACCGTGCACGGTGGGCAACCGCGCAAGGGCAGCAAGCGCGATGCCTCCACGCTGCTGGACAACCTGCCGGCACCGGTGGTGCGCGGCACCCTGGAGCAACCCTGGAACATCCTGATCACCGGCGTTGGCGGTACCGGCGTGGTAACCATCGGCGCCCTGCTGGGCATGGCCGGTCACCTTGAAGGCAAGGGCGCCTCGGTGCTCGACCAGACCGGCCTGGCGCAGAAGGGTGGCGCGGTGACCACGCACATCCGCATCGCCCGCCGCCCGGACGACATCCATGCGGTGCGCATCGCCGCTGGTGAAGCCGATCTGGTGCTGGGCTGCGACATGGTGGTGGTCAACGACTACTGGGCGCTGTCGAAGGTACGCGCTGGCCGTTCGCAGGTGGTGCTCAATACCTACGAAGCGATGCCGGGCACCTTCACCACCCGCCCGGACATGCAGTTCCCCGCCGCCGACATCATCGCCGGCGTGCGCGTGGCCCTGGGTGGCGAGGAGCCGCTGCTGCTGGACGCAACCCAGCTGGCCACCGCGCTGCTCGGCGATGCGATCGCCGCCAACCTGTTCATCCTCGGCTACGCCTGGCAGCAGGGCCTGGTGCCGCTGTCGTTCGAGTCGCTGATGCGCGCCATCGAACTCAACGGCGCGGCCGTGGCGATGAACCAGCAGGCCTTCGCCTGGGGCCGCCTGGCCGCGGTCGATCCGCAGGCCGTGCAGCAGGCCGCCGGCCTGGTGCGTAACCGCCACACCGACACCGAGAACACGCCGGGCCCGCTGCATGCGCTGCCGCCGGGCGAATGGGAAGGCAACGAGTGGGGCGCTACCGCCGCACCGCGCAACACCGGTGACGAGCGCGAGCTGCGCGGGCTGCCGACGCACGGTGGTGATGTCGCCTTCCTGCCGCTGGACGACGCGCGCCTGTCGCGCTCGCTGGACGAGATGATCGAGCGCCGCTCGGCCTTCCTGACCGACTACCAGGATGCCGCCTACGCCAACCGCTACCGCAGCCTGGTCGAGCGCGTACGCGCGGCCGAAGCCGAGCGCATCGGCGGCTCCACCGCGTTGACCGAAACCGTGGCCCGCTACCTGTTCAAGCTGATGGCGTACAAGGACGAGTACGAAGTGGCGCGTCTGTACACCAGCGGCGATTTCCAGCGGCGCCTGCAGCAGCAGTTCGAAGGCGATTACCAGCTGCGTTTCCATCTGGCACCGCCGCTGTTCGCCAGGAAGGACGAACAGGGCCGGCTGCAGAAGAAGGAATACGGCCCGTGGATGTTCAAGGCGTTCGGCCTGCTGGCGAAGCTGAAGTTCCTGCGCGGTGGTCGCCTGGATGTGTTCGGCCGCACCGAAGAGCGTCGCATGGAGCGCCAGCTGATCACCGATTACGAGGCGACTGTGCAGCAGCTGATCGACGGACTGGATGACGACCGCCTGGCACTGGCGGTGGAGATTGCCAGCGTGCCCGAGCACATCCGCGGCTTCGGCCACGTCAAGGAAGCGCACTTCGAGAAGGCCAAGGCCCGCGAAGCAGTGCTGCTGGCGCAGTGGCGCAACCCGAAGGCGCTGCATATCGTGCAGGTGGCTTGAAGGGAGTGCCGGCCGCTGGCCGGCCTCTGCCTGCCCCACGCATACCGTCGCTTCATGACAACGAACGCTGACATTTTGTAAATAGTCGCCGTTCGATTACATTCGACGAAATGTCATCGAACGGCGACTATTGCCTGGATGTCGTCGAGCGCATACATTCGCGGAATGGACGTCCTCCGAACTTCCCGAGACCTGGGCGTGGTCATCCGCCAACGTCGCAAGACACTCCGCTGGGATCAGGCGCAGTTGGCCGAACGCGTGGGAGTGAGCCGGCAGTGGGTCATCGAAATGGAGAAGGGCAAACCCCGGGCCGAACTGCAACTTGTACTGCGGACACTGAATGTACTCGGCCTGGTACTGACCGTCGGTAACGTCGAGGGCGAGTCATCCGTTGCTGATTCGTCGGAAATGCCTCTAGTGCTGCCCGATATCGACACTATCGTGGATGGCAACCGGCTGTACCCGGATGAACGTCGCAAGGCAGTTGTGCCGATCGATGGTCGTAACCGCAGCAAGGATCTCTGAGAACCTCTTCTCCCTGGAAACCGCGCTTCCGGCATGGACCTCAACGTACTCCTTTCCAACAGAGTGGCTGGATACCTTGGGCAGGATGCACATGGGCATCCAACGTTCCGTTACGCGGACAGTTGGCGCCAGACGCCGGGGGCCTATCCCTTGTCTCTCGCACTTCCGTTGGCGCAGGACAGTGCGCCCAGCGCAACGCTATCGGCGGTGCTGTGGGGACTGCTTCCGGACAACGAGGTACTGCTGCAACGATGGGCCTCGCGATTCCATGTATCAGCCCGCAATCCGGTCGCATTGCTCTCCCACGTGGGTGAGGACTGCGCGGGAGCCGTCCAGTTTGTGAGAAGTGAACGGCTCGCGGCCGTCCTTTCGGGCGAGAGCGACAGGCAGGAGCCACTGTCCACGCATGAAATCGCCCAACGCCTGCAGCGTGTACGTGTGGACCAAGCCGCAGCACGCCGACTCGATGATGTCGGACAGTTCAGCCTGGCCGGGGCGCAAGCCAAGATCGCCCTGTTACAGCGCGACGACGGGGGCTGGGAGATTCCCGCCGGTCGTATTCCAACGACCCATATCCTCAAGCCACCCAGCGGCGACTACGACGGATTCATCGAGAATGAGGTGTTCTGCCTACGTCTGGCCAGACACGTTGGCATGTCCGCCGCGTTTGCTGAAATGATCTGCGTGGAAGACGCACAGGCAATCTCCGTAAGGCGATACGACCGCATACGTACGGCGGCTGGATGGCAGCGTGTACACCAGGAAGACTTCTGCCAGGCTCTGGGCGTGATGCCCCAAATCAAGTATCAGAATCAGGGTGGACCCGGTCCTGCCGATCTTGCACGAGCGCTATGGGATCACTCCAGTCAACCGCGCTCGGATGTCGAGGCACTGCTGCAGGCACTGCAATTCAACTACCTCATCGGCGGCACGGATGCGCACGCGAAGAATTATTCGCTGCTGATAGGCGCCCAGGGAAGGGCCCGCCTTGCCCCTCTGTACGATATCTCCAGTGCCCTGCCCTACACCGAACTTGAGCACCGCAAGATCAAGATGGCGATGAAGATTGGCAGCCACTACCGCTGGTGGGACGTCCGCTTGATGGATTGGCGGTCTACCGCTGAGGCAATGAGACTTGATGCAGACAAGGCACTGTCTGGATTGTTCGACATGGCCAGCCAACTTCCCACGCTCGCGCGACAGTTACATGCGGAACTCCACGCGGAGGGGATTTGTCACCCGGTACTGAACCGCTTGCTCGATGCCATCGATATGAGCTGTCAGCGCTGCCTGCGGCAGTTTGAACAACCCGACGCCTGATCACCCCAACCGCCACAGCAGCAGACGGTTGTTGGACGGCATCGCCACATCCCCCAGGCGGGTAAAGCCGTTGTCGGCGGCCAGTGCCTGCACCGCTTCGCTATCGCGGATGCCGCTGCGCGGATCACGCGCCTTCAGCCACGCATCGAACTGCGCATTGCTGTCGCTGGTGTAGCGACCGCCGTAGTTGAACGGGCCGTACACCGCCAGCAACGCGCCGTGGCGCAGCAGGGGTGGCAGTGCGGCAAACAACGCCTGCACGTGCTCCCAGCTCATGATGTGCAGGGTATTGGCACTGAATGCAGCGTCGAACGTGCTGCCTTCCGGCAAGCTCAGGCCGGGCGCTGGCGGCAGTTCCACCTGCAGCGCCACCGGCGGCAGCAGGTTCAGCAGCGCCGCCTCCGCGCGCCAGGCCTCGATGCCCGGCAGATGATCCGGATGGTCGCTGGGCTGCCAGCGCAGCCATGGCCAGCGCTCGGTGAAGAAAGCAGCATGCTGGCCGGTGCCGCTACCGATCTCCAGCACCCGGTGGCGATCTCCCATCCACGGGTCGAGCGCAGCGGCGATCGGTTCGCGGTTGCGTTCGCAGGCTTCTGAATACGGCTTGCTCGACATCGAGACGGCGTCCAGGCGGGGTCGGCCTCATTGTGCACGAGGGGGGTAGTGAGCAGGGCTGCGCCCTGCACCTGCAGAGGCAGGAGCCGGGGCAACAGCCGAAGCAACAGCAAATGCGGGCTTCCTGTGGGATGGCGGGTTGGGTCCGGTGGCGGGGGACGCCGTAAACCCATCCTTGGGGGCTTGGCCGCGGCATCCATGCCGCGGACACCCCCGCCACCGGCCCCCTCCCGCCTTCGACAGTTTTCCGCGATCTGCTGGAACGGCTCTTGGGGTCAGATCCGTTTTCCTGCGGAAAACGGATCTGACCCCAGATTTATTTCGATACCTGACAGATGTGTCGACCAAGGTCGACACCTACCAACAGCCGCGGAGATCTGTCAGAGGTGGGGCGGTGTGGGGTGTCAGGACCGTTGGCGCCATGGATGGCGCCATCGAGCCCCCATGGACGGGTTTACGGCGTGTCCTGCCACCCCACACCGCCCCACCATCCCACGGAGAGCCCGCTTTTGACGTTGACGTTGCTGCTGAGGTTGCCGGCCAGCGGCCGGCACTACCGCAGGTGCAGGGCTGCAAGCCCTGCCGAAACCCTCCCCGACCATGACTGCAGTCACTTGCCCGAATGTCCGCCGCTGGCGAAAGTCGAGGAGTTGACGTGATCGGATCGGTCCTTTGCCGGCCGCACGGAAGTGAGAGAGAGACGCTGTGCAACGACGTGAGTTCCTGGCATTTTCCGCTCTGGGCCTGGCGGGCCTGGCCCTGCCGCATTCGCGGCTGATCGCCGCCGAGCAGTTGCTGGCCCCGGTCGACCCGGCCAAGCGCCGGCGCCTGGCCGAGGTCGCCCTCGCTGCCGCGCGTTCGGCCAAGGCCAGCTACTGCGACGTGCGCATCGGGCGCTACCTCAACCAGTCGGTGATCACCCGCGAGCACCAGGTCGGCAACGTGACCAACCGCGAATCGTCCGGTGTGGGCGTGCGGGTGATCGTCAACGGTGCGTGGGGTTTCGCCGCCACCCACCAGCAGACCGAAGCGGCGGTGCGCACCGCCGTCGAACAGGCCACCGCCATCGCCCGCGCCAATGCCAGCATCCAGTCCCGCCCGGTGCAGCTGGCGCCCACCCCGGCGGTCGGCGAGGTGCGTTGGCAGACACCCATCCGCCGCAATGCGATGGAAGTGCCGATCCAGGACAAGGTCGAGCTGCTGCTGGCGCTCAACGCCGCCGCGCTGAATGCGGGCGCCGACTACATCAATTCCACCCTGTTCCTGGTCAACGAACAGAAGTACTTCGCCTCCAGCGACGGTTCTTTCATCGACCAGGACATCCATCGCATCTGGCTGCCCTTCACCGCCACTGCCATCGACAAGGCCAGCGGCAAGTTCCGCACCCGCGCGGGCCTGTCCTCGCCGATGGGCATGGGCTACGAGTTCCTTGATGGCGATGCACGCGGCAAGGTGCAGCTGCCCGGTGGCATCACTGCGTACCGTGATTCCTATGACCCGGTCGAGGACGCCATCGCCGCCGCCCGCCAGGCGCGCGAGAAGCTGAAGGCGCCCTCGGTGAAGCCCGGCAAGTACGACCTGGTGCTGGATCCGTCCAACCTGTTCCTCACCATCCACGAGAACGTCGGCCACCCGCTGGAACTGGACCGCGTGCTCGGCTACGAGGCCAACTACGCCGGCACCAGCTTCGCCACGCTGGACAAGCGCGATGCTGGTTTCCGCTGGGGCAGCGACATCGTCACCTTCTTCGCCGACAAGACCCAGCCGGGCAGCCTCGGCGCGGTCGGCTACGACGACGAAGGGGTGAAGACCCAGCGCTGGGACCTGGTGCGCGACGGCATCCTGGTCGACTACCAGGCGACGCGCGATGAGGCGCACATCCTCGGCCGCGACGCCTCGCATGGCTGCAGCTATGCCGACTCGTGGTCCAGCGTGCAGTTCCAGCGCATGGCCAATGTCTCGCTGGCGCCGGGCAGGACGCCGCTCAGCGTGGAGGACATGATCAAGGACGTGGAGAACGGCATCTACATCCATGGCCGCGGCTCGTACTCCATCGACCAGCAGCGCTACAACGCGCAGTTTGGCGGCCAGCTGTACTACCAGATCAGGAACGGAAAGATCACCGGCATGGTCGAGGATGCGGCCTACCAGATCCGCACGCCGGAGTTCTGGAACGCCTGCACCGCCATCTGCGATGAACGCGACTTCCGCCTTGGCGGTTCGTTCTTCGACGGCAAGGGCCAGCCCGGCCAGGTGTCGGCGGTCTCGCACGGTTCGTCCACCACCCGTTTCAACGGCATCAACATCATCAACACCGCGCGCAGTCTCGGCGCTTGAGCCACCCGTCCTTCATGGAGAGCAGCCTTGCACAGACGTGACTTCCTGGCCCTGACCGGGCTTACCGCTGGCGGCCTGATCGTGCCGTCGTTCTTCGGCAAGGCGATCGCCGCCGAGCAACTGCAGTCCAGCCTCGACCCTGCGCTGAAGAAGCGCTTGGCCGACGCCGCCCTGCAGGCCGCGCGCAGCGCCGGCGCCACCTACTGCGACGTGCGCATCGGCCGCTACCTGCGGCAGTTCGTGATCACCCGCGAGGACAAGGTGCAGAACGTGGTCAACACCGAGTCCACCGGTGTGGGCATCCGCGTGATCGTCAACGGCGCCTGGGGCTTTGCCGCCACCAATGCGCTCAGCACCGCCGACGTGGCCCGTGCCGCGCAGCAGGCCGCGGCGATCGCCAAGGCCAACGCAGGCGTGCAGACCGCGCCGGTGCAGCTGGCCAAGGCGCCGGGCGTGGGCGAGGTCAGCTGGAAGACGCCGATCCGCAAGAACGCGATGGAGGTGCCGATCAAGGAGAAGGTCGACCTGCTGCTGGACGTCAACGCTGCGGCGATGGGCGCCGGTGCCAGCTTCGTCAACTCGATGCTGTTCCTGGTGAACGAGCAGAAGTACTTCGCCTCCACCGACGGTTCCTACATCGACCAGGACGTGCACCGCATCTGGGCACCGATGACGATCACCGCCATCGACAAGGCCAGCGGCAAGTTCCGCACCCGCGAAGGCCTGTCCGCACCGATGGGCCTGGGCTACGAGTACCTCGATGGCGCGGCTGCCGGCAAGGTGCTCACGCCCAATGGCGTGGTCAACTACGGCTCGTCCTACGACATGAAGGAAGATGCCATCGCGGCGGCCAAGCAGGCGCAGGAGAAGCTGAAGGCGCCGTCGGTGAAGCCCGGCAAGTACGACCTGATCCTGGATCCGTCGCACACCTGGCTGACCATCCACGAGTCGATCGGCCACCCGCTGGAACTGGACCGCGTGCTCGGCTACGAAGCCAACTACGCCGGCACCAGCTTCGCCACCCTGGACAAGCGCGAGCAGCATTTCCAGTACGGCAGCGAGCACGTGAACATCTTTGCCGACAAGACCCAGCCGGGCAGCCTCGGCGCCGTGGCGTACGACGATGAAGGCGTGAAGTGCAAGCGCTGGGACCTGATCAGCAACGGCAAGCTGGTCGACTACCAGACCATCCGCGACCAGGCCCACATCCTCGGCAAGACCGAATCCGATGGCTGCTGCTATGCCGACTCGTGGTCCAGCGTGCAGTTCCAGCGCATGGCCAACGTGTCCATGGCGCCGGGCAAGTCGCCGCTGAGCGTGTCGGACATGATCAAGGACGTGGAGAACGGCATCTACATCATCGGGGATGGTTCGTTCTCGATCGACCAGCAGCGCTACAACGCGCAGTTCGGCGGCCAGCTGTTCTACGAGATCAAGAACGGAAAGATCACCCGCATGCTCGAAGACGTGGCCTACCAGATCCGCACGCCGGAATTCTGGAATGCCTGCAGCGCCGTGGCCGATGAACGCGACTACCGCCTGGGCGGTTCGTTCTTCGATGGCAAGGGCCAGCCCGGCCAGGTCTCGGCGGTCTCGCACGGTTCGTCCACCGCGCGCTTCAACGGCATCAACGTCATCAACACCGCACGCAGCCTCGGCTGACCGGTCAGGAGCCCTTACACCATGAGTATCTTCACCGAAGCCCAGGCCAAGGCCATCCTCGACAAGGTCATCGCCCTGTCCAAGGCCGATGAGTGCACGGCCGTACTGGCCGGTTCCATCAACGGCAACATCCGTTTCGCCCTGAACAACGTGTCCACCAGCGGCATCGTCGACAACACCGAACTGGCCGTCACCGTGGCCTTCGGCAAGCGCGTGGGTACCGCCTCGATCAACGAGTTCGACGACGCGGCGCTGCAGCGCGTGGTGCGTCGCGCCGAAGACCTGGCCCGCCTGGCCCCGGAAAACCCGGAGTTCATGCCGGCCATCGGCAAGCAGACCTACCGCCCCAGCCCGACCTTCAGCGAATCCACCGCCGCCATCGATCCGGCCTTCCGCGCCAAGGTCGCCGCCGATTCGATCGCGCCGTGCCGTGGCAACGGGCTGATCGCTGCCGGCTTCCTCGAAGACGGCCAGGGTTTCTACGCCACGGCCAACAGCAATGGCAACTTCGGCTACCAGCGCACCACCAACTTCGACTACACCTGCACCGTGCGCACCGAAGACGGCCGTGGTTCGGGCTGGGTGGGTCGCAACCTGAAGGACGCTGCCGACTTCAAGGCCGACCAGGACATCCGCATCGCCATGCGCAAGGCGACCGAGTCGCAGGAAGCCAAGGCACTGGAACCCGGCAAGTACACGGTGATCCTGGAGCCAGCAGCAGCCGCCGGCCTGATCAGCTTCATGATGAACTTCTTCAGCGCACGCTCGGCCGATGAAGGGCGCAGCTTCCTGTCGAAGAAGGGCGGTGGCAACAAGCTGGGCGAGCAGGTCTACGATCCGCGCGTGAACATGCATGCCGACCCGTGGCACCCGGACGCGCCGGTGCTGCCGTGGGACAACGAGGGCATGCCGCGTGAGCGCATCGCCATCATCGAGAACGGCAAGGTCGCCAACCTCGACTACTCGCGCTTCTGGGCACAGAAGCAAGGCAAGACCGCCAAGGCCACGCCCGGCAACCTGCTGATGAGCGGTGGCGAGAAGAGCACCGCCGAACTGGTGCGCGGCACCCAGAAGGGCATCCTGGTCACCCGTACCTGGTACATCCGCATGGTCGATCCGCAGACCGTGCTGCTGACCGGCCTGACCCGCGATGGCACCTTCTACATCGAGAACGGGCAGATCAAGCATCCGGTGAAGAACTTCCGCTTCAACGAATCGCCGGTGATCATGCTCAACAACATCGAAGAGCTGGGCAAGCCGGTGCGCGTGGCCGGTGACGAGTCCAACTTCGTGATGATGATTCCGCCGATGAAGCTGCGCGATTTCACCTTTACCTCGTTGTCCGACGCGGTCTGATGGATCGGCGGGCCTGCCTGCGCTGGTTGGCCGCTGCCGCTTCGGCGGCGGCGCTGCCGGCATGGGCGCAGGCAGGCCCGCGCAGTTCGCGCTACGACTTCTGGTTCACCCGCCTGCAGTACGACTCCGGCGACTGGGACGTGGACGCGCGCATGCCGTCCAACCTGATCACCTCGCTGATCGACTACACCTCCCTGCGGGTGGACCCGCAGGAACGCGTGGTGGCGTTGGCCGACCCGCGCATGCTGGAAGCGCCGTTCTGCTACCTGGCCGGGCACACCCTGGTCGAGTTCAACGCCGCCGAACGGCAGAACTTCGTGCGCTACGTGCGCAATGGTGGCTTCGTCTTCGTCGACGACTGCAACCACGATATCGACGGCCTGTTCGCCACCTCGTTCGAAGCGCAGATGGGCCGGCTGTTCGGGCCGAAGGCGCTGCAGAAACTGCCCAACAGCCACGCGCTGTACCGCAGCTTCTTCCGCTTCCCCGACGGCCCGCCTGCGACCAGCTTCGAGCTCAACGGCTGGGGCGATGACCTGGTGCACGACTACCTGAAAGGCATCGAGGTCGATGGCCGGCTGGGTCTGCTCTACAGCAACAAGGATTACGGCTGCGAGTGGGACTACGACTGGCGCAACAAGCGTTTCCTGGCCGAAGACAACACCCGCTTCGGCGTCAACATCGTGATGTACGCATTGAACAATTGAACGGACCACGCCCATGACCTCCCCCGACCTCGATTCCCTGCTGCCGCGCCTGCACGCGCTGCGCAGCGCCCTGGCCCACGCCGTGGTCGGCCAGCACACCGTGGTCGAGCAGCTGCTGATCGGCCTGCTGGCCGGTGGCCACTGCCTGCTGGAAGGCGCCCCGGGGCTGGGCAAGACCCTGCTGGTGCGCTCGCTGGGGCAGGCACTGGAACTGCAGTTCCGGCGCGTGCAGTTCACCCCGGACCTGATGCCCAGCGACATCCTGGGCACCGAACTGCTGGAAGAGGACCACGGCACCGGTCATCGCCATTTCCGCTTCCAGCAGGGCCCGATCTTCACCAACCTGCTGCTGGCCGACGAGCTCAACCGCACCCCGCCCAAGACCCAGGCGGCGCTGCTGGAAGCGATGCAGGAGCGTACGGTCAGCTACGCCGGCACGACCTACACATTGCCGGCGCCGTTCTTCGTGCTGGCCACGCAGAATCCGATCGAACAGGCCGGTACCTACCCCTTGCCCGAAGCACAGCTGGACCGCTTCCTGCTGCATGTGCTGGTCGATTACCCCAGCGAGGAAGAAGAGCGGCAGATCCTTGAACAGACCACCGGCGGTGCCACGGAAAGCGTGCCGAAGGTGATGGATGCCGAAGCGGTGATCGCGCTGCAGGCGGCGGTGCGCCAGGTGCATGTCAGCCCCGACGTACTGGCCTGGATCACCCGCCTGGTCCGCGCCAGCCGCCCCGGCGATGGCGCACCGGCGGCGATCAACCAGTGGGTGAAGTGGGGCGCGGGTCCGCGTGCCGGGCAGTCGCTGGTGCTGGCCGCCAAGGCGCGCGCCCTGCTGCAGGGACGCTTCGCCGCCACCCGCGAGGATGTGCAGGCGCTGGCGGCACCGGTGATGCGCCATCGCCTGCTGCTGTCCTTTGCCGCCGAAGCCGAGCAGAAGCGGGCCGACGATGTGGTCGCCGCACTGCTGCAGGCCGTTCCCTTCCCGGGTTGATCCACTGGTGACCGCAGGCACGCCGCTGCTGCTGCCACCCGACCTGCGTGCGCGCCTGCGTGCGCTGCGCCTGCGGCCACGCCTGGCCAGCGGTGCGAGCGGCATCGGCCAGCATGCCAGCCGCAGCCGCGGCGCCGGCCTGGAATTCGCCCAGTACCGCGCGTACGAGCCCGGTGACGAACTGCGCCAGATCGACTGGAAGCTGTATGCGCGCTCGGACCGCTTCTTCGTGCGCGAATCCGAGCGCGAAAGCCCGATCACCGTCTGGCTGCTGCTCGATGCCACGGCCTCGGCGGGCCAGTCCGACCATACAGCGCCCGGACGCAGCCGCCTGGATCACATGCGGCAGCTGGCTGCCTGCGTGGTCGAGCTGGCGCTGCAGCAGGGTGATCGCTTCGGCCTGCTGGCGATCAACGGCGAAGGCCTGCAGCTGGTGCCGGCCGCGCATGGCGCGCGCCAGCGCGACCGCGTGCATCTGCAGCTGCATGCCCTGCAGGCGCGCGGCGCATGGCCGGCCGCAGAGCGGCTGCGACCGCTGTGGGAGCGCGTGCGCCCCGGCGATCTGCTGCTGGCCATCGGCGATGGTTTCGACGACGCGGGCATCGTGCTGCTGGAGCAGCTGGCCAGCGCCCGCCGCGAGGTGATGCTGCTGCAGGTACTGACGGCCGACGAGCGCGATTTCCCCTTCGACGCAGGCCATCGTTTCCGCGATCCGGAAACGGGCGATGAACTTCTCGGCGATGGCGCCGCGATCCGCGCCGACTACCTGCAGCGCTTCACCCAGGCGCGCGCCGCGCTGCAGTCGCGCCTGCAGGCCAGTGGCATCGCCTGCGCGACCGGTTGGCTGGATCAGCCGCTGGACCAGCCGCTGCAGGCGCTGTTCGGCCGCAGGGGCGGCGCATGAGCCTGCTGTTCCCGCTGGGCCTGGCGGCGCTGGCCGCATGGCTGCTGCCATTGCTTATCCACCTCGCCCGCCGTCATCCCTACACGCCGCTGGATTTCGCTGCGCTGCGCTGGCTGCGCGCCCAGGTGCGACCGCGGCAGCGCATCCGCTTCGATGATTGGCCGCTGTTGCTGGTGCGCTTGCTGTTGCTGGCCGCACTGGCCCTGCTGCTGGCGCGCCCGGCGCTGACCGGTCCTGCGCCCGTGCCAGCAGCGTGGACGGTGGTGGCACCGGGCCTGGACGCGACCGCGCTGCGCGGCAGCACCGATGCGCGCAACTGGCATTGGCTGGCGCCGGGCTTCCCCACCATCGACCAGCCCGCGCCGGCAGACGCTGCTGCCCTGCCCAGCCTGCTGCGCGAGCTGGACGCGCAGTTGCCGGCCGGCACCGCGCTGACCGTACACGTACCCGATCCCTTGCCCGGCCTTGATGGTGCCCGCCTGCAGCTGTCGCGCGAGGTGCAGTGGCAGCCACACGCGCTGGCCGTCACCGCGCCGCCACACACTTCCCAGGCACCACGCCTGCGTACGCGCAGCGATGCACCGGCCGCTGCGCTGCAATGGCTGGGCGCGTTGCAGCGCGCGTGGAGCACGCAACCATTGGCGGCCCCCTTGGCCGACGACGCGTTGCCTGCCCGCGGCGAGATCGGCGTCTGGACCGCCAACGATGCGCTGCCTGGCACCTGGCAGCGCTGGCTGCAGCAGGGCGGCACGCTGCTGACCGCTGCGAAGCCGCCAGCGGGTGCACCCGTACTGCTGCGCGATGCAGACAATGCACCGCTGCTGTGGCAGCAGCGCATCGGCCAGGGCCGCCTGCTGCATCTGCCCGGCGAATGGAACGTGGCCCGCAACAGTGCACTGCGCGATGACGGCCTGCCGCGCGACCTGCTGCAGGCCCTGCAACCGCCATCAACGCCGCAGCTGGGTGATGCGCAGGACCAGACACCACGCCAGGCGGCCCTGCCCGCCGCAACGCCGCCCCTGCGCGAACCCACCGCCTGGCTGCTGCTGGTGATCGTGCTGCTGTTCGCGCTTGAGCGCTGGATGGCGAGCAGCGCGCGACGCAGGGCTGCACCATGAAGAGGCTGCAACAGGCATGGCAGCGCGCACGTCGGCGCCGCGCGGCGATCACCCTGCTGCTGGGCCTGCCGTGGGCGCTGGCGTCAGCGGCACTCGCGCTGCGCGTGTCCGGATTCGATATCGCCTGCGTCGTGGCGACCGTGGCCCTGCTGATCATTGTGGCCGCAGCGACGATGCGCGCCCGGCAGCTGGACCGACGCTGGTTGCAGCGCAGGCTCGATGCCAGTGGCGCCAGCGAAGACAGCGCCGATCTGCTGTTTGCCGATGGCGCTGCGCTCAACCCATTGCAACAGCGCCAGCGCACCCACGTGCTGGCTGCACTTGAACACAACCTCCCCGAGCTGCGACCACGCTGGCCACGCAGGGCAGTGGCGCTGTGCTGGATCGGCGGCATCGTCGTCGCCGTGCTGGCACTGGGCTGGCCGCACAGCGGCGCACCGCGCCCCACGGCGCCTGCCTCGCCGCAAAGCAGCACCAAGGCCGGTCCATTGCGCCTGCAGTCCACTCGACTGCGCATCGACGCACCGGCCTACACCGGCCAACCCACGCGTACGCAGAACGCACTCGACGCCAAGGTCGCCGCCGACAGTCGCCTGTCCTGGTCACTGCGCTTCGACCGTGCACCCAGCAGCGCCTGGCTGCAGTTCCACGACGGTCGACGCCTTCCGTTGCGCGAGCGCAATGGTGAATGGCAGGCGCAGGACGTAGCGCGTACCCCGGTGCTGTATCGCGTGATCAGCCAACCGGCGCTGGCCGAAACCCGCCTGCATCGGCTCGACGTGGTCGCCGACCGTGCGCCGACGGTGCGCGTGATCGAGCCTGCCACCAGCCTGGTGCTGGGCACCCCCGGGCAACGGCAGTGGACGCTGCGCTTCGAGGCCAGCGACGATCATGGCGTCTCCGCGCGGGCGACGCTGTCGATCACCATCACCCAGGGCAGCGGCGAGAACATCACCTTCGTACGCCGCAGCGTGCCGCTCAGCGGCAGCGGCGAGGCGAAGGCACGGCGCTTTGCCCATACCCTTGATCTGGCCGCGCTGGGCGCACAGCCCGGCAACGATGTGATCGCCCAACTGGAAGTGCGCGACAACCACGCGCCGGCAGCACAGGTCGGTCGCAGCAGCAGCGTGATCCTGCGCCTGCCCAGCGCCGAGGCCGTGCTCGGTGCCGAACTGGAAGGCCGCATCAAGAAGACCCTGCCCGCGTACTTCCGCAGCCAGCGGCAGATCATCATCGACGCCGAGGCGTTGATCCGCGAACGCCGGAGCGTAGCCGCCGATACCTTCGTCAAGCGCAGCGATGCGATCGGCGTCGACCAGCGCATCCTGCGCCTGCGCTACGGCCAGTTCCTGGGCGAAGAAAGCGAGGGCGCGCCGAAGCCACCGCCGACCAGCGACCTGCCCACCAGCGATACGCCGGCGGCAGACGCACACGATGACGATCATGAGCACGGTCACGGCGCCGAGGCCGGCGCACACGACGAGCACGGCCACGACCACGGTGGCGCAGCCAGCGGCAATGACACGCCACCGGTGTTCGGCAGCGCCACCGACGTGCTGTCCGAGTACGGGCATACCCACGACCACGCCGAGGCGGCGACGCTGCTTGACCCGCAGACACGCGCCACCTTGAAGGCCGCGCTGGACCAGATGTGGTCGGCCGAAGGCGAGCTGCGCCAGGGCCGCCCCGAGCAGGCCCTGCCGTTTGCCTACAAAGCGCTGGCGTTCATCAAGCAGGTGCAGCAGGCCGAGCGCATCTATCTGGCGCGCGTCGGCCCGGAGCTGCCGCCGATCGACGAGAGCCGGCGCCTGAGCGGCGACCGTGCCGGGCTGGCCAGCCGCAACCTGCCGCTGGCCGCGCGCACGCCGCCCGATCCGGCCGTCGTCGAGGCCTGGCAGCGATTGGGCGACGAGGACGGCACGCCCGATCTGGACATGCTGGCCGCCTGGCAGCAGCGCAACAACGCCTTCCTGCCCGATGCACTGGACCTGGCTGCCGCCATCGAACAACTACGCATCGACGCCGGCTGCACCGAGTGCCGGCAGCGCCTGCGCGCGCAGCTGTGGCGCGCACTGCAGCGGCCACTGCCGCAGGTGATGCGACGCCGTGCGGCAGATGCCATGGGCCAGCGCTACCTCGACGCGCTGCAGGCACAGCCATGAGCACATCGGCATTGAACGTGTGGGTCGCAGTGGCGCTGGCGCTGATCGTGCTCGTGGCCAGTGCACGCCAACTGCGTTCGCCCACGCGAGGGCGCGGCCGTCTTATCGCCGTGCTCACGCTGCAGGCGGCCGCCGCTGCGCTGCTGTACGTCTGCCTGCTGCCGCCCTCACAGCGCGCTTCCCTGGCCGGCCTGGTGGTGATCGGCGCCGGGGCCGACAAGACCGGTGCACTGCCCACCGGCGGCACCCGGGTGCTGCTGCCGGAAGCAACCGATATGGCCGGTGCAGCGCGCGTGCCGGACCTGGCCACCGCACTGCGCCGCTATCCGACCTCCACGGTGACACTGATCGGTGCCGGCCTGGCCGCGCGTGACCGCGATGCCGCACTGCCCGCCGACACGCGCTGGCAGGCACCCCCTGCAGCCAACGGCTGGATCGCCCTGCAGCCGCCCGTGGACACCGCTCCCGGTGCGCGCTTCGATGTGCACGCACAGGCACGTGGGGTAGACCGCGCGCAGGCCGAACTGCTGGACCCGGCCGGTGCGGTGGTCGATCGTGCACCGCTGGCGGCGGACGGCCATGTGCAACTCAGCGGCATCGCCCGCGCCGAGGCCCGCAGCGTGTTCCAGCTGCGCCTGCTGGATGCGCAGGGCCATGTGGCCGACAGCGTGCCGGTGCCGCAGCAGACACTGGCCGCCGCTCCGCTGCGCGTGCTGGTGCGCTCGGCTGCCCCCGGCGCCGAACTGAAGTACCTGCGGCGCTGGGCCACCGATGCCGGCATCCGCGTACAGGTGCAGGCCGAGACCGGCGCAGGCCTCAGCCTGGGCGACGGCAACGTGGCGTTGGACGCCTCCACGCTGGCGCGCAGCGATCTGCTGCTGCTCGACGAACGCAGCCTGGCCGCGCTCGGTGCCGCTCAGCTGGCGGCCGTGCGCCAGGCCCTGCGCGATGGCCTGGGCCTGCTGGTGCGCAGTACCGGCGCGCCATCAGCCAGCGCACGGCAACGCCTGCGCGATCTCGGCCTGCCCGTGCAGGGCGATGCCGGCAGCCAGGTTGCGGCAATGCCCGGCGAGGGTGACGCAACGATGCTGCAGGCACGTCGCGGGCCGCTTGCCGCCGGCACTCTGCCCACCGCTGATGGCGAAGACGCCGACCGCGCGTCGCACGCCGCGGCGCTGCCGGCGCTGGAGTACCTGGCGCTGCAGGCAGCCGACAGTCGCCCCCTGCTGCAGGATCGCGACGGCAAGCCCATCGGTGGGTGGCGCGCCGTCGGCAAGGGGCGCATCGGGCTGCTGCCGATCACGGACAGCTGGCGCTGGGTACTGGCCGGTCGCGAGGATCGCCACGGTGAGTTGTGGAGCACGGTGTTCGCCTCCCTCGCTCGCGCGCAGCCCGGTACCGAAGGACCGTGGTCGACACAGGCACTGGCCTGGGCCGGCGAACGGCAGTCACTGTGCGGCGTGCAGGCACCGCTGCGGGCCTTCGACGGACGCGGCGATGGCGTGCCGCTGATCGTCGACAGCACCACCGGCACAACACGATGCGCGGGCTGGTGGCCGCGCCAGGCCGGTTGGCAGCGCCTGCAGCACGGCGACCGCACGCAGTGGCGCTACGTGTTCGATCCGAAGCAGGCCCCTGCCCTGCACCGGCAGGCGATGACTGATGCCACCGCGCAGCGGCTGACCACTGCCGCGCCAGCAACCGCGCAGGCGAGCCAGCGTGTACCAGGGCCGCGCTGGCCGTGGTGGCTGGCGTTCGTGCTGTGCGCATCGCTGCTCTGGTGGCTTGAGCGCCGACGCTGATCCCGGGGTTGATCCCGGGGTCGGATCCCTTTCGCCTACGAAAGGGCCCTGACCCCACCGTTTGGATCGCGAACACCATCCACGCATGGCGTGGATCTACTTGCGCCGATACACACCGTTGAAGCGCACGTTCATGCCGCCGCACTCGCTGTTGTCGGCCACGATCAGCACATCGCCCAGCAGCTGCGCGTGCACCGTGCAGGTGTCCTCCACGAAGTCGACCTGGGCACCACGCGGTACTGCCTGCGCGCTTACCGCGCCGATGTTCGGGCCGCCTGGGCGTTCTGCCGGCGTCGGGTTGGCCGAGGGCCAGTAGGCATCGCCTTCCACGTGCAGGCGGCCGTCACGCACACGGATGCGCAGGCCGTTGTCACTGTCCTTCCAGTCTCCCGACCAGGCCTGCAGCGTCGGCGCGGGTACCGGCAACGCCTGCAGCTTGCTGCGATCCACCCAGCCTGCGCTGCCACCCACCTTGTTCGGGAAGAACGCGCAGCGGTAGCGACCAAGATCACGCCCGGTCACCACCGTGTCGCCACTCACCACGTAGCTGCGCTGGCGGCAGGCGGGTTCGCCCTTGGCCGGGCAGCCGTCCATGTCGCCCAGCAGGAACAGGCGCGGCGTGCCCACCACCTTGGCCAGGGCAAAGCCCGATTGTTCCGAAGGGAACGCGCCATTACGGCACGAACCGCCATCGGTCAGGTCGCTGGCGGACGCGGCAAGCGGGCTCAGCGTTGCAAGCAGGAACAGGGTACGCAGCGGCATCCAGGCAGCCTCGAAGGGAAGGCCCGCAGGATAACGCCTACTTCTCCGGCGGTGCGCCGCAACCATCCTGCTGGGCGCAGAACTGCAGCGCGCGCCGTTGCTGCTCGGCGCTCAGTTCCGGTGGCGGCCGCGCGATGGCCGACTGGATCTGGTCCGGGCCACCCGTGATCTTGTTCAGGCCCTTGGCCGCAGCCATCACGCCCTTGACCACGCCCATCATGATGTAACCGCCGCCCATGCTGACCTGCTCGGGCGAGGGCGGCTCACTCCAGTCGCGGCTGAAGCGGTTGTTCTCCGCGCGCATCGGGTTCTTGAAGCGGTACAGGTCCAGCGGCTGGTCGTCTTCGGGTTTGAGCGCGCGCACTTCGCCCAGCGTGGTCACGGTGTCCTGCGGCAGGGTGCTGGAAACCGGCGTGGTTGCCGCCGGCGCGTCTGCAGGGGCTGCAGGGGCTGCAGGGGCAGGATCGGGCACTGCCACGGGCGCCTGCTGCGCCTGCGCGATGCCGGCCAGCAGCAGGCCGGCCAGAAGTGCTCCCTGCGTTGCGCGTTTTGCCACAGCCATCCGCCCTTGCCTGTTGCGTCCAAGTGTCGAGGATACGGATGCGGGCTTCAGATTTCGTTGGCAACCACGTGGGCGTTCAGGCTGTGTCCCGCATCACCGGACCCGGCCGGCGCGCCGAAGTTTGCAACAATCGTCATTCCCATCAGGACGCTGGGCCGACAAGCTGCGGTATTTCCCAATTCCGCTGTCGACCATGGCACCGCCCTCCACCTCCATGTCGCTGCAGCGGTTCGGCCGCTGATGTCCCGCGCTGCGCTGCTGGTCGTACTCGCATTGCTGCTGGCGATGATCGTTGCCGCCGTTGCCGAATGGACGTCGCGCGTCCGCACCGGATTGGCCTCGCTGCGCCGGAGCAGCGCACTGCGAACGCTGGATGCCGATGAACACGCGGCACTGGCAACGGTGCGCGCACTGACCGGCTGCGTCCATGACGACCAGGTGCAGGTACTGCGCGGAAAGTTCACCGGAGGCTCCGTCAGCCGCCACTACCCGGTCTCCGACGGCCTGCTGGGTGGCATTCCCGTGCTGCTGCCGCGGCAGGCATGCCCACACCTTGCGGCGGACAATGACGCCGAAGTGGTGCTGGGCGAACGCTGGGCCGTTGTGGTGCGTCTCAATGGATTCCATGTGGCCGCAATGCGACCGGTTGCAGCCGCCAGCAGGATCCGGGGCGAGCGTCTGGAGACACCGGAAGAAGTCGCGATGCGACGCGGACCCGGATTGCGCCCGTCCGCGCTGTTGATCGCGGTACTGGCGCTATGGGCCGCTGCCGATGCGTCCGGCCTGCTCTGCCTGCCCCTGCCGCGTGATGTCAGCTACCTGTCAGGAGTGCCCCTGCTCGCCATTGCCGGCCTGGGGTTCTGGCTGGGTCGACCGCGCCGCAGTGGCCCTGCGACGGCACAGCGCGTGCTGCAGGTGCAGGGGCGCCTGCGCGCATACCAGCGGAACGGACAGACATCGCGGGCGTGGCTGCTGGGCAACGACCTGCGCGTGCAGCTTCCATGGGAGTGGGTGGACGCCGAGGGATTCACCACGGGTCGCTCGATGCGCCTGGATGTACGCGCCTGTGATGGCAAGGTGCTGGCCGCCGGACCAGGATGGTGCCTGGCCAGCGACCGGCTGAGCTACCCGGCCAGCGGGGGGTTCTGGCACCTGGCCTGGCTCGGCCTGCTGCTGCTTTTACAAGTGCTCGGCGTCATCTGGTTGCCCCTGCCGCAGCGGCCGGACCTGGGCTGGCCGGGCGTACTCCATTGGCAGCTGTTCGCGCTGTTGGCGGCGGGCTGGCACGTGCTGATGCTCGTCGTGTGTGTTCGTCGGTCCGTCAGCCGCACTGCCGCACTTGGCGCCGCGCTCAAGGCGCGCCCGGCCCCCGGCACTGAATGATTCACGCCATCCCGTCGCGGCGTCTCACATGCTGAGATCCATCTGTGTTGCCATGTGAACCCCTGAAAATCGACTTCCCATGGCCTACGAACTCGCCAAGCGCACCGCCGATGCGGAGCAGCAGCTCGCCACCCGCGATGGCCTGCCCGCGCGCGATGGCGCACTGCTCAGTGCACGCCTGCAGCGCCGCTACCAGGACCGCATCACCGGCAGCTTCGCCATTCCCGGCCGCGAAGGCCGCTACGCGCCGATTCCCGATTCCGTGCCACCGGCCCTGACTGCAGCACTGAAGGCACGTGGCATCGAACAGCTCTACAGCCACCAGGCAGAGGCCTGGGAGGCCAGCCAGCGTGGCGACCACGTCGCCATCGTTACCCCCACCGCCAGCGGCAAGTCGCTGTGCTACACCCTGCCGGTGGTCAGCGCTGCCATGCAGGACAAGGCCAAGGCGCTGTACCTGTTCCCCACCAAGGCACTGGCCCAGGACCAGGTGGCCGAACTGCTGGAGCTCAACCGCGCCGGCGACCTCGGGGTGAAGGCCTTCACCTTCGACGGCGACACCCCGGGCGACGCGCGGCAGGCGATCCGCCTGCATGGCGACATCGTGGTCTCCAACCCGGACATGCTGCACCAGGCGATCCTGCCGCATCACACCAAGTGGGCGCAGTTCTTCGAGAACCTGCGCTACATCGTCATCGACGAAGTACACACCTATCGCGGCGTGTTCGGCAGCCATGTCACCAACGTGCTGCGCCGGCTCAAGCGCATCTGCGCGTTCTACGGGGTGCAACCGCAGTTCATCCTGTGCTCGGCCACCATCGGCAACCCGCAGGCGCATGCCGAGGCGCTGATCGAAGCACCGGTCACCGCCATCACCGAATCCGGTGCACCCAGCGGGCCGAAGCAGGTGCTGCTGTGGAATCCGCCGGTGATCAACCCCGATCTGGGCCTGCGTGCCTCGGCGCGCTCGCAGAGCAACCGCATCGCCCGCATCGCGATCAAATCCGGCCTGAAGACGCTGGTGTTCGCGCAGACCCGGCTGATGGTGGAGGTGCTGACCAAGTACCTGAAGGACATCTTCGATCACGATCCGCGCAAGCCACCGCGTATCCGCGCCTACCGCGGCGGCTACCTGCCCACCGAGCGCCGCGAGACCGAGCGTGCGATGCGTGCCGGCAACATCGACGGCATCGTCAGCACCTCGGCGCTGGAACTGGGCGTGGACATCGGCAGCCTGGACGTGGTGATCCTCAACGGTTACCCCGGCAGCGTGGCTGCCACCTGGCAGCGCTTCGGCCGCGCCGGACGCCGCCAGCAGCCCGCACTCGGAGTGATGGTGGCCAGTTCGCAGCCGCTGGACCAGTACGTGGTGCGCCATCCGGACTTCTTCGCCGAGGCGTCGCCGGAACACGCACGCATCGCGCCCGACCAGCCGTTGATCCTGTTCGATCACATCCGCTGCGCGGCGTTCGAACTGCCGTTCCGGGTCGGCGATGGCTTCGGCCCGATCGATCCTGAAGTGTTCCTGGAAGCACTGGCCGAAACCGAGGTCATCCACCGCGAAGGCGAACGCTGGGAGTGGATCGCCGACAGCTATCCGGCCAACGCGGTCAGCCTGCGCGCGGTGGCCGATGGCAACTTCGTGGTGGTCGACCGCAGCGATGGCCGCCAGCAGATCATCGCCGAAGTGGACTACTCCGCTGCAGCGCTGACCCTGTACGAAGGCGCCATCCACATGGTGCAGTCCACGCCCTACCAGGTGGAAACGCTGGACTGGGAGGGCCGCAAGGCCTACGTCACCCGCACCCACGTGGACTACTACACCGACAGCATCGACTTCACCAGGCTCAAGGTGCTGGACCGTTTCGATGGCGGCGTGGCCGGCCGTGGTGATTCGCACCATGGCGAAGTGCACGTGGTGCGCCGCGTGGCCGGTTACAAGAAGATCCGGTACTACACCCACGAGAACATCGGCTACGGCCCGGTCAACCTGCCCGACCAGGAACTGCACACCACCGCGGTGTGGTGGCAGCTGCCGCAGGCGCTGCTGCTGCGCGCCTTCGCCAGCAAGCAGGATGCGCTGGATGGGTTCCTCGGCGCCGCCTATGCACTGCACATCGTAGCCACGGTGGCGGTGATGGCCGATGCGCGCGACCTGCAGAAGTCGGTGGGCAACGGCGATGGCACCTGGATCGCGATTGCCGACCAGAGCGGGCGCGGCCAGCTGCGGGGCAGCGATGGCGAGCCTGGCGCGGTGGAACTGCTGCAGGAATTCGTGCCGACCGTATACCTGTACGACAATTTCCCCGGTGGCGTCGGCCTGAGCGAGCCGCTGTGGCAGCGCCAGGCCGAGCTGGTGCAGCGCGCGCGCGAACTGGTACAGCGCTGCGACTGCAAGGCGGGTTGCCCGGCCTGTGTCGGCCCGGTGCTGGCCGCGCAGGAACAGGATGAAACCTCGCCGCGTGCGCTGGCGCTGCGCGTGCTCGACCTGTTCGATGCGCAGGCCTGCCAGCAGGTGGCCGATGTGGTGGTGAGCACACGCGACCCGATGGAGCTGATCGCCCCGTGAGCCTGAGCCTGGACAAGCTGCGGCTGCTTCGCAAGCAGGCGGGTGACCCGAAAGCAGCCACGCCTGCCGCGCCGACGCAGCAGACGCCGCCGGCACTGATGGCCGCCAACGATGCGCGGCAGCCACCGGCCGAGCGTTCGGTGTTTGCCTGGGTGGAACAGGAGATCCGCCACAAGCCGACCGGCACCGCCACCACCACGCCTGCGCCAGCAGCACTGCGACGGCCCGAGGTCGGCAGCCTGCATCGCCTGCTCGGCATGCGCTCGCGGGGTGGCCCTGCGCCGGCACGCGCCAGCGCGCAGGATCGCCAACTGCCCGGCAACGAGATTGCGCCCGGCCTGTTCCTGATCGAGTCACTGCTGCCGCAGCCGATTCCCGCCATGCCGCTGTCGCTGGCCTTCGCCAAGCGCGAGGGTGAGCACGTGGCTGCGCGCGACCTGCTGTTCTTCGATACCGAGACCACCGGCCTGGCCGGCGGCACCGGCACCCGCGCCTTCATGATCGGCGCCGCCGACTGGCATGTGTGCCCGCAGCGTGGCGAAGGCCTGCGCATCCGCCAGCTGCTGATGTCGACGATGGCTGCCGAGGAGGAGATGCTGGCCGCTTTCGCCAGCTGGCTGCAGCCGCATACCGTGTTCTGCAGCTACAACGGCCGCAGCTACGATGCCCCACTGCTGAAGACACGCTATCGGCTGGCCCGCCAGGCCGATCCCATCACCGCACTGGACCATGTCGACCTGCTGTATCCCACCCGCCGCCGTTACCGCGGTACGTGGGAGAACTGCAAGCTGTCCACCATCGAGCGGCAACTGCTGCGCGTGGTGCGCGAAGATGACCTGCCCGGCTCGGAAGCCCCCGCCGCATGGCTGCGTTACCTGCGTGGCGGTGATGCGGTGAATCTGCGCCGGGTGGCCGACCACAACCACCAGGATGTGGTGACCCTGGCCCTGCTGCTGCAGCGGTTGGTGCGGGAAGAGCAGCGCGAACGGGAAACCCTGGCGCTGGTAAGCGGATGAACGGAGAGGGCGGATCCAGGCCGCGTTGACATCACTGACACAGGGCTCGGCGACACTGCCGCTACTGAACACCACCCAGGAGTACTGCCATGCGTCGATCCCCCCTGTTGCTGCTTGCAGCCATCCTGCCGCTGGCCGCCTGCAGCCATGCCGGTGGCAACGCCTCCGCCGATGCCGGCAGCCTGCCAGCCAAGGTGTCCGATGGTCCGCAGGAGTGCCGCCCCGAGGCTCTGGACGCATTCACCGGCAAGACCGCCGACGAAGCGACGATCAAGAAGCTGGTGGCCGACAGTGGCGCGCGCAACGCACGCGTGGTCAAACCGGGGATGGCGGTGACCATGGACTTCCGCCAGGACCGGGTGACCGTGCAGGTGGACGCGCAGAACCGTATCGAACGCGCCAGCTGCGGTTGATGGGGTAGCGCCGGGCCCTGCCCGGCGAATTCCATTCGCATACGCGCCGCTGCGGGCGCCGGGCATGGCCCGGCGCTCCGCTCTGTCAGAGCCGCTCGGCCTTGCCGCTGGCCAGCGCACGCGCGATGACCTGCTCTGCCTGCTTCGCTGCCTGTGCCTGCAGCCGTGCCTGGCGCTCACCCAACGCGGCCTGTTGACTGCCCAGTGCCGCCTGCTGGCTTCCCAGCGCGGCCTGCTGGCTGGCGAGTCGGCTCATCTCGCGGCTACGCTCGGACTGCAGCGCCTGGTTGCGGGCAACCTGTGATGCGCGCTGTGCTTCGGCCGCAGCCTTGCGTGCAATCGCCGCATCATCCACCGCGCCGCGTGTAGCCCGCGCCGCTTCGGCTGCCGCTTCGCGATTGATGTCGCGATCGTTGATCGCACTGCGTGCAGCCCGTGCGGCGGCGAGGGCGATCTCACGCGCCTCTTCGCCCTGCAGCCTGCCCAGCTCGCCCTGCTCGCGGCCGAGCTGGCCCTGCTGACGACCCAGCACACTCTGCTGGCGCCCCAGTTCACTCTGCTGGCGGCTCAGGTCGACGGCGCCGGCATAGGCACGCTGCAACGACTGGATCAGCATCGGATCGCGCACGACGTAGCGCTTGTCGCCCTGGCGGAACCACAGGGCGGGGCCGTCACCAAGCCGGCTGCGCGCCTGCATCACATCGTCCATGCCGGCATTGGCGAACGCCTGGCCGTGATCGACGAGGACGAAGGCCTGCTGTGGCGGCGTACCCAGATCCAGCTGGCCATGGGTGACGATGGTGGTCTGCGAGTGCGCATGGGTGCCTGCGTCCTGCTCCTCGTCTTCATTGACGTCGGCAGGTTCCTCAGGCTCGGCCGGTTCTGCCGGCTCGGCCCAGTCGGCCGGCTCTGCCGGTACCGCTGCGGCAGGCGGCGCTGCCGGCGCCGGGGGTGCTGCGGGCGGCGGCGGCGGCGCTGGCACAGCGCGCGGCGGTGCAGGCGGTGCAGGCGGGACAGGCGCGGCCACCAGCCGCATCGGCGCCACTCCCACGGCCAACACGACCAGCGTCAAGCCGACGGCCAGCAGGCGTGGGCACGCCCGGTGCGACTGCAGCGACAGCAGGCGGCGCTTGAGGCTGGTGGTGCTGGGCGCTGCGCTGGCCACGCCGAGGTGTGGCTGCGGCGCCACACCCAGCTGCAGCAGCAACCGGCCATAGGCATGGCGGCTGGCACCGTGCTGGCCGACCACCGCCGCATCCACGGCTTCCTCGCGGGCCTGGGCGTATTCGCGCACGGCCAGGCGCAGCAGCGGATGGAAGAAGAACAGGTGCTGGGCCAAGGCAGGCAGCAGCCCCCACTGCAGGTCACGACGCTGCAGGTGTTGCAGCTCGTGGGTCAGCGCCAGGTCCAGCGCATCGCCCTGCAGCGCGTTCATTCCCGCCGGCAGCAGCAGCACCGGGCGGAACGGCCCGACCAGCTGCGGCGCGTCCACCTGGTCGCTCATCCACAGGCGCGGCGCGCGGCGCAGGCCGTGCGCATCCGAGGCCAGCTGCAGCGCCTGCACCAGCGCCTGGTCCTCGCACGGATACGACGCCGCCAGCAGCGCACGGCAACGGCGCCATTCGCCGAAGGTCCGCAACGCCATCAGCAGTACACCGGACATCCACAGCGCGGCCAGGGCCAACGCCCACCAGGCCACCGGGGTGCTGCCGACATCACCCATCGGCGTGTTCGCCAGCAGGTGCGCCGATGCCTCCGGTGCCATCGTATATATCGCGTCCGCCGCAAGATCCACGGTCGTCATGGCCACCGCATCGGGTGCGGGCAACCAGGCCAGCTGCAGCGGTTGGCTCCACAACAGACCGACCACCGCCTGCAGCGACACCAGCCACCACAACCGGCAACGGGTGGCCGCCGACAGTGCCGGCAGCGCGCGGCACAGCAGGTACACCAGCGCCACCAGCAGCACGGTCTGCAGGCTGGTCCAACCCAGCCGTTCCAGCATCGGAATCAACATCGAGGTATCCATGGCTCAGTCCTCCTGGCGACGCGATTGCAGTTCGGCCACCAGCGCTTCCAGTTCGGCCAGTTCGTTGTCGCTGACCTTCTGCCGCTGCGACAGGTACGCCACGAATGGCGACACCGAGCCCTGCAGCGTGTTGTCGACGAACTGGGCAACGGCGCCCTGCAGCACGCTCTCCGGGCCACGGGTGGGCTGGTAACGGTAGACACCCTGCTGCTGCCTGCGCTGCAGGTAACCCTTGGCGCGCAGGCGCTCCATCATCGTCAACACCGTGGACCGGGCCAGTCCGCGCGGTTCGCCATAGCCGCTGGCGACCTCGCCGACGCTGGCCGGTGCCTGCTCATCCACATACTGCAGCAGGGCCAGTTCCTGGTCCCCGATGGTCTTGCCACGCATGACAACACTCCCTTGACTACACGTGTCGCTACTGTTGCCATGACGACACCTGTAGTCAACCCCCCGGAAGTCATGGGCCGACGAACGGTAGGGCGCGCAGCCGGCTTAAACCTTTTACGCCGGGCGCGCATCCGACCCATGGCCTGTCGCCTGCGGCAGCCGTCATCGCCGCCGATCTTTCCGTCCTCCGGGAACCCGCATGCCTCGCCAGACGCTACGAACCCTGCTCATGATCATCAGCCTGCTGCCCTTCGCCGCCGTCTCTGCCAACCAGGACCAGGCCAACGACCAGACCCGTCGTTTCATCCGCCAGACCATGCAGGAACAGCGCATCCCGGGCCTGCAGATCGCGGTGGTCAAGGATGGCCAGGTGGTGCTGTCGGAAACCTATGGGCTGGCCAACGTCGAGAACGGCGTGGTCGCCACCCGCAGCAGCCGGTTCCCGCTCAACTCGGCCACCAAATCCTTCACCGGCGTCGCTCTGGCGCAGCTGGCACAGGACGGGCGGGTGGATCTGGTCGCGCCCATCGCGCGCTATCTCGACGACCTGCCCGAAAGCTGGCGGGCGGTGCGGGTGCGCCAGCTGCTCGCCCACACTTCCGGCCTGCCCGACATCCTCGATGCAGAGGGATTGCTGGGTGGGGGCTCGGAACAGGATGCATGGCAGGCGGTCCGCGCGCTGCCGGCAGAGGCCAGGGCCGGCGAGCGCTTCCAGTACAACCAGACCAACTACCTGCTGCTGGCGAGGATCATCGCGCGGCAATCCGGCATGCCCTACGAACGCTTCCTGGCCACCGGCCAGTTCTCCACCGCGCGCATGGCACGCACCACGTTCGGCGACAGCTACGACCTGATCCCGGATGTGGCGACGATGTACAGCTACCTGCCACGCGCCACCGATGCAAAGGATGCGCCGCCGCGCCTGTCGCACTGGTTCTACGACATGCCGCCCGGCCTGTGGGCCGGCGGCGGCATCCTCACCACGGCCGATGACACCGCGCGCTGGTTGGTTGCATTGCAGGAGGGACGCCTGCTGGAGCAGCGCGCGGTGCAGCAGATGTGGTCGGCCGAACGCCTCAATGATGGCAGTGCCGGCGACTGGGCCGCAGGCTGGCCGGTGTTCAACACCGCACCCGACCTGCAGGTGGGTGGCATGGGCGGCGCGCGCTCGGCCTTCATCGTCTACCCAGAGCGCGAGCTCGCCGTTGTCGTGCTGACCAATCTGGTCGGCGCCAATCCGCAGCAGTTCATACCGCGCATCGCCGGTTTCTACACTGCCGCGCCCAAGGGCGTTGCCGCCGCGCGCTAACCGCGCGGCCCGCCCATCACCGGCAGGATCACCCCGCTGATGTAGCTGGCGCAGGCCGGTGAGGCCAGGAACACATAGGCCGGCGACAGCTCTTCGGGCTGTGCCGGCCGCCCCATGTCACTGTCCTTGCCGAACTCGGCCACGTCCTTGGCCTGCTTGTCGGCCGGGTTCAACGGCGTCCACACCGGACCCGGCGCCACGCAGTTGACCCGGATGCCACGTGGCAGCAACTGGCTGGCCAGCGCCTTGGTGAACGCATGGATCGCCCCCTTGGTAGCCGAGTAATCGATCAGTGCCTTGCTGCCGAACAGGCCGGTTTCCGAGCCGGTGTTGATGATGCTGGCGCCCTCGCCCAAGTGTGGCAGCACTGCGCGTGCCATCTGGATGTAGCCGCCGATGTTGGTCTGCAGGGTTTCCTGCAGGTGCGCGTCTTCTAGGTCTTCCAGGCGCTCGCAGTGCAGCTGGAACGCCGCGTTGTTGACCAGGATGTCGATGCCACCAAACGCCTTGGCCACCTGTTTGACTGCCTTGTTGCAGAAGCGCGGGTCGCGCACGTCGCCGGCGATCACCACGCAGCGGCCGCCCTCTTTTTCCACGTGCTGACGCGTCAACTCGGCGTCCTTGGCTTCATCCAGATGCAGCACGGCAACGTCGGCGCCTTCGCGGGCGAACAGTACCGCCACCGCCCGGCCGATGCCGGAATCACCACCGGTGACGATGGCTCGCATCCCTTGCAGCTTGCCGCTGCCAACATAGTCCGGGGCCAGGAAGCGCGGCGCCAGCTCCAGTGCATGCTCGTGGCCGGGCTTGGCCAGATGCTGCGCCGGCATCTTCTCCGGCTGATGGCGCGGTCCGGCCTGGGTGGCGGTCTTCTTTTTTGCCGCCTTCTTCGCTACGCGTACATCCTTCGCCTTTTCCTGGTCCTGCAGGCGCCGCTGCCGCGCTGCGACACGCGCCGCGCGTGGATCGGAAGCGGCGGTCTTGCGGGTGGCGGTCTTCACCACGCGCGGGCGATCGGACGTGGTGGCTTCGGCGGCGGCGGGCGCTGCCTGGGTGCCTTTGCGTACCTTCGGCGATGCCTTGCGGCGGGCGGGGGTCTTCTTGGTGGTGGCCATGCAGGTCTCCTCGGGAGGATGGGGGTTGCCGGCCAGCGGCCGGCACTACCGGGGCGCGTGCGCCGCAGTACCGGGGGCGGCGTGCGCCGCTCGTGCAGTGTCTCCACGCAGGCTGTTGGCGGCAGTGAGCGCACTGTGTCCATCGCGTGCACGGCATTCATTCCGCCACCACGCGTGTCGTCGCACCCTGCAGGCCACAACACGAGGAACGTCCCCCATGAAACATGCCATTGCCACCGCCGCCGTCTGCTTCGCTCTCGCCGCCTGCAGCAGCAGCCCAGTCGCCCAGGTCCAGCCGATCGATGGGGTGATTTCAGGCCAGTGCCACACCGACAAGGTGCGCGGCGCAGTCGGCCTGGCCGCTTCGGGCATGACCATCGAACGTGCGCGCGTGGACAGCGACAGCCTGCACGTGCAGGTAACCCGCGGCAGTCGCGAGCGCAGCGGCAACACCGCCAGCGGCGCTGCCGATCCGGCCGCCGGCGCAGCCACGGAAGGTGGGGATCGCCTGACCATCGAAACCGGCCGCACCAACAACATCACCGCCATCTACTGCGGCTGACCTGCCTTGCGGCTGAGCCGCCGGGCCCGGCGCAGCACCTTCAGTGTCGCCTGCTCCCACTGCCGCGGGCCGCGCAGGCCCGCCAGTGCGGTCAGTTCGCCGCGTTCCCAACCGGCGAACACGCAGGGATCGATGTAGGCCTTGCGGCATACCGCTGGCGTATTGCCCAAGCGCGCAGCCACCTGGCACACCACCTCGCGTTGCGCCTTGGCCAGCGCGCGTTGGCTGGCCGGCTCGGGCAGCTCGGTGGCGGCGAAGGCCTGCACCGCCGCCATCGTGCCGCCCCAGGTGCGGAAGTCCTTGGCGGTGAAGTCCTCGCCCATAACGTCGCGAAGGTAGTCGTTGACCGCGCCCGAATCCACCGGCTGCACCTCGCCCGCGTCGTCGCGGTACTGGAACAGGGCCTGACCCGGCAGCTGCTGCACGCTGCGCACCAGCGCGCCCAGCCGACGGTCACCGACCACCACCTCCTGCAACTGCCCGGACTTGCCCCGGAAGCGCATGCGCACCCGGCCACCCCGAAGCAGGTCCAAGTGACGGTTGCGCAACGTTGTCAGGCCGTACGACTTGTTCTCCTGCGCGTAGGTTTCATTGCCCACCCGCACCAGCGTGTCAGCCAGCAGCGCGACCACGACCGCCAGCACCTTCTCGCGCGGAAAACCGCTGCGCTTGAGGTCGCGGCCCAGGCGCCGCCGCAGCGCTGGCAACGCCTGGCCGAAGGCGATGGTGCGGTCGAACTTGCCGGCGTCGCGAACGGCCGCCCAGTCGGCGTGGTAGCGGTACTGCTTGCGCCCGCGCGCGTCGCGGCCGGTGGCCTGCAGGTGGCCATCGGCGCGGGCACAGATCCACACGGCGGTATAGGCCGGTGGAATGGCCAGCGCGCGGATGCGCTGCAGGGTGGCGGCATCGCGCACGGCATGACCATCGGCATCGCGATAGGAAAAACCCTTGCCGGCGCGGACGCGGCTGAAACCGGGCTGGGTGTCATCGACGTAGCGCAGGCCGGCGGCGCGCGCGGCCTGGCGTTCGGGTGTGGGGGTCGCTGGCATGCCTGCAGTCTGCCGATCGGCGCGGCGTGGCCACGTCAATAACGCAAGACAAACACGTGAGGGCGGGTTCGCCGCTATGCTCGGCCTTTCACCGTCCCTTCCATTCCGGAGTCATGATGTCGTTCCCGATCCGCGCCCGTTCCCTCTCCGCCCTGCTGCTGCCGGCCGTGCTGGCCCTGACCGCCTGCCAGGCGCCGTCGCTGGATGAGCAGGATTCGGCCACCGCCCACGCACAGCAGGCCGCCGAGGCCGCCAAGGCGCCGGCCGACGAAGCCGGCAAGGCCACCGAAGCACCGCCGGTCGGCAACTGCGATGCCAGCCAGGTGCAGAGCCTGGTCGGCCAGCCCTACACCGAAGCGCTCGGCAAGCAGGCCCAGGAAGATGCCGCGGCCAAGCAGCTGCGCGTGCTGCACCCCAATGACGTCACCACGATGGAGTTCCTGGGCGACCGCCTGAACATCGAAGTGGACGCAAAGGACGTGGTAAGCGGCGTCCGCTGCGGCTGAGGAACCCCGCGCCGGCAAGCGTTTGCCGGCGCTTTGGTTGCGCCTGCAACCGTGTATTGCGGCGTTGCAGCAACCTGTGATCTAGTCGAGGCATCCGGTGGCCTCATGATGCGCTCCAGGAAGAGCACGGCGTGTGCGTCAGGGTGAGTGTGAAGGCACTTGGCGTGCGGCCAGACAAGGCGCGCGCCGCCGCGCAGGCGAGTGCCTGCGCAAGGTGAGCAACGCCGTATGGGCGTGCGCCAAGCGGCTTCCCGACGGGCCGCGCCATGCGCGGCACACTCCACCATGACGTACAGGGCGTGCTCTACAGAGCGGGCAGGAGTGTCCCCGTTCATTTCAATCTGCATCGAGGTAGAGATGGCCCCCCGCAACCGCCAAGGGCTTTACGACCCGCGCTCCGAGCGCGATGCCTGTGGATTTGGCATGGTCGCCCAGCTCGACGACCAGCCTTCGCGCCTGCTGGTGGATACCGCCATCGCTGCGCTCTCGCGCATGACCCACCGTGGTGGTGTCGCCGCCGATGGGCTCACCGGCGATGGCTGTGGCCTGCTGCTGCGCCGCCCCGATGCCTTCCTGAAACTGCTGGCCAGTGAAGCCGGCATCGCCGTCGGCGCGCGCTTCACTGCGGGCCTGGTGTTCCTGCCGCACGATGCCGATGCCGCGCAGGCCTGCCGCACGCAGCTGCAGCAGCAGATCGAAGCGGTGGGCTGCAAGGTGGCCGGCTGGCGCGAGGTACCGACCGACGACAGCGTCTGCGGACAACTGGCACGCGACACCCTGCCGCGCATCGAGCAGGTGTTCGTCGATGCCGGCGTCGGCCAGGATGACGCCGGCTTCGGCCTGGCCCTGTTCCTGGCCCGCCGCCGCAGCGAACAGCAGCTGCGCGCGCACGCCGACTACTACGTCACCACGCTCAGCCCCAACGCCATCAGCTACAAGGGCATGGTGCTGCCGGACAAGCTCAGCCGCTTCTTCCCGGACCTGCAGCGGCGCGAACTGGCCTCCAGCGCCATCGTGTTCCACCAGCGCTTCTCCACCAATACGCTGCCGCGCTGGCCGCTGGCGCACCCGTTCCGGATGCTCGCCCACAACGGCGAGATCAACACCATCGAAGGCAACCGGCGCTGGGCACAGGCGCGCAGCAAGGTGTGGAAGACGCCCCGTTTCGACATCGGCGAGTTCGACCCGGTCATCTCCATGCACGGCTCCGATTCGCAGAGCCTGGACAACATGCTGGAACTGATGGTGTCCGCCGGCATGGAGCTGATCCAGGCCCTGCGCATCCTGGTGCCGCCGGCAACGCAGTCGTTGGAATTCAAGGACCCGGACCTGGCTGCGTTCTACGAGTTCCACGGCCTCAACAGCGAACCGTGGGACGGGCCGGCCGGCATCGTCGCCTGCGACAGCCGCTACGCGGTGTGCACTCTCGACCGCAACGGCCTGCGCCCGGCGCGCTGGATGCTGACCGCGGATCGTCACTTCCTGGTCGCCTCCGAAGCAGGCGTGTGGGAAGTACCGACCGAGCGCGTGGTGCGCAAGGGCAAGCTCGGCCCGGGCGAGATGATCGCCATCGACCTCAAGCGCGGTGACCTGCTCGATTCGGAGGCCATCGACCGCATCAACCGCGGCCGTGCACCGTACAAGCAGTGGCTGCAGCAGGGCGTCACCTACCTGCAGACCGAACTGATCGACCCGTCGCTGGTGGAAGAGCCGTTCGACGAAAGCACCCTGCGCAGCTACCACAAGCTGTACCAGCTCAGCAGCGAGGAAGTGGAACAGGTGCTGCGGCCGCTGGCCGAGACCGAGCAGGAAGCCACCGGCTCGATGGGCGATGACACGCCGATGGCCGTGCTCAGCCAGCGCAGCCGTCCGCTGTACGACTACTTCCGCCAGGCCTTCGCGCAGGTCACCAACCCGCCGATCGACCCGCTGCGCGAAGACTGCGCGATGTCCCTGTCCACCCAGCTCGGCAAGGAGACCAACATCTTCCATGCCGGCCCGGAGACGGTGAACCACGTCATCCTCAACTCGCCGGTGCTGAGCCAGCGCAAGCTCCGCCAGCTGCTGAAGATGGACCAGTACGTGCAGGCCAACCGCCTGCTCGACCTGTCCTACAGCGAAGAGGAAGGCCTGCGTGCGGGCATCGAACGCATCTGCGTCGAGGCCGAACAGGCTGCGCGCGACGGCATGGTGATGCTGCTGCTGTCCGACCGCTACCCGGTGGCCGGGCGGCCGATGGTGCATGCGCTGCTGGCCACCAGCGCCATCCACCACCACCTGTCACGGCTGGGCCTGCGCTGCGACGTCAACCTGATCGTCGAGACCGGCACCGCGCGCGACGCGCACCACATGGCCTGCCTGCTCGGCTTCGGTGCCACGGCGGTGTATCCGTACCTGGCCTACCAGACCCTGTTCGACCTCGGCCGACGCGGCATCCTCAAGCTCAGCAAGGGCGGTGAGCAGTCGCAGATCGGCCGCCGCTACCGCAAGGGCATCTACAAGGGCCTGTCCAAGATCATCTCGAAGATGGGCATCTGTACCGTGGCCAGCTACCGCGGTGCGCAGCTGTTCGAGATCATCGGCCTGGAGCCGGAGGTCGTGGATCTGTGCTTCCCCGATACCGCGTCGCGCATCGGTGGCGCCGGCTTCGCGCGCCTGGATGCCGACGCGCGCGAACTGTGCGCGCAGGCCTGGGACGCCCAGCAGGGCGTGGATGTCGGCGGCCTGCTGAAGTACGTGCACGGCGGCGAGTACCACATGTACAACCCGGACGTGGTGACCACCCTGCAGCGCGCAGCGCGCAGCGGTGACCCGCGTGCGTGGCAGCAGTACTGCGATGCCGTGCATGCGCGCCCGCCGTCGGCGCTGCGCGATCTGCTGCAGCTGGTGCCGGCGGCAACGCCGACACCACTGGACGAAGTGGCACCGGCCAGCGATCTGTTCCCGCGCTTCGATACCGCCGCGATCAGCCTCGGTGCGCTCTCTCCCGAGGCGCATGAAGCGCTGGCCATTGCGATGAACCGCCTCGGCGGCCGCAGCAATTCCGGCGAAGGTGGCGAAGACCCGGCGCGCTATGGCACCGACAAGCGCAGCAAGATCAAGCAGGTGGCCTCGGGCCGCTTCGGCGTCACCGCCGAATACCTGGTCAATGCTGAAGTGCTGCAGATCAAGGTTGCGCAGGGCGCCAAGCCCGGCGAAGGCGGCCAGCTGCCCGGGCACAAGGTCAATGAACTGATCGCACGCCTGCGCTATGCCAGGCCGGGCATCGGCCTGATCTCGCCGCCGCCGCACCACGACATCTACTCCATCGAAGACCTGGCGCAGCTGATCTACGACCTCAAGCAGGTCAACCCGACCGCGCTGGTGTCGGTGAAGCTGGTCAGCCATGCCGGCGTCGGCACGATCGCGGCGGGCGTGGTCAAGGCCGGTGCTGACCTGATCACCATTTCCGGCCATGACGGCGGTACCGGTGCTTCCCCGGTCAGCTCGATACGCTACGCCGGCGTGCCGTGGGAACTGGGCATCGCCGAGGCGCACCAGGCGCTGGTGGCCAACGACCTGCGTGGGCGCACCCTGCTGCAGACCGATGGCGGCCTGAAGACCGGCCTGGACGTGGTCAAGGCAGCGCTGCTGGGTGCGGACAGCTTCGGCTTCGGCACCGCGCCGATGATCGTGCTGGGCTGCAAGTACCTGCGCATCTGCCACCTCAACAACTGCGCCACCGGCGTCGCCACCCAGGACGAGCGCCTGCGCGAGAACCACTTCACCGGCCAGCCCGAGCGCGTGGAGAACTTCTTCCGCCTGCTGGCCGAGGAAGTACGCGGCTGGCTGTCGGTGCTGGGCGCACGTTCGCTGCAGGAAATCGTCGGCCGCACCGACCTGCTGCGCCAGCTTGAGGTCTCGCCGCGCGAGGACGTGCGCGTGGACCTGTCGCGGCTGCTGGCCGACGCCAGTTACCCGGGCAGCCACTGCGCCGCACAGCGCCTGTATGAATCTCCGGACAGCCTGGCCACGCAGATGGACGGCCTGCTGGCCGAGGCCATCGAACACAAGCGCGGTGGCGAGCATCGCTTCCTGATCCACAACACCGACCGCAGCATCGGCACCCGCCTGGCCGGCGCCGTGGCGCGCGCGCACGGCAACCAGGGCATGGCCGAATCGCCGCTGGAACTGCGCTTCCGCGGCAGCGCCGGGCAGAGCTTCGGCGCCTTCAACGTCGGCGGCCTGCACCTGGAAGTGGAGGGTGAAGCCAACGACTACGTCGGCAAGGGCATGGCCGGTGGCCGCCTGGTGGTGCGTCCGCCGCGTGGCGCACGCTTCGAGGCACGCAGCACCGCCATCATCGGCAACACCTGCCTATATGGCGCAACCGGTGGCGAGCTGTTCGCCGCTGGCCGTGCCGGTGAACGATTCGCCGTGCGCAACTCCGGCGCACTGGCGGTAGTGGAAGGCGCAGGCGATCACTGCTGCGAGTACATGACCGACGGCGTGGTGCTGGTGCTGGGCAAGGTCGGCCTCAACTTCGGTGCCGGCTTCACCGGTGGCCTGGCCTACGTGCTGGACGTGGACCGCGATTTCGTCGACCGCTACAACCACGAGCTGATCGACATCCATCGCGTCTCCGCCGAAGGGTTCGAGAACTACCGCCAGCACCTGCACCGCCTGATCGGCCGTCATCGCGAACTGACCGGCAGCATCTGGGCGCAGCAGATCATGGACGAGTTCCGTGATTACATCGGCAAGTTCTGGCTGGTCAAACCCAAGGCCGCCAGCATCGAGTCGCTGACCGAAACCCTGCGCCGCGCGGCGTGACACACCGCACGTGACGGATGCGCCGCATGCACTGGGCGCACCGGCTTCCCCACCGCTGTAGTGCCGGCCGCTGGCCGGCATCCGGAAATCCACAGAGTCCGCCATGAGCCGCAAGCACGCCTTCCAGTTCCTCGACCTGCCCCGGACCATGCCGCAGCGCATCCCGGTTGAACTGCGCACCTCCGGCGACTGGGGTGAGCTGTACGGAAAGTTCGGCAAGGAGGATGCGCAGTACCAGGCAGGCCGCTGCCTGGACTGCGGCAACCCGTACTGCAGCTGGAAGTGCCCGGTGCACAACGCCATTCCGCAATGGCTGCAGCTGGTGCAGGAGAACCGCATCCACGAAGCAGCCACGCTGTGCCACAGCACCAACCCGTTGCCGGAAGTGTGCGGCCGGGTGTGCCCGCAGGATCGCCTGTGCGAGGGCAGCTGCACGCTGGAAGAGTTTGGTGCGGTCACCATCGGCGCGGTGGAGAAGTACATCGTCGATACCGCGCTGGCTACCGGCTGGCGGCCGGACATGACGGCGGTGCAGCCCACCGGCCACACGGTGGCGGTGATCGGTGCCGGCCCCGCGGGGCTGGCCTGTGCCGACCGCCTGGCGCATGCCGGCATCACCGCGGTGGTCTACGACCGTTACGAACAGGTCGGTGGCCTGCTGCAGTTCGGCATCCCCAGTTTCAAGCTGGACAAGGACGTGATCCGTCGTCGTCGCGACGTGCTTGAAGGCATGGGCGTGCAGTTCCGCCTCGGCGTGGAGATCGGCCGCGACATCAGCCTGCAGCAGCTGCTGGACACCCACGATGCGGTGTTCGTCGGTACCGGCGCGTATCGCTACACCGATGGTGGCCTCGACGGCCAGGACCTGAAGGGCGTGCTGCCGGCATTGCCGTTCCTGGTGCAGAACAGCCGCATCGTCGGCGGCGATGATCCGCAGGGCCGCCCGATCGCCGGCTGGGAAGACCAGATCGCCCTGCCCGACCTCAATGGCAAGCGCGTGGTGGTCCTCGGCGGTGGCGACACTGGCATGGACTGCGTGCGCAGCGCGGTGCGACTGGGCGCGGCCAAGGTCACCTGTGCCTACCGCCGCGACGAAGCCAACATGCCGGGCAGCGCGCGCGAAGTGGCCAACGCGCGCGAGGAAGGCGTGCGCTTCCTGTTCAACCGTCAGCCGCTGTCGATCGAAGCCGGCGCCGATGATGAAGTGATCGGCGTCACCGTCATCGAGACGCGCCTGGGCGAACCCGATGCCAACGGCCGTCAGAACGCGGTGCAGATCGAGGGCAGCGAGTCGCTGCTGGAAGCAGACGTGGTCATCATCGCGTTCGGTTTCTCGCCCAGCGTGCCGTCGTGGCTGGCCGAGCATGGCGTGGAGGGCCAGGCAAACGGCCGCATCCTCGCCGGAGGCAAGGGCAAGCTGCCCTTCCAGACCGCACATCCCCGTCTGTTCGCAGGGGGTGACGCAGTGCGCGGTGCCGACCTGGTGGTGACCGCCGTGGCCGAAGGTCGCGACGCCGCCGCCAGCATCGCCCGGCTACTGGCGCACTGACAGATCGAGCGGCATCAGCACTGCGGCGAGGGTGGCATGCAGTGCCTGGCGGTCGACCGGCTTGGCGATGAAATGATCGATGCCAGCGTCGAGGCAGGCCTGGCGGGTACTGTCGAGCACGCTGGCGGTCAAGGCGATGATCGGCACCCTTGCCGCATCGGCACGAGGATCGGCGCGGATCGCGCGGGCCAGGGCAAAGCCGTCCATGCCCGGCATGTGGCAGTCGGTGATGACCAGCGCGAACCGTTGCGTCTGCCACGCCTGCCAGGCCTGCTCGCCATTGGCTACGGCATGCACCTGCAGGCCCAGATCCCGCAGCTGTCGCACCAGCAGCTGCAGGTTGGTGGGATGGTCTTCGGCAACCAGTACCCGTACCGGCGGCAATTCGTGCAGGCCAGCCGCATCATCACGATGCTCCACCGATGGCGCCTCGCAGGCCGGCAGGTACAGGTCCAGCCACACCGTGGTGCCCACGCCCGGCGTACTGCACAGGTGCAGTTGCCCGCCCATCGATGCCGCCAGGTCCCGGCAGATCGCCAGGCCCAGGCCGCTGCCACCGAAGCGCCGGGTGGTGGAGGCGTCGGCCTGGGTAAATGCTGCAAATACCGCCCGCTGGCGCTCACGGCTGATGCCCACGCCGGTATCGCTCACCTGCAGCCGCAGCTGCTGGCCACGCTCGCGCTGCTGCAGCACCCGCACCTGCAGGTCCACCCCACCGTGCAGGGTGAATTTCAGCGCATTCCCTGCCAGGTTGAACAGGATCTGGCGCAGGCGCAGCGCATCGGCCAACGATCCACGCTGCAGCGCAGGATCCACCTCGCAGCGCAGATGCAGCCCTTTGCTTGCCGCCACCGGCACCAGCAGGCGCTGCACCGCACGCAGCAGCCCGGCCAGGTCGGTGGGCAGGCACTGCGGTGGCTGTGGGCCGGACTGCAGGCGTTGGCTGTGCAGGACGTCATCAAGGATCTGCCGCAGCATCTGCGCGGCATCATCGATGGTCGCCAGTACCTGGCGCTGGCGCGCATCCAGCGCGCCGCTGCCGAAGCGCTCCAGCATTCCCAGCATGGTGCTCATCGGCGTGCGGATCTCGTGGCTCATGGTGGCCAGGAAATGGCTCTTGGCGGCAGCATCCTGCTCAGCATCACGCCGGGCATCGTTCAGTGCCTGCGTACGTGCGCGCGCCTCGGTGACATCCATCCAGTATCCGCTCCATTCCACGCCGCTGTCGCTGCAGGCAATCGGTCGCCCGTGCGAACGTACCCAGCGCCAGCCGTTGGGGCCGCGCGTGCGGAAGGTGATGTCGATGGGGCCGCGCACCAGCGCGGCGGCATCAACGCAGGCCAGCACCGAGCGGCGGTCCTGCGGATGGACTGCTGCCAGCAGGCTTCCATGGTCGACCCGCGCGGTATCTACGCTGATCCCGAACAGGGCATGCACATCGCCGGCAATGTGGGGAACGCTGTACTCGCCGGTGCTGCTGCGCCGCGCCTGGTACACCACCGCCGGCAGGTTGGCGGTGACCTCCTGCAGCTGCTGCTCCAGCGCCTGCCTGCGCAGGCCTTCGCGGTGCAGCCGCCAGTAGCCCAATGCGTGCACCAGGCCCATTGTCAGCAGCATCAGCAGCACTGCGATCAAGCCGCGCAGGGGCGACACCGGCGGCACGTGGCCGCGGCGAGGGGATGTCGAGACCCAATGGGCCCGCAATGCCTCGCGCTGCTCCTCCGTCATAGCTGCCTGCAGTTGGTTGAAGCGATCCACCAGGTGCGCGCACGCCGGCAGCGCCGCCAGTACCAGTGCGTCGCTGAAGCCGGCCGGCGCCGCCACGTCCAGCGCGCCGCCAGGCTGATCGCGCAGCGCCGCTTCCACTTCCACCAGGTTGCCCACCACTGCATCGATCTGGCCGCTGATCAGCAGCTGCAGCGCCTTGTCCAACGCCGCCACCTGCAGCAGCGGCACATGCGCGCCCGACTCCTCCAGCACCCTGGCAAGCGGCACGGTGTCGAGGCTGGCCACGCCGCGACCGTGCAGTCCGTCCAGGCCGTGGATCGGCAGCGCGTCGGGGCGTCGCACGATCACCTGCGGCACCTGCAGGTAGGGCACGCTGGCCACCCAGCCTTTCGGCGTCTGCGCGCGCGGCCAGCCGAGCACGGCGTGGGTCCCTGCAGGCAGCGCGGCAGCGGCCAGCGTCGTCGCCGCGACCGGTGTGGCGCGCAGCGTGGGCACCTGCTCCTGCAGCAGCGCCAGGTAGGCGGCCACCAGCCCCTGTGGCGTGTCGTCCTGACTGGACGACAACGGCGCACGGTCAGCGGGATAGGCAAGCAGGATGGGGCCTTCGCACTGTCCGGCCCAGGCCGGCGCCGACAACAGCGACAGGGCGGCGATGCGGGCCAAAGGGCCAGCGACATTCACGGTGGACATCCTCATGTCGCAGGCAGGGGCATGGCCGCATCGCGGTGCGGCTCCTGCCACGCTAGCGACGCCCCTGCCAGCAACAATGAGGAAATTTGTAAAACCCTCCGAAACCGCCAATAGCGACATACACTGCCGCTTCTACCGATCCCGGAGCTTTCGATGCGCATCGGCCTGGCCGCCAACCGTCTCCATCACCACGACGTGCGCGCGGCACTGTTCCGCTGGCTGCGCGCCAGCGAACCCGGGCTGCGCGAACTGGGCGTGACACTGTGTGCGGTCGGCCGTACCCACGACGCGATCCAGCGCAACGGCTTCCTTGCCGGCTACGACGGCCTGCAGCGCTATCCCTACGGTCGCGACGGCGGCTTGATGAAACTGGTGGCAGAAGTGGTGGGCATGGGCGCCGAGCGTACGTTGGACGGTGCGGTCTATCTGATGGATCCAGTGGACCCTTCCTCGGTTTTCCCCGAGGCGACCGCGCTCAAGCGCCAGTGCGTGATCCACGGCAAGCCTTTCATTTCCACCGTGGCCACCGCCCGCGACTGGATCGAGGTGGAGCGCATCCATGCTGGCCTGGCTGCCGATACAGGCGCCAACGACCTGCATGCATTCGAAGGGCAGACGCTGGCGTTGATCGCGCACGATGCGATGAAGCCGGCGATGCTGGCGTTCGCCGATGAACACTTCGACGTGCTGGCGCGCTTCGGCGAGCGCGTCGCCACCGGTACCACCGGCCAGCGCTTGAACGAGCTGGCCTGGAGCCGTGGCTGGCCAGCGGATGCGGCGTGGGTGACGCGCTACCAGAGCGGGCCGATGGGCGGCGATGCGCAGATTGCCGACCGCGTGCTGGAAGGCCGTTGCCAGCGCGCGATCTTCTTCGAGGATCCGCACGTGGCGCGCCAGCACGAAGCGGACATCCAGCTGCTGGAGCGGGCGGTGACCACGGTGACCGATCAGGCGGTGTGCATCACTGCGCCGCGCGTGGCGGCGCGGTGGGCGGAGGCGGCGGCCTTGCGCGCGGCTCGATGAGGTTTGCGGCCAACGGCTGAGCCCCTCGTGGCGCAGGGGCACAATCAAAAGCCGCGCTTGGCCGGGCGGGTGGGCCATGCAGGGGACGCTGCAAGTACATCCATGTAAGCTCGATGGCGCCATCCATGGCGCCAACGCCCCTGCATGGCCCACCCGCCCGACCTCAGACAGTTTCCGTGCCACCACGGAAGAGAAAGGGAAGAGCAGGAGCAAAGCGGGTCGCGCGCTGTGCGCGCTTCAGTAGAGCCGATTTTGCTCGACTGCGCCGCCGGCTCTATGGAGTGGAGCCCCTTCTGTTGAAGGGGCGCGCCGAAGGCGGGGGTAGAGGAGGAATGCGTGGGCAGGTGCTGTAGCGCAGGCGCTACAGCAGTTGCCGGAGCATCGCTTTCAGGCGTCGCCCTTCCAGCTGGAAGTAGTCGCGCTGCTCGCGCCAGTCGGGGAAGCGTTGTTCCACTTCGTGCCAGAACGCGGGCGAGTGGTTGGCTTGGATCAGGTGGCAGAGTTCGTGCACCAGCACGTACTCGAAGGCGGCCGGGCGGCCCAGTACCAGTGCCAGGTCCAGCGCCATGCTGCCGTCGGGGGCCAGCGAGCCCCATTGCGAGGACATCACCTTCAACCGCAGGCGGCTGGGCGCGCGCGGCAGGCCGGGCAGGTACTTCGGCAACCAGCGGCCGACATCGGCGCGGGTCTGTGCTTCGTAGAATTCGCGCAGCAGGCGGCGCAGGGTCGCATCGCCGCCACGGCTCGGCCATTGCACACAGGCACCGTGCCCGTCGATTTCCAGCCGCGCGTAGCGGCCTTCCTGCCAGCGCAGTGGCAACAACTCGCCGCGCAGCGGCAGCACCCCTTCAACGCCGGGCTGCAACGCGGCGGGCAGACCATGCCCCTGGTAGTGGCGCAGCTGCAGCCCCAGCCATTCGCGATGCAGTTCGAGGAAGCGCTCGCCCATCACCAGGCTGGCACGCGGCGGCAACGTCAGTCGTGCGCCGCGCTCATCGACGCTGAGCTTGATCCGGCGCGCGCGCGGATCACGCACGCGCAGTATCTCGATCTCGACATCCTCCAGGCGCAGGAGAACGGTATCGCGCTGCACGGTGGCGGGTGGGACCGGCGAGATCAGGCGGCGCAGCAGACGGCTCATGGTCCCAGCATAGCGCCGTGCGAGGCCGCCGGATGACCGGCGGCCGACGGCCTGCCTGTTCAGTCAGCCTTGCTGAGCTTGAAGGCTTCTTCAAGCAGCAGGAACAGGCGACGGATCTCCGCACTCTGCAGGGCGAAGCGGGCGTCGAACTCGGCACGGCGGCCGTCTTCGTCCGCATGTTCCAGCTGGTCCAGCGCGCCGTCCAGGAACTTCAGCTTGCGCACGATCAGGTCGTCGCCCAGCACGAAGGACAGGTTGTCCTCGAACACCAGGGCCAGCTTGGTGACCTGCTTGCCGGCATCCAGATGCTTGTCGATCTCGTCGCAGCGCAGTTCCTGGTGCTGGCACTTGACCACCGCGCCGCCTTCCACCGGGTCCTTCATCTCGCACTCCTCGCCCAGGCTGAAGCCGGTGGGCAGGGGCTCGCCGGCGATCCAGCCGGTCAGGATCGAACGCGGCGCGACTTCGGCGTTCAGCGGCATCGCCGGGAAGCTGCCAAGCAGGCCGCGGATGTCGGACATGAAGTATTCGCCGGTCTTGCGGCTGGAGGTGTCCACCGCCACATAGCCGTGCAGCTGGTCGATGAAGGCATCGTTGCGCGAGGACTTCACGAAGGCGCGCGGCAGCAGTTCATGCAGCAGGTCGTCCTTCATGCGCTTGCGCTCGCGGCCGCCGGGGCGGCGGCCTTCCTTCTCTTCGATCTCCTCCAGCTTGCGCTCGAGCAGGTCGTTGACCACCGCGCCGGGCAGGATCTTGTCCTCGCCACCGACGGTCAGCCACAGGTGTTCGGCAATGCGGTGCGAGAGCACTTCCTTCTCTTCGCGGCCGAATGGCGAGATGAAACCACGCGAGTTCATTTCCAGTGCGCCCACCGGCTTGAGCAGGGCGTGCGGCAGCAGGGTGTCGACTTCGGAAAAATCAGTGGCAGTCGGGAAGCGGAAGAACGTCAGGTTGCGAAAGAACATGGAATTCCGGTGTCTGAAGAAGAAGGGCGCCCGACCTTAAACGGCAGGCGTCTCGGGAACTGCGTCGGCCGGCCAGGCATCGGCATGCGCCGCATCGCCACGGCGGCCCAGGGCCATGAAATCGAACAGGGCGGCATCGGCCAGCTGCGCAGGTCGCACGTCGGCCATTGCACGTGCGATCTGTTCAATGCGCCCCGGATGGTCCTGGTCCCACTGCTTGAGCATCAGGCCGACCTGCCGACGCTGCAGGTTTTCCTGGCTGCCACACAGGGTGCAGGGAATGATCGGGAAACGGCGGGCCTGCGCGTACTGCGCGATGTCGTGCTCGCGCACGTACGCCAGCGGGCGGATCACCACGTGCTGGCCATCGTCGCTGAGCAGCTTCGGTGGCATGGCGGCCAGCTTGGCGTGGTGGAACAGGTTCAGGAAGAACGTGGCCACCACATCATCGCAATGGTGGCCCAGTGCGATCTTGCTGAAGCCATGTGCCTTGGCGTGGTTGTACAGCGCGCCACGGCGCAGGCGCGAGCACAGCGAACACATCGTGCGGCCTTCCGGGATGACCCGGCTGACCACTGAATACGTGTCCTGCTCGATGATCTGGTACGGCACGCCCAGCCCGGCCAGGTACTCCGGCAGGACGTGCGCGGGGAAACCCGGCTGTTTCTGGTCCAGGTTCACCGCCACCAGTTCGAACGGCACCGGCGCCTTTTTCTGCAGCTGCAGCAGCATGTCCAGCAGGGTGTAGCTGTCCTTGCCGCCGGACAGGCAGACCATGACCTTGTCGCCCGCTTCGATCATGCCGAAGTCGGCGATGGCCTGGCCGACCTGGCGGCGCAGGCGCTTGCCCAGCTTGTCCGCCCCGAGCCCGTCCACGCGCGGATCGCGCGGAACGCGCTGCGGGGGATCGGGCAGGGAGATCACGGCGGACATGGCGCCATTCTACCGGCTTGTGGCAGCCCGGACCCGGGGTCGGGATTCCCCTCTCCCGGCAGTCATCGTCGCTGTGTATGCTCGGAGACCGTGGACACCTACAACCCCGCCGAAATCGTCGAACACCTCGTCGCCCTCCGCGCCGAGCACCGGTCGCTGGATGAACAGATCGCGCGCATGGCCGCCAACGGCGAAGATGAGCTGGAGTTCAAGCGCCTGAAGCGGCGCAAGCTGCAGCTGAAGGACTGCATCACCAAGCTGGAAAGCCTGCAGATTCCGGACGAACCGGCGTAACCGGTGGCCCATCCACGCATGGCGTGGATCTACTGGCCCACGCCGCCCCGAACGCTGATGGCACAGCCCGGCAACCTTTGGATCCACGCCGAGCCGGGAAGTCCCGGTAGATCCACGCCATGCGTGGATGGGGCGACCCGGAAACACATGGATCCACGCCATGCCGGGACATCCAGCAGATCCACGCCATGCGTGGATGGGGCCCTGCATCAACGCGGCAGCGCCAGCTCCGCACTCCAGGCCGCCTCACCGTCCACGGTCAGGTCGCAGCGGCGCACGTTGTCGGCACCGGAACAACGCAGACCCAGCGGGTGCCCGTACCAGTCACCGGCAAGACCCTGGCGAGCGGCGGATTCATCACCGCTGATGCGCACCTCGCCGGCCAACCACAGGCGGTAGCGCACCGGTTGCCCGGCCTCGATACACAGGCGCACCGGCGCATCGGCCAGGCGCCCGGGCAGGTTGTCGTCCACGCAGGCTTCTGCAGCCTGCGCCGAAGTAGCCGCAAGGCCTCCGGCCGCGATCAACGCGGCCAAGCCCGACAGGCGCCGCAGGTTCAATCCTGCGGTGCCGGTTCGTCCGGGCGCGCCGCTTCCGGGCTGACCCGTTCGATGGTGTGGCGCAGTTCGCGGCCGAGGATGAACTTGGCATCCTTGGCCCAGGCGTCCAGGCGCTCGTCGAACAGCAGCTTGCTGTTCTCGTCCGGCCACACCAGGCGCAGCTCGCGCAGCTTCTGGATGAAGCCGCGGAACAGCGACTTGTCGAAGAACTCCGGCGCGGCCGGTGCATAGAGCAGGCTCAGGCGCTGTGCGGCCTGCTGGCACAGGCTTTCCAGCTCGGCGGCGCCGAGCGTGCCCGGGCCGTTCTTCACCAGCACCGAAATGGCGATGTAGTAGCGCTCGAATGCCTGCTGCAGCGAGTGGCCGATCGCACGCAGGCGGAACACTTCGTCGGTCTGCCCGGTGTTGCGGGCAAGGATGCCACCGTCGTCTTCGTTGACGTTCTGCAGCAGGCCCTCACGCACGAACACGTCGATGGTCTGGTCGATGCGCTGGGCGAACTCGTCCTCGGTCCACGGCAGGAACAGTTCGGCCTGCAGGAACGGGTAAACCGTGCGGCCCAGCTGCACCAGGCCGGTGCGGCTCATGCGGCGGTTGTTCTGGAAGCAGCAGGCCACCCACGACGATGCGGTGAACAGGTGCACCACGTTGTTGCGGAAGTAGCTCAGCAGCACCGCGGTATCGCCGCTGACGCTCAGCACGTCGCCCAGCGGGTGCTTGATGCGGGTGAGGACGTTGATCTCTTCGGCGTGGGCGATGATCCGCTCCGGCGAGTGCGGGGTCACCGTCACCCGGCCCGAATACGGCATCTCCACCAGCAGGGTCTTGCACAGCTCGATCTGCGCGATCAGGTCGGCCTCGCCCATCGCATGCTTGGGCGTGGACAGCAGTGCCAGCGCCAGCAGGTTGATCGGATTGACGTCGGCCGCGCCGTTGATGCGCACCTGGATGCGCTCGGCCAGGGTGTCGACGGTGGTCGACAGCCACGAGGGCTTCTCGTCCTCGGACACCGCCTCGCCACCCCACTCCGGAGCCTTCTCGGCCAGCACATCGTTCAGCGCGATGGGTTCGCCGAAGTTCACCACCACCTGGCCGTAGTTCTGCTTGAGCACCTTGGGGATGCCCCACAGCAGCTGCCAGATCGATTCCTTCTCCTTGGGCCGCCCGGACAGTTCATCCAGGTAGCTGCCGCCCTCCATCAGCTTCTCGTAGCCGATGTAGATGGGCTGGAACAGCACCGGCTTGCGCGGCTGGCGCAGGAACGCGCGCAGGGTCATCGAGATCATGCCGCCCTTGGGCTGCAGCAACCGGCCGGTACGCGAGCGCCCGCCCTCGACGAAGTACTCGATGGAATAGCCACCGGCGACCAGCTGCGCCACGTACTCGCTCAGCACCGCCGAATACAGCGCGTTGCCGCGGATCGAGCGACGGATGAAGAACGCACCGCCCTTGCGCAGCAGGGTGCCCACCACCGGCAGGTTCAGGTTGATGCCGGCCACGATGTGCGGCGGCACGATGCCGCGGTCGTACAGCAGGTAAGACAGCAGCAGGTAGTCCATGTGGCTGCGGTGGCTGGGCACGTAGACCACTTCGTGGCCCGGCGCTGCGGCCTTGAACTTGTCCAGGTGGTGCACCAGCACGCCGGCGTAGATGCGGTTCCACACATGGCTGAGCATGAAGCTGGCCGAGCGCACCACCGGGCTGGAATAGTCCGCGGCGATTTCCCAGGCGTAGGCGTGCGCCTTCTTCCAGGCATCGCTGGTTTTGCTGTTGTCGCGCTTGGCCTGCGAGGCGATCGCCTCGCGCACCGTCTCGGCGGCCAGCACCTGGTCCACCAGCAGGCGCCGGGTCGACAGGTCAGGACCGATCACCGACTCGCGGATGCGGCGGAAATGGGTACGCAGCACGCGCTGCAGCTTGCGCACCGTACGCTCGGGCTCCAGGCCCTCGTCGACCGTGCTGCGCAGCGAGATCGGCGGTGCGAAGCGGACGATGGTGTTGCGGCCGTTCAGCAGCAGGCCGAGCAGGCGGCGGAAGCGGCCGACCAGCGCCCAGTTTTCCGAGAACAGCACGGCGAACCAGCCGCTCTGCTTGTCCGGGGCGCGGCCGACGAAGATCGACACCGGCACCAGGTGCACATCCAGGTCGTCGCGCACGCGATGGGCCTGCAGGACCTTGGCCAGCGAATCGGAATGGGTCTTGGCGCCGCGCTGCTCGGGAATCAGCGAGTTGCTCGAGCTGCGCCGCGACAGGGCCAGGTAGGCGCGCTTGCGGCCGGTGGGGTCACCGGCCAGCGGTACCAGCGGCGAGGGCAGGCCGGCCTGGCGGCAGGCCTTGTCCAGGATCAGCGCGTTGGACAGGCCGTAGTCTTCCAGCACGTACATGACCGGGCGGCCATCGTTGTACTGGCCCGGGTCTTCCGGCTCGATCTTCAGCGACAGCCAGGGTTCCACCAGGCGCCCAAGCAGGCGCGCCCACAGCGGGCGGCGGCCGGCAGGACGCGCGTGCACAGGCGTCGCCGCCGGCGGCGTGCCGGCGTCGGTCGAGGGGGACGCCGGCGCCGTGTCGGCGGGCGTCGGCTGGGATTCTTCGCCGGGGAACGGCAGCGGGTTCTGTTTCGACATCGACGTCATTATGGCTTAGCCGATGGCGTTGCCGCTTCCCCATCGGTTGTCGGGGCGGGCACAGGGTCCGGAGCGGCGGCGGCGCGCGCCGCATCGGCCTGCCGCAACAGGGCATCGGTATCGGCCAGGGTGCGGGTCAGGTACCAGTGGCCCTCGCGCCGGCTCAGCGGCACCTGCACGGTCATCGCGCGGCCGGCGAGCTCGTACTGCAGGCGCACCAGGGCATTGTCGCCCTCCACCGACAGCAGCTCACCGCGCACGCTGCGCAGCGCCTCGTCCACGCCCAGGCCATAGCTGGCCAGCACCGCCTTCAGCGTGTGGATGAACGGCGCCAGCTGCTGCAGGCTGCCTTCCATGCCTGCGGCCTGCAGACCGGCATCGTCCTGGAAACCCACCTGGGCGGCGGCGCCGACGAGGGCGGCGATGCTGCTGCGGGCTCTGGCGCGGTCGCTGATCGGGGCATCCTGCGCCCAGGCGGCCAGGGTCTGCACCAGCTGGATGTAGTGCGCCTGCTGGCCGGGCGTATAGCCCTTCTGGTGCCGCAGGTACTGCACACCGAAGTTGCCCATCGACTGCGCGGCCTGGCGCACGGCACGGGCCTGGCCGGCCAGCTGGCGGTCGAAACTGCGCTGCAGCTGCACGCTGGCACCGGGCTCACGCAGCGCCGCCAGCATCGGCAGCAGCTGGTCGCCCAGCGGCAGTCCGGTCAGCGGCCACTGGCTGTGGCCGTCGGCCCAGGCCTGCTGCAGCCGCTGGTACTGGCTGGGGGGCACCGACAGCTTTGCATAGCCGACCAGGTCGTCCTCGGCCAGCCGTTGCGCCATCGCCTGTACCGCAGCGACAGGTTCGGCCGGCGCGGCGGCCGGATCACTGCCGGATTCACGGCACGCGGCGATGGCCAGCAGCAGCATGGCCGCCAGCCCCCATCCCCGCGCAGACCTTCCTCGCATTACCACGCTCATGCAATCGGACTCCCCGGACCGGTCCGCATCTTGCGGCCTGCGACGTGACAGCGGCAAGCCGGGGCGTCACGGTTTCTGCCATGGCGCGCACTGCGCGGTGGATCCACGCCCCGCGCCGATGGGCCCTTGCCGCACCCGGCGGATAAAAAAAGAGCCCGGACCACAGGGATCGCAGGCTCTTCAAACCGGCGCAAGGCCGGTGGACAGTGTTGTGGCGCATGTCCGGCCCGAAGACCGGATGGCGGCGATCCTACGCTGCCCGCAAAGTTAACGCAACACATGATGAAATGTCATTCAACTCATTGATTTTATTGAATCAATCGCGTTGCCAGACTGCTTCAATGAAATCTACGGCATGTTTTTCGGCGATTCGGGCATAAACGCCGGGGTGGCCGGCCAACGCGCAGCCTTCGCCCCAGCTGACAACACCGAACTGGGCCCAGCCCTCGCGCAGGCGCAGCAGCAGCGGACCACCGGAATCCCCCTGGCAGCTGTCGATCCCTTCGCGGCCGGCGCAGATGACCTTGCCGCGTGCGAGCTCGCCTCCGTAGGCCTGCTGGCATTCGGCGAAGGGCACGAACGGGGTCTGCACCGTCTGCAGCTGGGTCGGATAGAGCCGTTCTTCACCGATGTCGGTGTCGCCCCAGCCGATCACCGTGAACTCCCGGCCTTGCTTGAGATAGCTGGCATCGGGCCGCAACCGCAGCGTGACCGGCTGCGCATCGGCCAACGGTGCGCTGAGCTGGATCAGGGCAACATCATGTTCCAGCGTGTTGCCGCTGTTGAACGCCGGGTGCATGTGGATGGCCTTGACGTTGGATGCATGCGCGGACGGTTCGGTGGACAGCCTGGTGACATTGCCCAGTACCGCGATCGAGGCGGGCGAACTGCCCTGCACGCAGTGCGCGGCGGTCAGCACCCAGGACGGTGAGATGAGCGTGCCGCCGCAGAAGTGCCGGGTGTGGTCGGTGTCGCCGTAGGAGATGCCCTGCAGGCTGACCATGAACGGGTAGTCGCCCGGCTTGGCATCCTCGCCGCCGATGATGCGCGGTTCTTCGCGGGGTTGGGGTGCAGCCGTGGCGGGAAAGACGATGGCCGCCGCCAACAGGCCGCCGAACAACAAAGAGGTGCTGCGATACATATCCGTGTATTCCTCTGTCGATGGTTGGTACCGGCACGGCCGCGGTCCGTGCTGGTGCATCGATTGATAGAGGGCGCTCTACGCTTACAGCGCGATGCGGCGCACAGTTTTCCCGGCTGGGGTCGGGTGCGTCAGAGCAACAGGCACAAATGCGAACGCCATCCCGCATTCGACGGGATGGCGTTCGTGGTGCCGGCGTGACCGCCGTGGGGGCGGGGCTCAGCGCGCGGCCAAAGCCGTCGCGATTTCCTGCTGGATCGCCCGTGCTGCAGCCTGCGGATCGGACGCATGGCGGATCGGACGACCGACCACGATGGCATCGGCACCATCGGCAAACGCCTGCGCCACACCCACCGTGCGCTTCTGGTCATCGCCGACCGGGCCACCGGGGCGGATGCCCGGGCAGACGATCGAGAAACCGGCGCCGGTCGCGGCGCGGATCGGGCCGGCTTCCTGGCCGGAGGCGATCACGCCGTCGATGCCAGCGGCCTGTGCGGCCAGCGCGCGTTCGACCACGACCTCCACCGGCTCGCGGTCGATGCCCATCTGCGCCAGGTCCGGGCGGCCCATCGAGGTCAGCACGGTCACCGCCAGCAGGCGCATGTCGCCGCTGTTGGCGGCCGCGCAGGCCTCCATCATCGCCGGGTGCCAGCCGTGGATGGTGGCGTAGCTGACCGGCCACTGCGCCAGGCGCTTGATCACCGCCGCAGCGGTGGCCGGGATGTCGAAGAACTTCAGGTCGACGAACACGCGCTTGTCGCGGCGGGCCAGTTCGTCCAGCACCTGGAAGTACTCACCGGAGGCGAGCAGTTCCATGCCGATCTTGTAGAACGCCACGCTGTCGCCAAGGCGATCGACCCACGCCAGCGCCTGCACACGGTCAGGCACGTCCAGCGCGAAGATCAGGCGCTCGTCGTCACGCAGCGGCAGCGGGACGCGGCTCACGGCGCGTAGTCCAGCGCGGCACGCTTGGCGTCATGACGGGCCTGCCGCGACTGCGCGTAATCGTTGTTGAACTGCGCCGGCTCGAAGCCGCCGTAGGTCGGATTCGGCAGCATCCACCAGCGCTCGCCGAACCAGTCGTGATACTGCTGCAGCAGCGCGTCGCGGCCATCGTTGGTGTTGGCGGTCACTTCCACGAAGTCACCCAGCTGGTCGCCGAACTGCATCAGCACGCGGTACTTCTGCCCGGCCAGGCGGCGGCGGCAGTTCTTCTCGCTGCCGGCCTGCTCGCACCCTTCAACCACGGTGCCCAGACCGAGGAACACGCTGTCATCGGCCACCGGCAGGCCCTGCTCGCGCAGGTTGGCCAGGGTCGCGTCCTTCAGGTGCACGGCGCGGTTGGAGATGTACAGCAGGGTCACGCCCTTGGCATTGGCAGCCTTGGCGAAATCGACCACGCCAGGAATGGCCTTGGCCTTCTTTTCGGCCACCCACTGGTCCCAGCTGAGTTCGTCGTATTCCTTGCCGTCACGCACCAGGCGCGCCTGGTAAGGCGAGTTGTCCAGCACGGTCTCGTCCACGTCCAGCACCACGGCCGGCTTCAGGCCCTTGGCCTCGTTGCCGCGCTCTTCCGGCACCAGCGCGTCCCAGTGGGCTTCCTTCAGCGCAACGTCCAGATGGTCAGCGGCGGCACGGTAGGTCTGCTCGGTGATCGCCCTGTATTCCTGCGCGCGCTGCATCCACAGCACGGCATTGAGGTTGTCGTTGGCGGTCGCGTCGAGGGCACCGTCGGCCTTGGCGGCGGCGGCCGGGGCTTGCGGTGTGGCGGCTTCGGCAGGCGCTTCCACGCGCTTGCAGGCGGACAGGCCCAGCACCGCGGTGGCGAGCAGGGTCAGGGACAGGGAAACGGGACGACGCATGGATTCACCGGCAATCAGATATACCGGCCCATTTTACCGGCAAAGGCGCCGCCGGGACGGCTATGCTTGGCGGTTGACACGTTGTCTTCCGGAAGCCGCCATGACCGACCCTGCCCAGACCCCCGACGTTCCGCTGCTGGATGCCGTACAGGCGCGCCTGCTGGGCTGCCTGGTGGAGAAGGAAGCCACCACCCCGGATACCTACCCGCTGACCGTCAACGCCGCACAATCGGCGGCCAACCAGAAGACCGCCCGCGAGCCGGTGATGAACGTGAGCGCCGGCGGGGTGGAGCATGCGCTGCGCCAGCTGGAGACCCTGGGCCTGGCGCGCCAGCACTTCTCCTCGCGCGCCGACCGTTACGAGCACCGCCTGCAGAGCGCGCTGGACCTGACCCGGCAGCAGACCGTGCTGCTGGCCCTGCTGCTGCTGCGCGGGCCACAGACCCTGGGCGAACTGGTGTCGCGCAGCGAGCGTCTGTACCGGTTTGCGGATATCGACGAAGCCCGCCACGCCGTCGAGCGCCTGCAGCAGCGCGCGCTGCTGGTGGTGCTGCCGCGCGCCAGCGGCCAGCGCGAAGACCGCTACATGCACCTGCTGTGCGGTGAAGTGGACGGCGCGGCGTTGGCAGCAAAGTACGCCAGCAGTGGCGGCGGTGCCGAGCCGGCCGACCCCGGCCTGGCCGAGCGCGTGGCGCAGCTAGAAGCGGCAGTGGCCGAGCTGCAGGCGCAACTGGCCGGGCTGCGCGGCTGAACGTCCATATCCTGCCGGTGCAGTGCCGACCAACGGTCGGCACCCACCGCGGACGGGCGGAGTGGCCGTTTGCATCTGTCAAACGACACACCAGGGTGTTTGCCGTCAGCAGCCACCAACTCTCAGACTGCCGTCGCAGTTCTGCAGCCGTGCGACGTTGCTTTTGCTTCCCTGATAGAGGGGATGGCCCATACTGCCATCGTGGCGGCGGCAATCGGCGGTGATCTGGCAATAATTGTTGCCAAAGTCCTGGGCGTTCGTGAGGCGGCAGGAGCCGCTGGCACCCGATTGATTGAACGCGGCAGCGCAGGATTGCGTGCCCATCATCATCAGCGGTAGTCCATTGGATTCTTCTGCCGACACGGATGCACTGGCCAATGCAGCAAACAGGCCGAAGGTGATGATCGAAACTTTCATGGGTGCGTACCTTCTGTTGATCCCGCGGATTGCGGATCACCAGTTGGGCACACCATGCGCAAGCCCTGGGGCGAACAACTTCACTATCCGGCGATTTTGCAACGTTTCTGACGAACCGCCTGCATGCACCGTGCTGCTTGATCTGCAGTGCACTGCACTGCATTGCAATCAATCCGGTGCACCCGGAGTGGCATACAAGCGGCTCAGGCTGTCGATGCCCGGCAGCTGGATGACCCCGCGCTCGTGCATGCCCAGGCCCAGCAGCACCTTCGCCGAGGCGATGTTGTCCAGATCGGTGATGCCGTAGAGATCCATCAGGCCCAGCGCCGTGCGCGCGTGATTGAACACCGCCCGCGCTGCCTCGCTGGCATAGCCCTGCCCCGCGAATTCCGACAGCACCGCATAGCCAATATCCGGTCCCGGCAGGCCATCACGCCGCACCAGGCCGGCATTGCCCAGCCAGGCGCCATCGGACAGCCGCTCGATGGCGTACATGCCGAACCCGTTCAAGGCATAGCTGTGCAGCACGCGCAGCGCGATGTACTCCCGCGCCTGTTCCTCGCTGTGCACGTTGCGGTCGCCGATGAAGCGCACGAAGCCTGGATCATTGAGCAATGCCAGCATCGGCGCAGCATCCCGGTCTGGTTCCAGGCGGCGCAGCCGCAGGCGTTCGCTTTCGATGGGATGCATGGGTGGGCTCCGGAAGGAATACCTCGATTTTGCAACGCCAGCGCCCGCCGTGCAGCACGCTCAGGCCAAGTGGGCCACTACGATGCCCAGCCTAGCCACATGCCCCGTCACGCTGGCCGAACAGGATCGGCCAGTAGCGCACGCACAGGCGATGGACGCATGCGGCGATCAGGCAGAACCCCATGCCCATCAGCGCCAACAGCAGCGGTGCGCCCCAGCGCAAACCCGGGTGCTGGATACGAGCCTTGGAAGGCATGCCGCCGGGATATAGCACCTGTACCTGTTCGCCGACCACGTACAGTGGTGCCCCGGTAGCAAAGGACGCGGTGAACTGAATCATCTGCCCCTGTGCGGTCTGGAACCTCACCACCGGGCGATGCAGGGTGATGTCACGTGCGGGCATCCCCTCCATTTCCGACCGGGCATCCTCTGCCTGGACGGCCACCACCGTTCCGGTTACGGAAACGGCCTTGCGCGCGAAACGCTGGACGTCCACGAACAGCCAGGCGGCGGCCAGAAGGATCAGCAGGCCCACGGCAAAGAAAAACAGCAAAAAACATCTGAGGAGGGTGGGCATGGTGCTGGCCGGGTTGATCGATCAGCGTGCCGGTGCCGGCGCTGATCGAATGAAGGAAATATCGACATGGTAGTAGCGCGGATTGCCCGGCATGACATGGACATCCAGTTCACGCCCACTCACCTGTGCACGGGGATCGGCCCAGAGATACGCACTGTGGAAGACATGCCATCGAGTGGTTTCAGGATCGCGCCAGGCGCAGACGATGACGAACGGATGCCTTCCCCCCGAGAATACTCCGCGATCGCGCTTGATCGCCCGGACCTTGGCTTGCACCCGTGTCCCGTGGCGAAGGAGCTGCCTGCGCCGCCATGCCCTCGCCGCCTGCGGCAGGTGCAGAATTCCCACCCCCAGCAAGAATGGGCCGCCGGTCACTCCCAGTATGACGCTCAGGCCCCAGGGTGATGAGAGCGAACGCACCAGGGCCTTGTCCGGGCGGTCCGGCAGGTACAGCACATCTACATGATCGCCCGTCATGTAGGCACGATGGCGGGTACGACCTGCGAAGAACCGCATCACTTGCCCGCTGCTGGTAGTGAAGTCCACCCAGTACAGGAACTTCACCCCTGAAGTGCGCGAACCACCGCGATCAACGCTGACGGCATCCACATGGGTGATCCTGCCATCGGCAATGACCGCCCCATCGAGGAAGCGCCTGGCCCCAACGTAGGCCAGAAGCGCTGAAACAAGCAGGACCAGGCCCAGCCCGAGGAAGGTACGGGTGAGAACAGCAGGGATATCGTTGGACACGATGAAAGACACGGCGCGCACTTCGGGTGCGCTCACACTAGGCCTTAACCCGATGCAGGCTCAAGGCCAGAAGCGTCAATCGGACGGATTGGAATACCGCTTTAGTGGCTTTTCGATCCTCAATCGAACAACGCCTCGATCGCCGCCAACCCCGCCGTCGCCCGCTCCTTCTTCCGCGCCGCATCCGCCACCGGATCAGCGCCATCGCGCTGGATCTCCTCGGCCGGGATCTCCTCGAAGAAGCGGCTCGGCTTCAGCCGCACGTGCTCGCCGAACTTGCGGGTCAGCTTGCTGTAGCTCATCCACAGCTGGATCTTGGCGCGGGTGATGCCCACATACAGCAGGCGCCGCTCTTCCTGCAGATTGCCCTCGTCCAGGCTGACCTGGTGCGGCAGCACACCGTCCTCGCAGCCGACGATGAACACGTAGGGGAATTCCAGGCCCTTGGAGGCGTGCATGGTCATCATCCGCACCTGGTTGCCGCCCTCGTCCTTGTCACTGCGCGACAACAGCGCCAGCTGGCCGGCCAGATCGGCCGCGGTGGCACCACGCGGGCCACCCTCGAACCACTGCGCCAGTTCTTCGATGTTGTTGGCGCGACGCTGGTAGCTGGCTTCTTCCTTGGCCTGCTGCCGCAGCTCGCTGAGCAGGCCCGATTCCTTGGCGACCTTGCGGATCATGTCGCCGGAGCTGATCTGCCGCGTCTGCGCGCGCAGGTCACGCAGGATGTCGGTGAAGCGCGCCAGGCTGTTGGCCGCGCGCGGTGGCAGCTGCTGCAGCGCGCCGATCGCCTCGGCGGCCTGCGCCATCGGCATGTCCTTTTCCGAGGCCAGTTCGGCCAGCTTGGCCAGGGTGCCGGCGCCGACCTCGCGCTTGGGCGACTGCACCGCACGCAGGAACGCGGTGTCGTCGTCCGGGTTCACCAGCAGCCGCAGCCAGGCCAGCGTGTCCTTCACTTCCTGGCGCTCCAGGAACATGGTGCCGCCGGTCAGGTGGTAGGGGATGCGCAGCAGCTGCATGGCCTTTTCCAGCGGCCGCGACTGGAAGTTGCCGCGGAACAGGATGCAGAAATCGCTCCACGGCACGTTGCGCGTCTGCGCTACGAACGCGATCTCGGCGGCGACCTTCTCGGCCTCGTGTTCGCTGTTGCGGCACTCCCACACACGGATGCGCTCGCCGTCGGCCTGGTCGCTCCACAGCTTCTTCAGGTGTTCGTGCGGATTGTTGGCGATCAGCGCGTTGGCCGCGCGCAGCACGCGGTTGGAACACCGGTAGTTCTGCTCCAGCTTGATGATTTCCAGCGCCGGGTAATCGCGCCCCATCTGCTGCAGGTTTTCCGGGTTGGCACCGCGCCAGGCGTAGATCGACTGGTCGTCATCGCCCACGCAGGTGAAGTTGCCCTTGTCACCGGCCAGCTGCTTGAGCAGGCGGTACTGCGCATCGTTGGTGTCCTGGCATTCGTCGACCAGCAGGTAGCCGATGCGCTCGCGCCAGGCCAGCGCGATCTCCGGGTTCTCTTCCAGGATCTGCACCGGCAACCGGATCAGGTCGTCGAAGTCCACTGCGTTGAACGCGCTCAGGCGCAACTGGTAGCGCTCGTAGATGCCGGCCGCTTCCTTCTCGCGGTTGCTGCGCGCAGCGGCCATCGCCTGCTCCGGCGACAGGCCGGCGTTCTTGGCGCGCGACACCAGGTTCTTCATGTCCTCGATGTCGTCCGGCTTCGCGCCGTACATCAGGTCCTTGATCTGCGCGGCCGCGTCATCGGCATCGAAGATAGAGAAACCGCGCTTGAGCCCGACGGCGGCATGCTCGATCTGCAGGAACTTCAGGCCCAGCGCATGGAAGGTGCAGATGGTCACTTCATCGGCATCCTGCTCGCGCAGGCGCTTGGCCACGCGCTCGCGCATTTCCTTGGCCGACTTGTTGGTGAAGGTGATCGCGGCGATGCGCTTGGCCGGGTAGCGGCCACAGCCGATCAGGTGGGCGATCTTTTCCACGATCACGCGTGTCTTGCCGCTGCCGGCGCCGGCGAGCACCAGCAGCGGTCCTTCGATGTGGAGGACGGCGGCAGCTTGGGGGGGATTGAGACCGTGCATTGGGGTGCGATTGTAGCGGGCGTTGGTGGCGGCCACAGCCGCCGGCCGGTGAGCTTGCTGAACGGCTTCGGCCGGCGCCGGGTGGCGTCGTACAATCGGCCGATGGCCAAGCTCTATTTCTACTATTCGGCGATGAACGCCGGCAAGACCACCACCCTGCTGCAGAGCGCGCACAACTACCGCGAGCGCGGCATGCGCGTGGCGATCCTGACCCCGCGCCTGGACGACCGTGCCGGCGCGGGCGTGGTCGCTTCGCGGATCGGCCTGCGCGCCGACGGCATGGCCTTCGAACGCGACACCGACCTGCAGCAGTGGGTCAGCCAGGATCTGCAGGCCAACGGGCCGCTGGGCTGCGTGCTGGTGGACGAGGCGCAGTTCCTCAGCCGCAGCCAGGTCTGGCAGCTCAGCGAAGTGGTCGACCAGCTGCGCATCCCGGTGCTGTGCTACGGCCTGCGCACCGATTTCCGCGGCGAGCTGTTCGAGGGCAGCCAGTACCTGCTGGCCTGGGCCGACGAGATGCAGGAGATCAAGACGATCTGCCACAGTGGCAAGAAGGCGACCATGACCGTGCGCGTGGACGAACATGGCCATGCCGTGCAGGACGGCCCGCAGGTGGAGATCGGCGGCAACGAGCGCTACGTGTCGGTCAGCCGCGCCGAGTTCAAGAAGATCACCCGTGGCGAGGGGCGGATCGATCCGGCGCAGGCACCGCTGCCGTTGTAGGGCATGGCATCCAGCCGTTTACAAGTGGACGGCTACCTGCCTAGGCTGCGGCAACGTCTGCTGCCGAACTGGAAGTCCGCCATGCGTTCCGCCCTGCTGTTGATTCCCCTGTTGTTCCTGCCTGTACTTGCCGTCGCCTCCGGCCAGGGGCCCGCCGCTCCGCTGGATGATGCGGCACTGCTTGGCGCCGGATTCCTGGACGGGCATCCAGACATGAAGTTCCGGCAGTGGGGCATGGATGCGCTGCAACGCGGCGACGCCGAAGCGGCGATGGACAACTTCCGCAAGGCTGCCCGCTACGCCGACAAGCCTGCGCAGGGGCTGCTGGGCGAGATGCACTGGTACGGTGTCAAACGTGCTGCGGACCCGGTCATGGCCTTTGCGTGGATGGATGTCGCGGCCGAGCGCGGATACCCGTTGATGCTCGAGCTGCGCGACAAGTACTGGGCAGCACTGCCGTTGGAACAGCACGATATCGCACGAGCGCAGGCGCTGCGGCTGCGCGATGAGTACGGCGATGCAGCGGCTCGCCCACGCCTGGCCGCGGAGCTGCAGCGGGGCAAGCGTGCGATGACCGGGAGCCGGACCGGCTCACTGTCCAACAACGTCGACATCGTCTACATGGATGGAGGCGTGAGCCGAACCATCAAAGCCGACCGCCTCTACGATCCCACGTACTGGGATCCAGACCGCTATCAGCGCTGGCAGGACGAGAACTGGATGAAAATACGCCGCGGCACCGTGGAAGTCGGCCTGCCGACCCAGACGCCACCTCCAGCGGCAACCGAGGGCAAGCCATAACCCAAGGTGCCGGCAGCAAGCCGGCACCCTGCATCACTCAGTACAGCGTGCGCTCCGGCGCACCAGCCGGCGGCGGCGTGTACTGGTACAGCCAGGTTTCGGTGAGGGTCTTGCCGCCACTGCGCAGGTACAGGCGGATGTCGATCTGCTCGCTGCTGCCCTCCGGCGGCACCAGGTCGAACATCGCGCGGTAGCCCTTGATCTCACGCAACGGCCGCGCCGAGACGATCTCCACCCGGCCACGGCTGGTTTCGACAACGGCTTCGACGTCGGCCTTGTCGATCAGGCTGGCCAGTTCGCCGCCTTCGAAGTCGACCGCAAAGCGCCACGAGAAGTACTCGCGCTTCTTGCCGATCACCCCGCCCAGGCCGGTGCGGCTTGCAACGCAATGGGCCAGCGGCGTATGCGCCGGCGGCTGTGCGCCCCAGTACAGGCGGTAGCCGACCAGCAGTTCCTGGCCCGGCTGCGGCTTTTCCTTCGGGTTCCAGAAGGCCACGATGTTGTCGAAGGTTTCATCGACGGTGGGAATCTCCACCAGCTGCACCGAACCCTCGCCCCATTCGCCCTTCGGCTCCACCCACAGGCACGGACGCTTCTCGTAGAACACGCCGTCGTCCTGGTAATGGTCGAAGTTGCGGTCACGCTGCAGCAGGCCGAAGCCACGCGGGTTGCGGTCGACGAACATGTTGAAGCGCAGGTTGCGCGGGTTGACCAGCGGCCGCCAGATCCATTCACCAGCGCCGGTCCACAGCGACAGGCCGTCGGTATCGTGGATTTCCGGGCGCCAGTCCCAACCCATGCGGCGGTCGTTCTCGCCTACCTGGTACATGCTGGTGCACGGGGCGATGCCCAGCCGCTCGATGGTTTTGCGCGGGTACAACGCGCTGTCGATGTCCATCAGCAGCACGTCGCCGTTGGTGACGGCGAAGCGGTAGGCACCGGCCACGCTGGGCGAATCCAGCAGCGCATAGACGATGATGGTGTCCGAGTCGGCCGCAGGCTGTTCCAGGTAATAGGCGATGAAGTCGGGGAATTCCTCCGGCTTGCCCATGCCGGTGTCGATGGCCAGGCCACGCGCGGACTGGCCGTACTGGCCTTCCTTGCCCACTGCGCGGAAGTAGCTGGCACCCAGGAACGCGGCGAAATCGCGGTCGGTGTCCTTGCGCGTGTTCAGCCGGAACCCGGCAAAGCCGAGGTCGGCCGGCAGCTCACCATTCTTCAACCCGCTCTTGCCGTAGTTGAACGCGGCGCCGTCATAGGCCAGTTCCTGCGCCTTGCCGTCGACCACGTCGTACATGCGCACGGGCGAATGGAAGTACAGCCCCAGGTGGAAGAACTTGGCCTGGAACTTACCCGGCTGGTCGGCCCACAGGGCATGGTCCTGGCGGTAGCCGATCGACTGGTACTGATCCCAGTCCAGCGCCTCCAGCTTGCCCGGCAGCACCCGCTTGTGGCTCTGGTAGGGCGCCTGTGCCAGCGCGCGCGCCTGGCCCTTCAGGGTGGCGAAATCGAACGGCTGCGGCTGGCCAAGCCGGCGCAGCCCAAGCTGGCCACTCTTGCTGGCCGCACAGGCCGGCAGTGACGGCAGGCCGAAGGCGGCCAGGGCCAGGGAGGCATTGCGGATGAAGTCGCGTCGTTGCATGCAGGCGCGGGAGCAAAGGGAAGGTCGGCCATCATAGGCAGACAAACGTTAACGGGCAGCGGTGGACTCGATACCCTGTTCAGCCTGCGCCAATGCCGCAAGGCGGGCATCAAGCTCGTGCAGGGCCGGTGCCTGCGGACCGCGCTGGGCCAGCAGCAGCTGCCGTGCCTCGGCCAGCACGGTGCGGGCCTGCGCGATCTGGCCGGCCTGCTGCAGGACCTGCCCCTGTGCCAGCAGCGCCTGCGGCAGCAGGGCGACGTGATCCGGTTGGCGCCAGATCGCCACCGCGCGGGCATAGTGCGCAGCTGCTGCCGAGGGGTCGCCGCTGGCGCTGGCCCACTTCCCCAGCGCGAACTCGCCGTAGCCGATCTCGCGATGGTCCGGGCCCAGGGCGCCGAGCAGCTGTGCCTGCACCTGCCGCAGTTCCTGGCCGGCCAGCGCGTGCTGGCCACGCTGCAGGGCCAGCAGCGCGCGTGCACGGCGGACCACCAGTGCCTCCGGGTGGCGCGGTCCCCATGCCTCCTGTGCCGCCTGCCAGGCCAGCTCCAGCTCGGCCGCTGCGGCCTGCGTGTCGCCCTGCCGGGCCAGCACATCGCCCAGCTGGCGATGCAGGCTGATCACCTGCGGGCTGCTGGCGTCGGCGCGTTGGCCGAGCAGGGCCAGCGCCTGCCGGTACCCCGCCAGCGCGGCCGGCAGGCGTCCGGCGGTGGCGTCCAGGGCGGCCAGATCGGCCAGTGATTCAGCACGCCCGAAGCGCTCGACCATCCCCTGGTGGCGCAGCGCAAGCGCCTGCTGGAACGAACGTCGCGCCGCATCGGCGTCACCCAGCTGGGCCTGGCAACGCCCGAGCTGGCTGTGGAACTCGGCCACCGCCGCCGGCAATGCCGCCGCCTGGCTGGCCGCCAGCGGTTGCAGTGGCTGCAGGTGCGCCAGGCACTCGCGTCCACGACCGAGCATGCGCAGTGCGCGCCCGCGCTGGGTAACCGCCTCGATCTGCAGCGCCGGCGGCACCTCGCCCACCTCCTGCAGCAGCTGGCGCTGCTGGTCCAGGGTCTGCAGCGCCAGCTGGTAGTCGCCCAGGCCGATGCGCAGGCGGCCGATCACCCCTTGCAGCTCGGCCAGCGCCAGCGGCTGATCAGCCAGTTCGGCTTCGCCCCTTTGCTGGCCGGTGGCCAGCAGCTGCGGCACGTCGAAATGGCCGTGGCGCTGGCTGGCCGCCTTGTCGAACAGGCCAACGGTGAAATCCTGCATGGCCTGCGCACGCGCCATTTCCGCCCGCGCCTGGCGCAGCTGCCACAGGGCGAAGGACGTGGTCCCCAGCAGGGCCAGCGCGGCCAGCCCGGTCAGCGCCACGCCCCAGCGATGGCGGCCCACGTACTTTCGCACCCGGTAACCCACGCCCGGCGGACGCGCCTGGATCGGCTGCCCCTGCAGGTAGCGGCGCAGGTCGCCGGCCAGTGCTTCGGCCGAGGTGTAGCGCTGCTGCGGGTCTTTCTGCAGGGCCTTTTCCAGCAGCACGTCCAGATCGCCACGCAGTCGCTTGGCCTGCCGCAGCAGCGCCCGTCTCGGTGCCCCCGGCTCGGCGGCCAGCCGTTGCAGCAGCGCCGAGGCACGCGGTGCCTGCACATCCAGGATCGAGCGCTCCCATTCCGCGTCACTGTGCCGGCGCAGGCGATAGGGCTTGTGCCCGGTGACCACCTCGAACAGCACCACGCCCAGCGAATAGACGTCGGTCAGGGTCGTCACCGCCTCGCCACGCACCTGCTCCGGCGCGGCGTAGTGCAGGGTGAACGCGCGGATTTCGGTAGCCGGATGGGCCGCGTTCGGATCGTCGTGGTCGAGCAGCTTGGCGATGCCGAAGTCGAGCAGTTTCACCGTGCCATCGGCGCGTACCAGGATGTTGGAGGGCTTCAGGTCGCGGTGCACCACCAGGTTCGCATGCGCATGGCTGACCACCGCGCAGACCTGCAGCATCAGCTGCAGCCGCGTTTCCAGCGGCGGTTGCAGGCGCCGGCAGTAGTCGCTGATCGGCTCGCCTTCCACGTAATCCAGCGCCAGGTAGGGCTGCCCGTGCTGGTCCACCCCGGCGTCCAGCAGTTGTGCCAGGTGCGGGTGCTGCAGGCGGGCCAGGATCTGCCGCTCGCGGCCGAAGCGCTGGCGCAGGCCGGGATCGGCGACGCCACTGCGCAGCAGCTTCAGCGCGACCTGGCGCTGGTACAGGCCATCGCAGCGCTCGGCCAGCCAGACCTCGCCCATGCCGCCTTCGCCGAGCGGATGCAGCAGCCGATACGGCCCTACCTCGCTTCCGGCGCGGCCTGGCGGTGTAGCGGTCCACAAGGGCTGGGCCATGAACTCGTGGCTGTCGGCTTCCTGCTGCAGCAGGCGTTCCAGTTCGCGGCCCAGCGTCGGGTCCTGCGCGCTCACGCGCTGCAGGCGCAGCTGGCGGGCGGCGGGTGCCAGCTCCAGCAGCTGGTCCAGCCAGGACGACAATTGCTGCCAGCGGGCGGTATCCATGGTGTGGGTGGCGGCGACTCAGTCGCTGCGCATCGCGGCCAGCAGGAACAGCCGCGCTTTCTGCCAGTCGCGGCGGATGCTGCGCTCCGAGCGCTGGCTCAGTTCGGCGATCTCCAGTTCGGACAAGCCGGCGAAGTAGCGCAGCTCCACCACCTTGGCCAGGTGCGCATCGACGGCCTGCAGGCGTTCCAATGCAACATCGAGGGCCAGCAGATCCTCGTCCAGGCGCACGCCGCTGCTGCTGTTCTCGGGAATCTCGGCCACCCGCTTGAGGTCGCCACCGCGCTTGCGCGCCAGCCGGTTGCGCGCGTAATCGACGACCACGCTGCGCATCGCCGACGCCGCATAGGCGAAGAAGTGCGCACGGTCCTCGAAGCGCGCCGCACCGCGGCTGCCCAGCAGTTTCAGGTAGGACTCGTGGACCAGCGAGGTCGCATCCAGGGTGCGTCCCTGCTGCCCGGCCAGCTGCCGCCGGGCCATGCTGTGCAGTTCCTGGTACAGGGTGGTCAGCACACGGTCGAGCGCGGCGCGGTCGCCACCGCGCGCAGCATCCAGCCATACGGTGATATCCGGGCCTTCGTCCATCGCCAACGCTCCCCCGCAGCGGATGTCGGCTGGACTATAGCGCTGCACGTGTGCAGCGCATGAAGACGTTCAGCGCTGGCAGCGGCTGCACCACACGCTTGCCCGCTGGCCGATCATGGCGTGCTTGAGCGGGCGGCCGCAGCCGGGGCACGGCAGGCCATCGCGGCCATAGACCAGCAGCTCCTGCTCGAAGTAGCCCGGCGCGCCGTCGGGGCTGATGAAATCGCGCAGGGTGGTGCCACCGCGGGTGATGGCGTAGTCCAGCGTTTCCTTCACTGCCGTGGCCAGCCGCCGATAGCGCTCGCGGGTGACCTTGCCGGCCTCGCGCAGCGGGCTTATCCCCGCCTTGTACAGGCTCTCGGCGGCGTAGATGTTGCCCACCCCGACCACCACCGCCTGGTCCATCAGGAAGGTCTTCACCGGCGCGCTGCGGCCGCGGCTGCGGGCAAACAGGTAGTCGCCGTCGAAGGCGTCGTCCAGCGGCTCCGGGCCCAGCCCCTGCAGCAGCGGATGGATCTCGCCGGCCGGCTGCCAGAGCAGGCTGCCGAAGCGGCGCGGGTCGTTGAAGCGCAGCAGGCATCCGTTGTCCAGGCTGATGTCCACATGGTCGTGCGCGCGCAACGGGGTGTCGCCGGGCAGCACGCGCAGGCTGCCGGACATGCCCAGGTGCAGCACGGCGCTGCCGATGGCGGTATCCAGCAGCAGGTACTTGGCGCGGCGGCGCACCTCTTCGATGCGCTGGCCGGGCAGCAGCTCGGCCACTTCCGGTGGAATCGGCCAACGCAGGTCGGCACGGCGCAGGATCACCCCGTGCACGCGGCGGCCCTGCAGGTGTGGCGCCAGGCCACGGCGGGTGGTTTCTACTTCGGGCAGTTCGGGCATGGGACGATTCTATGCCCGCTCAGCGCGGCGGTGCAGCCAGTTCCCGTGCATCCAGGAATCCGTCACCGTTGGCGTCCTGCTTGTGGAAGCGCTGCACGATCACCTGCCGCTGCTGTTCGCGGGTGATGGCCCTGCCCTTGCCGCCGGGCAGTTCGTCGGCGGTCAGCACGCCATCGCCGTTGCGGTCCATGCCATCGAAGGCATACAGCATCCACTGCAGGTACTCGCCTTCACTGACCTTGCCGTCGCCATCGCTGTCCATGCGCTGCAGGTAACTGGCAGTGTCGCTGACCTGGGCCTGCACGGCAGGTGCGCACACGGCGGCCAGCAGCAATGCCGTCAGCGCAGCCCTCATCCGCCCACCAGGGTGTAGCCCTTCAGTCGCGCGGCATAGGCCTGCAGCGCGGCGATGCCGCTTTCCTCGGCCTCGCGGCACCAGGCCTGCAGTTGACGCAGGCGCTCGGCGGCATCGTGGCCGCGTGCTTCCAGCAGCGTTGCCAGGCGCGCGCGATATTCCACCAGGGTGCGGATGCGCGGGCGCTGGGCGACCCATTCGCTGAGCTGGGCGCGGCTGTCCGGCTTCAACCAGCGGCCGTCGTTGACCAGGCCACGGCGCAGCCGGCGCGGCAGCAACCGGCGCAGCTTTGCACCCGCGTATCGCGCTTCTTCGCGCAATGCCGGCATGAACACGTTGCGCTGGTAGTCGGTCATCGCCTGGAAGCGATGCGACAGCAGTGCCTTCAGGGTATCGGCGTCGGGCACGGCGATGTTCGGGCGCACGTCCATGGCCGGCGCGACACGCAGGACCTTGGCCAGGCGCAATGCCTGCAGCAGGCGGATCGCACTCCAGCCGATGTCGAATTCCCAGCGCCGCATCGCAAATCGCGCCGAACTGGGGAACGCATGGTGGTTGTTGTGCAGTTCCTCGCCACCAATCCAGAACGCCCACGGCGTCAGGTTGGTGGAGGTGTCGGCCGACTCGTAGTTGCGATAGCCCCACCAGTGGCCCAGGCCATTGACCACGCCGGCGGCCCAGAACGGGATCCACGCCATCTGGATCGCCCACAGGGCGACGCCCGGCAGGCCGAACAGCACCGTGTTGATGGCAAACAGCAGCACCGGGCCGAGGGTTGCATACGGGGTGTACAGGCGGCGCTCGATCGCGTCGTCCGGAGTGCCGCGACCGTACTGTTCGATGTCCTCGCGCATGCCGCGTGCTTCGCGGTACAGCTCCACGCCGCGCCAGAACACCTGGCCGATGCCACGGGTAACCGGGCTGTGCGGGTCGTCCTCGGTTTCCACCTTGGCGTGGTGCTTGCGATGGATCGCCACCCACTCCTTGGTGATCATCGAGGTGGTCAGCCAGGTCCAGAAGCGGAAGAAGTGCGCGACCACCGGGTGGAAGTCCACGCCCCGGTGCGCCTGGCTGCGGTGCAGGTAGAGGGTGACCGAGAAGATCGTGAGCTGGGTGAAGACCAGCAGCACCAGGGCCAGCTGCCACCAGCCCAGGCCCAGTACGCCACCGGTCAGCAGGGACATCAGGGCATCAGGCATGGCGGCTCTCCAGAGCGACACAGGTATGGAAGACATCATGGGCGCTTGCGTTGCAAACTGCACCTTGCACCGCTGGATTGGCAGCGCCATTCCGTGGCTTCGTTCACAGTTGGGGACCCGTGTTGTCGACCCTTGATCCGCGCATCCGCACCGTAGACCCCGCCCCATCCGCCGGGGACCTGCCGCCCTTGATCGAACTGGACCGCGCCAGCGTGATGCGCGGCCAGGTGAAGGTCCTGCACGGGCTGAGCCTGCGCATCGCGCAGGGCCAGCACACCGCCCTGCTCGGCCCCAATGGCTGTGGCAAGTCCACCTTCATCAAGCTGATCACCCGCGAGCTGTACCCGTTGGCGCAGGCCGACGGCACGGTGGCGGTGAAGGTGCTGGGGCAGAACCGCTGGCAGGTCGACCGGCTGCGTTCGCAACTGGGCATCGTCACCGGTGACCTCAGCAGCAACCTGGCCGACATGCCGGGGCTGACGGTGGAGCAGGCGGTGCTGTCGGGGTTCTTCGCCAGCTACATGGTGCCGGCCTTCCGCGAGGTCACCGCCGATATGCGCTCGCGGGTGGGCGAGACGCTGGCGATGACCGGTGCGTCGGGCCTGCGTGAGCGTGCCTACGCCGAACTGTCGGCCGGCGAGACCCGCCGGGTGCTGATCGCCCGCGCGCTGGTCAACCGGCCGCAGGCGCTGCTGCTGGATGAACCCTCCACCGGGCTGGACCTGGTAGCCCGCCAGCAGTTGATCGCCACCATGCGCGTGCTTGCGCAGCAGGGCATCACCCTGGTGCTGGTCACCCACCACATCGAGGAAGTGATTCCCGAGATCGAGCGCGTGGTGCTGCTGCGCGACGGCCGCGTGGTGGCCGATGGAGCGCGCGCCGAGCTGCTGCGCGACGAACCGCTGTCGGCCGTGTTCGGCGGCGCGATCACGGTGGTGGAACAGGAAGGACGGCTGACCGCGTACGCGGGGTGACACCGCGTCTGTGGCGGGCCGGACGTCCGGCCCGCCACGCCCTGCTTCAGAACCGCAACGCCAGCGCGCGCGACTCGATCGGTGCCATCCGGCTCTGGTCCTGCAGCTGCAGGTCGCGCAGTTCATAGGGCGCACCGAAGCCGGCAGGCAACGCGGCCTGGTCGAAGGGCAGTACCAGCGCACCGCGGCCCGGGCCATCGAACCACGCTGCGGCATGCGCCTGCGCCACCGGCTGCAACTGGCCGTTGGCTGCGGTGGCATACAGGGTGCCGCGCGCCTCGTAGCGGCCAGCGGCGGCCACCTGCAACGGCAGACTGACCTGGCGGCTGGAGGGATCGGGCATGGCCTGGCCGACGAAGCGGGCAGTCGGCCTGGCCACCGCGAAGGCGACCTTGCCATCGCGCAGCACGCCGTCGGCCTGGGCGAACACCTGCAGTTCCCACAGGCCCTGCGTGTTGCTGGCCTCGGCCGGAATCCTCACCTGTGCACGCAGGCTGCCATCGGTGGTGCGCAGCAACCGCTGCGGCCAGCTGCGGCCATCGGGTGCGACCAGCAGCGCTTCACCGCCGAGGCTGTCACGCCGTGTGCGCAACGCCGCCGCGCTGGCACCATCTTCCAGCAGACGCACCTGCAGCTGCACGTTACCTCCGGCCAGCACCTGCGTCTGGCTGGCCTGCACTTCCAACCGCAGCGGGCTGTTGGGCTCCAGCACCTGCACCACATAGCGGCCCTGCGCCTGCGCGCTCTGCAGGCGGTAAGCGCCGGCCGCGCTGGTGGTACCGGTGCGCAGCATGCTGCTGCCATCGCCGACCGGCATGCCCGCATCCTGCAGCTGGCGTGCGTCGACACTGCGCGCGACGCTGCTGCGCCCCGCCGGATCACGTACCTGCAGCGAGCTTGCCGGCAGCGCGCGGGCGCCCGGCGCTGGGCTGAGCTGGATCACCGCATCCGGTGCGCTCAGGGGCAGTTCCAGGCCGCGCTGCAGTTCGGCAGCGTCGACCTGCTGCCAGTAGCTGCGGCTGATGGCGGCCTGGGGACCGGGAGCCTGCAGTGGCTGTGCCGGGTCCAGCGCCCAGGCGAAGGCCAGCGGCGCGTGCTCGCTTTCATCGGCCGGCAGCGGCGCGGCAACCAGGCCGGCGGGAATCTGGTCGCCAGCGGCAACACGCAGCGGCTGCGCGGCCTGCGCCGATGCAGTGGAAAGGACCGCCAGCACGGCGGCAGCCAGCAAGGTGGAATGGATCGTCATGGTCATCTCCCTCACTGGGTCAGGTCGTTGCGCAGGATGCCGCCGAGGCCGAAGCACTCACGGCGGCTCTGGTTGTGGCTGAGCGGCTCGGCGCCCTGGGTGCGCGCCTTGTCGGTGAACCACAGCGTGCCGGCCGCCTTCTGGCTGCTGCACTCCAGGAAACCGTCCGAGCACGACGACAGCCAGTTCTGGGTGAACTCCAGGCCGACATTGGCGGAGTAGCCGCCGCAGTAGCTGTTGCTGTCCCACACCGCCGATTCGACATCGCTGCCGACCACTGCGCGGAACGGCTTGGGCAGGGCCGGACGGCCGGCGGTGCCGTACAGGTTCTGCGCGTTGTAGGTGGCCATGTGCCCCACCTGCTGCATGCGCACGGCATCGTTCTTGTAGCCCAGCAGCCAGCCCAGCGAGGTCTCGAAGGTGTTGCCGTTGAGCACGGCGTCGGCCAGCGGCGTACCTGCCGAGGAGGGCGCCAGCGCAGTGACCTTGCGCAGCCGGTTGATGATCTTCGGGTAGCGGCTGTCGTAGGTGGGGTTGGACAGGATCCAGCGCATCACGTTGCCGCCGTTGGAATGGGTGATCACCACCAGCTGGGTGATGCCCCGGCTGTCGATGAAGCCGGTGAGCTGGTTGGCCAGGCAGCCGGCCGCTTCCGGCTTCCACATGTACTGGGTGAAGTCGCAGTTGATGACCACGTAGTTGCTGCTGTTCGGCAGGCCCTGGCGGACGGTGTCGATGATCGCCGGCTGCCAGTAGTCCTGCGTGGCATTGGTCTGCGCGCCGGTGCCGTGCACGAAGGCGACGCCGTACACATCGGCGGCCTGCGCCGGTACGGTCGCCACCCCAAGGAGCAGGGCCAGAACGGTACTTCCTGTTGCGGTGCTGCGCATCGCGTCTCTCCCTTTCAGCAGATCCCCCCGGCCCGGCTGTGACCTGATGCTCATGGCGGCAGCGCGTGAAAGTCCGTGCGCTGCGCCCGGATTCAGCAGATTGCCGACAATTGATGACCGTTTTCATCCAGTGCAGCGGGACCATGCCGGGTCTGGCCGTATGACCGATGGACGCTGCGGCCGGCAATCGAGGCTGCGATCATGGCCGGCGAGTTCCCTGCCCGAGTCTGCCCATGTCGTCGATCCTCCCCCCTGCCCGGCCGCTGCTGGGCCTGGCCATCGCGTTGTCGCTGGCCGGCTGCGCCGCCACCACCGCCAGCAAACCGACCGCCGTCGAAGCCAACGTCACCACCAAGGCCGTGGGCTACCTGGACAAGACCGCAGTGCCGGCCAGCATCGATCTGGTGCCGGCACCACCGGCCGCCGGCTCGGCGGCCTTTGCGCTGGACGAGCAGGTCAGCCGTGAAGCACGTGCGCTGCGCGGCAGCCCGCGTTTCGCCCAGGCCGGCGTCGATGCCGAACTCGGCTTTCCGGAAGGTGCCAACCATTTTTCCTGTGCCGCCGACATCGACGTGGATGCAGTGAAGACCCCGGCCCTGTACCGCCTGCTGGAGCGCAGCCGCATCGACGCCAGTGCTGCCACCAAGGCCGCCAAGAACACGTACCAGCGCCCCCGTCCGTTCATGGTCAACGGCGAGCCGACCTGCTCGCCGAAGGATGAGGAGGGGCTGCGCAGCAACGGCTCCTATCCGTCCGGTCACACCTCGATCGGCTGGGCATGGGCATTGATCCTGTCGGAGATCGCACCGGACCGCGCCGATGCCATCCAGGCGCGCGGCCGCAACTACGGCGAGAGCCGCCTGGTGTGCAACGTGCACTGGCAGAGCGACATCCTCGAAGGCCGCTTCATGGGCGCCGCCGCCGTGGCCCGCCTGCATGACAACGCGGCGTTCAACAGCGACCTGCTTGCCGCGCGCAGGGAGATCGCTGCTGCGCGCAAGGCCGGCCTGCATTCCAGCCGCGACTGCGCCACCGAAAACGCCGTGCTGAAGGTGCGCCCGCAGAGCGCCTTGTAATCCACCGCCGCTGCGCTCGCCGGGCATGGCCCGGCGCTACCGGGCGCGACGCATGGGTAGCGCCGGACCGTTCCCGGCGGACGCGAAAAACAGAAGGGCCGGCATTGCGCCGGCCCTTCTTCATTGCATCATTGCTGCAGCCGCATCAGAACTTCGCGGTGAACTCCACGCCCCAGGTACGCGGCTCGTTGAGGAAGCCGGTCAGGTTGTTGAAGTCGATCGCGCCGACCACGCGGGTCTGGTTGGTCAGGTTGCGGCCGAACACGGCCACGTCGTACTGGCCGTAATCCCAGTTGTAACCCAGGCGCAGGCCACCTTCCAGCGAACTGCGGCCGCGGAATTCCGGCGACTCGTAGATGAAGAAGTTGACCGCACTGCGGTAGGCCCAGTCGGTGTAGGCATACAGCTCGCTGCCATCGCTGAGCGGGAAGCCCACGCGCAGGGTCGCGTTGTGGATCCACTTCGGTGCCTGCGGCAGCGGATTGCCGTTGACCAGCGCATAGGTGCCGCCATTGATGACCGTGGTCGGGTCGGTGATGGTGCAGCCGCCGCCACAGACTGCCACCGCCAGGTTCTTGTCCTTGATCTCGGTGTCGTTGTAGCTGCTGCCGAAGGTCAGCAGCACGTTGTCGGCCAGGTAGGCCTCCAGGTCCAGCTCCACGCCCTGGCCGATGGTCTTGTCGGCGTTGAGCAGGGTGGCGGTGTTGTTGGTGCCACCGACGGCGATCAGCTGCTGGCCGTCCACGTCATAGCGGAACACGCTGAAGCCCAGGCGCGCACGACGTTCGAACAGGTCGGCCTTGATGCCGGCTTCGTACGAAATCACCTTCTCCGAATCGGCCTGCGACAGGCCCGGTGCGAACGCCAGGCGACCCTGGATCGACGGTGCGCGGAAGCCCTTGGCCACGCGTGCATAGGCATTGACGTTGTCGGTCAGCTTGTACACGCCGCTGACATCCCAGCTGACGTCGTTGACGTCGGTGTTGGCCAGGTACGGACCGCTGACCGGGGTGCCGAACGGCACGGCCTGCAGCACGCTGGCACTGAAGTCCTTCTTGTCCTGCGTATAGCGCACGCCGGCACGCAGCTTGAAGCGGTCGGTAACATCGAAGTCGCCCGAGGCGAACACCGCCCACGCCTTGTTGCGCTGCTGCTGCACGACGTGGCCGGTCTGCGGGTTGCCCGGGGTCAGCGAGTCGTAGTTGAAGTTGTTGATGGTGACGTCTTCATCGAAGTAGAAGACGCCGGCCTGCCAATCGAAGCGGCCCCATTCGTTGGATTCCACGCGGAATTCCTGGGTCCACTGGCGGTGGTGCGGCAGGCCGTCGGCGGACTCGGACGAGAACGGAATCAGGCCCGGGCCGGAGTTGCCCGCGCCGAGGAACGCGGCGCCGTAGCCACCGTCGATGTCGCCGCGGTTGAGCGATTCGGCGGTCTCGTAGCCGGTGATCGAATGCAGGGTCACCGAACCGAGGTTCCACTGCAGGCGCGCGCTGCCGCCCCAGGTTTCCAGGTCGGAGAAGTTGACGCCGTCGTTGGCGACCTTGTCGCGGTCGAAGTTCTCGACCAGCGCGTTGCCGCCCTTCTCGATGATGTTGGCGCGGAACAGGCGCGCGGTGCCGTTGAGCTTGCGCTTGTGCAGGTTGAACAGCGCTTCGAAGTCATCGCCTTCGTACAGGAACTGCACGCGCCCGGCGGCTTCGTCATAGCCTTCAAAACCACTGTTGGGCGCACCGGCACGGGTGTTGTCGACCCAGTCGTCACGACGCTGGTAGATGGCCGACACGCGTGCGGACCAACGGTCGGTCAGCGGGCCGCCGTAGGCGCCCTGCACGTTCCAGCTGTTGTAGCTGCCATAGCCCACGCGCACGTAGCCATCGGCATCCTGCGACGGCCGCGCCGAATCGAACTTGACCACGCCAGCCGGGGTGTTGCGCCCGAACAGGGTGCCCTGCGGGCCGCGCAGCACTTCCACGCCGGCCAGGTCGAACAGCGGGAAGCCCTTCAGCAGCGGGCTTTCCTGCACCACATCGTCGTACACCAGCGAGACCGGCTGCGATGCATTGAGGTCGAAATCGGTATTGCCCAGGCCGCGGATGTAGAAGCGCGGGAAGGCACGGCCGTAGGACGACTCGATGTTGAGGCTCGGCACGCGCGCAGCAAGGAAGCGGATGTCATCGCCCGCCGAACCGAGCACATCGAGCTTTTCGCCCTGGATCGCGCTGATCGCAACCGGCACGTCCTTGGCGTTCTCGACACGACGCTGTGCAGTCACCTGCAGCGCATCGAGGGCGACCGGATCCTTGGCGGCGGGGGTTTCCTGGGCGGCTGCTACCAGCGGCAGCAGGGCGGAAAGAGCGACAACGAGCGGGCGCGCGACCGGAGAGCGGCCACGGGAAGTACGGGTCGGAGACATGGCGGTAGGCTGTGTTTGGAGGGGTGGTAAAACGGCGCTACCAGATAATTGTTGCAATACAGCACCTCCCTCGCAAATGCCGATCGTTCATGGCCGCCTCGCGCGCCGCCGGACGCTGCCGCTAGACTCGGGGTTTTCCCCCGCAACGGACCTGCTGCGATGACCCAGTGGTACTTCCATGCTCCCGGCCAGGCCGACCGTGTCGGTCCGTTCGACGAGGAGGCTGCGCGCCGCTTCGCCCAGGCCAATCCGCGCGCGCTGGCCTGGTGCCAGGGCATGACAGGGTGGACACCGGTGTCCGAAATCGCCGCCCTGCAGCAGGCCGGCACCGGCACCGCGGCTCCGCCGCCGATGCCTGCAGTCACCCCTGCAGTCACCCCTGCAGTCACCCCTGCAGTCGCAACAGCATCAACCGGCGGCCGCGCCGACCGCATCGACTTCCGCATCGTCGGCCATGAAATGCAGTTCGTGGAAATCGAGCTGGATCCCGGCGAAGGTGCGGTGGCCGAGGCCGGCGCGCTGATGTTCAAGGATGCCTCGGTGCAGATGGACACCGTCTTCGGCGGCGGCGCGCGCAGCGGCCAGAGTGGCGGTTTCATGGACAAGGTGATGGCGGCCGGCAAGCGCGTGCTGACCGGTGAAAGCCTGTTTGCCACCGTTTACACGCAGACCGGCCAGGGCCGCGGCAAGGTCGCTTTCGCCGCGCCCTATCCCGGCACCGTGCTGGCGATGAAGCTGGACCAGCACGGCGGGCGCCTGATCTGCCAGAAGGACAGCTTCCTGGCGGGCGCGCGCGGCGTGCAGATCGGCGTGCAGTTCCAGCGCAAGATCATGACCGGCCTGTTCGGCGGCGAGGGCTTCATCATGCAGAAGCTTGAAGGCGATGGCTGGGTGTTCATCCATGCCGGCGGCTGCGTGGTCGAGCGTGAGCTGGCCGCCGGCGAACGCCTGGACGTCGATACCGGCTGCATCGTCGCCTACCACCCGACCGTGGACATGGACGTGCGCCGGGTCAAAGGCATCCGAAGCGTGCTGTTCGGTGGCGAGGGTGTGTTCCTGGCCACCCTGACCGGGCCAGGCAAGGTCTGGCTGCAGTCGCTGCCGTTCTCGCGCCTGGCCGGCCGCATGTGGATGGCCGCGCCGCAGGGCGGCGGCAAGAGCCGCGGCGAGAGTTCGCTGCTGGGCTGAGCGGGAAGGCTGGACGGCTGGTAGTGCCGGCCGCTGGCCGGCAACCCCGGCAACCCATGCATCCCAGCGATTGCCGGCCAGCGGCCGGCACTACCCAGTCGGCGGCAGGCGATTTCATGAATGGGGAGCCGACCCACCCTGCCCGGCCTGCCACGCCTTCGGTATGCTGGCGCCCTTTCCTGAATCCGGCGCCGCGAGCGCACTGCCGATGAGCCTGTTCCGCCCCCGCGTGCTGCTGTCCGTCGCCCTGCTCGGCCTGCTGGCCGGTTGCGGTGGTGAAGAGGTCCGCCCCACCCCGCCCGCGCAGCCCACCGTGGTTCCGCAGGCCAAGCCGGTGAAGATCGGCATCGCACTCGGCGGCGGCGCGGCCAAGGGCTTTGCGCACATCGGCGTGATCAAGATGCTCGAGGCCAACGGCTTCGAACCGGTGGTGGTGTCCGGCACCAGTGCCGGCAGCGTGGTCGGCGCCCTGTATGCCAGCGGCATGGACGCCTTCCAGATGCAGAGCAAGGCGGTGGCGCTGGATGAAGCCAGCATCCGCGACGTGCGCCTGTTCTCCGGTGGCCTGGTGCAGGGCCAGAAGCTGCAGGACTACGTCAACGAACAGGTGGCCAACCGCCCGGCCGAGCGCCTGAAAAAGCCGTTCGCCGCCGTCGCCACCCAGCTGGAAACCGGCGAGCGTTCGATCTTCGTGCGCGGCAACGTCGGCCAGGCGGTGCGTGCTTCCAGCAGCATCCCCGGGGTGTTCGAGCCGGTGAAGATCGGTGGCCGCAACTACATCGACGGCGGCGTGGTCAGCCCGGTGCCGGTGGATGCCGCACGACAGCTCGGTGCCGAGTTCGTGATCGCCGTGGACATCTCCAGCAAGGCCAGCGGCAAGGCACCGACCGGCATGCTCGGCATCGTCAACCAGTCGATCTCGATCATGGGCCAGCGCCTGGGCGAGCAGGAACTGGCGCGCGCCGACATCGTGATCCGGCCGAAGGTGCTGGACATCGGTGCTGCCGATTTCAGCCAGCGTGGCACGGCCATCCTTGAAGGCGAGAAGGCCGCGATGGCGGCGATGCCGCAGATCCGCGCCAAGATCCAGCAGCTGCAGAAGGCCCGCGCCGCCGCATTGGCACCGGCACCGGTGGCTGCGCCCAAGTGCGACGAGCCTTCGCGCCTGGGCAAGCTGATGGGCCGCAAGGAAAAGTGCTGACGCGCGGCGCTTGAACGGCCGCCGCGGTCAGCGCCGCGGTGGTGGGTAACCACTGGCCAGGCGTCGCTGCCGGCGCCGCTCATCCACCGCCCGGTCATGCCGCTGTGCGCTCAGCTGCAACTGCTCCATCGCGTCCCCCGGCAGCCACAGCTGTTGCTGGGCACGGGTGATCGCCACATAGGCCGCGCGCACCGGGCTGTGCAGCGCGCGCGCATCATGGCCGCTGTCGAAGCAGCACGGCGCCATGGACACGGTAGCGAACTGCAGGTTCTTGGCGTGCTGGGCCAGGCACAGCACGACGCTGGCCTCGTCCGCATCGACCAGTTGCCCGAGCAGGCGCTGCAACGCCGCAGCATCGAAGCCACCGGCAAACAGCGCGGGGATGTCCGCCTGTCCACGCTTGGCACAGACCTGCACGAAGCTTTCCCAGCGTTGTCCGGGGCCGCCAGCGGCGGCGCTGCGCCAGGCGTCGATCGGACCGTCCACCTCTTTCAACAGCGCCTGCCGCGACGCAGGATGCAGATGCACGCGCGCGCCGCGCGCGACCAGCGCGTTGGCTTCCAGCAGCATCCGCCACAGGCTGCCGTACAGGCGGGCGCCGGTGCTGGGCACCACCGACCAGTCGTCATAGCGGCGCAGGCCGGTGGCGCGGTCGCTGGCGCCCACGAAAGGCGCCGGTTCGCCGAGATCGTCCAACGCCAGTGACTGGTTGACCAGCGCATCGACCTGCCGCCCCTGCCGCACCGACTGGTGCATCTCCAGCGTTTTCGCCGATGACCAGCGCTGTACGCGTCCGCTCAGCCGTTGATGCGGATCGCCCAGGCTGACCACGCCGGGCGCGTGGGTGGCCAGCAGCTGTTTCCATGCAGGGCTGAGATCGTGCGCCTCATCGACCAGCACCATGCCCAGCGACACCGGCAGCGGCACGGCACGCAGGGCCAGCCATTTGCCGATGTGTCCGGCATCCAGGCGCAGGCAGCCACCCTTCTGCACCACCGGATCGAACATGCAGCGCCAGACGAACTCCGCGGCCGCGATGAACGGCGTGGCTTCCAGCTGCGCTGCGCCCAGCGAGCGCTGGAAGTGCCAGGCCTGCAGGCTCGGCGCTGACGACGCGCACCACCGGTTGATGGCGTCCAGGGCGATCATCAGGACCTGGTCCGGCCGGCGTGCACCGATGGCCGGCAAGCCGAGTCGGGCGGCCGCCTCGCGCAGGGTCAGCGTGCTCTGCCGGTAGGTCGGTACGAATCCACCGGTCAGGCCGTTGGCGGCGGCATGGCGGGCGATCGCGTTGGCGAACTCGATCTGGGTCAGCAGGCGCGTGCCGGCGTCGGCCGGCAGCCGCGCGCGGAATGCCTCGACCTGGCCACGCGTGGGCGCCACATAGGTGTAACGGCCCGGGCGAGCCTGCAGCAGCGCCAGCACCAGATGGCCCTTGCCGGTGCCGGCATAGGCCTGCAGGTCGATCAATTCATCGGGATTGGCCGCGATCGCACGCAGCACGCGTGCCTGTTCGGAAGTGAACAGGCCGTTGTGCTGGGTTGCATGCGTTGTCTGTTCGTCATCGCCGGCGTCTTCGTCATCGCCTTCGGCCAGCGATGTCGCCGGAAAGTGGATCGTGTGCTCTTCCAGGGTGATCCTGCACGCCGCCTGGAAGTCCGCGCCGGGATAGGCGTCCGGCGATGCAGCCAGCACCGCCTCCATCACCTCGTCCGGTGCCAGCAGCACGTCCTGCGCGGCCAGCACGCCCAGCCACGCCTCCAGCGCCCGCGCGTCCTGTCCAGCGCTGGCCGCCAGCTGCGCCTGCGCAGCAGGGCCATCATCGGCGGCGAACAGCGCACAGGCGTCGTGCAGCAACCGCTGCAGCTGGGTGGCCGGTGGCCTCTGCCGGCGGCACAGCATGGCCACCAGCAGGCCGGCCTGCTCCAGCGGTGTGTCCGGCGGCGTGCCGTCGCTCAGGTGCCGCAGCAGGCTCTGCTCGCGCAGCGGAAGGAACAACGGGGAAGACGTCGGGGATGGGGTATCAGACATGCCGGAGCCAGAGGGAATCACTGCGCGGCCTGCGTGTGCACGGCCGCCGCGGGCCACGATGCTCGGCCAGCCCGCGCGCGCCGTCAAACATCACCGCGGCCGCCGGTTCATTCCAGCTGCGACAAAGGCAATGCCTGGAAACCCTTCACCGTGCGCAGCACGAAGCTGGAATTGGCATCGGCCACGCCACCGGCGTTGAGCAGCCTGTCCAGCAGGAAACGCGAGAAGTGCTCCAGATCGCGCACATACACATGCAGCAGATAGTCCATGTCGCCGGTCAGGGCGTGACAGGCCACCACTTCATCCCAGGCCTGCACGCTGTCGACGAAGTGCCCGATCGCAGCCTGGTCATGCTTTTCCAGCTGGACGCGCACGAACGCCTGCAGCCCCAGACCGAGCCGACGGGGCTCCAGTCGCGCGCCATAGCCGACGATCACCCCTTCGCTTTCCAGCCGCTGCAGGCGACGCAGGCAGGCCGACGGCGACAGGTTCACCCGCGTCGCCAGCTCCGCGTTGGTGGCGCGACCATCACGCTGGATTTCAGCCAGCAGACGTATATCCGTGCGATCGAACTGGACTTCTCCGGCCATTGTTGCCCCGCAACATGGTGAGTACGCAAGGATATTGCGCCAACAAGGTCAATCCGCGCAACTTTTGCAACCCTGTTGCGCGCCCCCTGCCCTAGCATCGTGGGTATCCCGTCAAGGAGTCTTCCATGGACCTCGCCCAGCCCCGCCGCGTCGAACACCAGCAGACCGACAAGGGCTACGTGCCGGTGTACACCACCGCGCTCGTCGAGCAGCCGTGGGACACCTATACCGCCGACGACCACGCCACCTGGAGCACGCTGTACCAGCGCCAGCGCGAACTGCTGGTCGGCCGCGCCTGCCAGGAGTTCCTGGATGCGCAGGACGAGATGGGCATGAGCGCGCACATGATCCCGCGCTTCGACCAGCTCAATGAAGTGCTGGGCGCGGCCACCGGCTGGACCCTGGTCGGCGTGGAAGGCCTGCTGCCGGAACTGGATTTCTTCGACCACCTGGCCAACCGCCGCTTCCCGGTGACATGGTGGATCCGCCGCCCCGACCAGATCGACTACATCGCCGAACCGGACCTGTTCCACGACCTGTTCGGCCACGTGCCGCTGCTGATGAACCCGGTGTTCGCCAACTACATGGAGGCCTACGGCCGCGGCGGCGTCAAAGCACATGCGATCGGCCCCGAGGCGCTGCAGAACCTGACCCGCCTGTACTGGTACACGGTGGAGTTCGGCCTGATCGACACGCCCGAAGGCATGCGCATCTACGGCGCCGGCATCGTCTCGTCGAAGGGTGAATCGCTGTACTCGCTTGAGTCCGCCGCACCGAACCGCATCGGTTTCGACCTGCAGCGGATCATGCGCACGCGCTACCGCATCGACACCTTCCAGAAGACCTACTTCGTCATCGACAGCTTCGAGCAGCTGATGCAGGCTACGTCGCCGGACTTCACCCCGATCTATGCCGCGCTGGCCGACCAGGCGCACCTGCCGGCGGGCGACGTGCAGGCTGAGGACCGCGTGTTCCAGGCGGGTACGGGCGAAGGCTGGGCGGACGGCGGCGACGTGTGAGCCCACAGGCGGGTCCGCTATCCTGACCCGCATGACCGACGCTTTCGCTTCCCTGCGTGTCATCGACATCAGCTTCGATGACGACTTCATCCTGTTGACCCTGGCCGATGGCCGCCGCACCCGGCAGCCGTTGCGCTGGGCGCCCGCGCTGTTCGAAGCCACGGCCGAACAGCGCGCGCACTGGATGCTCACGACCGATGGGCTGGGCGTGAACTGGCCCGCGCTGCTGCCGACGCAGCAACGCGGCGTGGTCGATGTTCCGAACCAGGTGTGGGATGACCGTTACGAGGCGGCGCTGGCGCGGCTGAAGGCGGCCGCGTGGTCGCTTGATGCGCTGTCCGATGAAGACCAGCAGCTGGTGGCGATGTGGCGGATGGAAGCGGACATCAACAACGGCGGCTTCATGCAGTTCCTGTGCAACTGGGGCGACCCGACCTGCCAGCTGGCGCTGCGCGCATTGCAGGCGATGGGCGCAACGCAGACGCACGCGATCCTGGCCGGCATGCGTGGTCTGCTCGACCGGCTGGAAGACGACCCGGCGATCAAGGAACTGACCGACCTGTATGGCGCGATGACCGAACAGGAGCAGGAGGCGCTGCATGCCTTCGACGAAGCGTATTTCGCGCGGCCGGAAGACTTGGCCCGGTTGGGGTTGAAGAACTTCGGCCCGGAACCGCTGATAACCTGACTCGACACGGGTCTGATTTGATGCGATGTCGCAACTGGCCTTGAATCTCAGTCCTGGACCGTAGCAATCTTGCGCGTTATCCCGTTCGATCCAATGCCCTTGGCCAATGACGGCCTCGGAACAGCAACGCTCGAATGATCGTTGCCGTGCATGACCTTCGCTCTGGCTTGAAGGTCGGCCATAAGAGATAGCTCACTGATGCAAACGAGAGTTGAGACGAAGTCCAGGAAGCGCGTACGTGTCGCCGCTGGAGACATCTTTGCAGTTCCATTGGATGCCGAGCAGCAGAGCTTCGGCTACATCCGGGCATATCAGGATGTGGATGTCGGTATTCTCCCTGTCATCTCCAGGGCCTGCATTCTTTCCATCGCACAGATACCCACTGTGAAAAGCGTTTTGGACGTATTCCTCTTTCAGGATGCCCTCAAGACGGGAAGATGGCCGCGTATCGGCAACCTGCCGTTCAGTGATGAAGCATCGGCGTGGGCGCCTGCTAGAAAGCAGATCGCTGCATCGCGACCTGAAGTGAGGATGGTTGTATTCCGCGGACACTTCATTGCAGCCGCCAAGTTTGGTCAGTACGACGAGCTTCCGCTATTCCAGAAGTTCGATGAAGAGGATGTCATTAGGGAAATACTGCAGCGAGCAGATGAATTCCTTGTCATGGACTCTTAGTACATCCATCCGTTTTTTGCAGCGGTCGCCGCATCGACCAAAGCAGTCGAGCAAGCTCGACGCTACCGATCACCGCGGATACGCCAGCAGCACCACCAGATCCTCATCACCCACCTGCTGCAGCGCATGACTGCTGCCCTTGCGCGTCAGCAGCGCATGCCCCGCACGCACGTCGTGCTGTTTTCCATCCAGCACATAGCTGCCCTGCCCGCTCACGATGTAGTAGATCTCATCCTTGTGCTGCGGATGCAGGCCGATGCCCGCGCCCTTGTGCAGCACGCGCTTGCGCAGCACGAACGGCAGGCCCTGCGCATCGGCGAAGAACGGGTACGCCGTGGTCGGCCCGGCGCCGCCATGTGGGCCGGGCTGTGCGCGCGCCAGCGTGTCTTCGTGCACCACCTGCGAGGCACGCGCAGGATCGCCGCCCTGCCCCACCCCCATTACATCGCAGTCGATATCGCGCACCAGTGCAGGCTGCAGCGCCGGCAGAACCTGCACCGCCTCGCGCAGCACCAGGCACGCCACGGCATTCGCACCGGCCACGCTGAAATGGGTGCCGTCGGCCTTCTTCTGCTCGGGCACGAACAGGAAGTACGGGCGTGCACCCTGCTCGCCCAGCGCGCGGATCCAGCGCATGCTGCGGTCGTTGAGGTCGATCAGTGCAACGTGCTCGCGTGTGGCCAGTTGCTGCATCGCCAACGTGTAACGCGCGTGCGTATCCAGCAGCGAACCGAAGTCGTACAGCAGCCGTGCCACCGGCGTGACCAGCACCGGCGTGGCACCCTTGTCACGCGCCACCTGCACGTAGCGCATCAGCATCCGCGGGTAGTCACTGTCCGGATCGGTATAACGCGTCCGGTCTTCGAACTTCGCATCGTTGTGGCCGAACTGGATCAGCAGCACATCGCCGCGACGCAGTTCGCGGCCAATCGCATCCAGCCGCCCTTCGTCGATGAAGCTGCGCGTGCTGCGCCCACCCTTGGCGTGGTTTCGCACTTCGAAGCGCGCCGGATCCAGGTAGCTCTGCAGCGCCTGGCCCCACCCCGCCTGCGGCGCACGCTCGGGCCCGTATTCGGCCGCAGTGGAGTCACCGGCAATGAACAACCGCACCGGCGCCGCATGCGCGGCGGCGCTCGACAGCAGCAACAGCAACAACAGCTTCCGCATGGCCGGGCCCTGGTAGTGCCGGCCGCTGGCCGGCAACTTCATGGATGCGTTGAGCGTCGGTGGAAATGCCGGCCAGTGGCCGGCACTACCGAAAACCAAGCATTACCGCGCCAGCCAGCCACCATCGACCGGCAGCACCGCGCCGTTGATGTAATCCGATGCCGACGAGGCCAGGAACACCGCCGCGCCGGCCAGATCTTCCGGCGTACCCCAACGGCCGGCCGGAATGCGCTCGAGGATCGCCTTGTTGCGGTCCTGGTCGGCGCGCAGCGCGGCGGTGTTGTCGGTGGCCATGTAGCCCGGTGCGATCGCGTTGATGTTCACGCCCTTGCCCGCCCACTCGTTGGCCAGCAGGCGGGTGATGCCGGCGATGCCGCTCTTGCTGGCGGTGTACGACGGTACGCGGATGCCGCCCTGGAACGACAGCATCGAGGCGATGTTGATGATCTTGCCGCTGCCCTGGGCGATGAAGTGGCGGCCGGCAGCCTGCGAGATGAAGAAGGCCGACTTGATGTTGACGTTCATCACGTCGTCCCAGTCCTGCTCGCTGAAATCCACCGCGTCGGCGCGGCGGATCAGGCCGGCGTTGTTGACCAGGATGTCCAGCCTGCCCAGGCCTTCGAGCGTTTCGCGCACCACGCGCTCGACCGGCTCGATGCTGATCAGGTTGGCTTCCACCGCCAGGCAGCGGCGGCCCAGCGCGGTGATCTTCTCGATGGTTTCGGTGGGCGGGGCGATGCCGGCCACGGCGACATCGGCGCCTGCGGCAGCCAGCGCCACTGCGATGCCCTGGCCCAGGCCGGTATTGCCACCGGTTACCAGAGCGACTTTTCCTTCCAGGCTGAAGGGATTGGTCATTGCGTATGCGTTCCTTGGTAGAGGCGTGCGTGATGCGGGGCAGGTGGCCACCGGCACGGCGTGCGCGGTGGCCGCCCGGCGCTTACTTGAGCTGGCAGATGTCCAGCACGTGCATGTCGGTGTAATCCAGGTTCTCGCCACCCATCGCCCAGATGAAGGCGTAGTTGCTGGTGCCGGCGCCCATGTGGATCGACCACGGCGGCGACACCACCGCTTCGTTGTTCTGGATGACGATGTGGCGCTGTGCGTCCGGCTCGCCCATGAAGTGGTAGACGCGGTCGCTGTCGCCCAGGTCGAAGTAAAAATAGACCTCGCTGCGGCGGTCGTGCAGGTGCGGCGGCATGGTGTTCCAGACGCTGCCCGGCTTGAGCACGGTCAGGCCCAGCAGCAGCTGCGAGGACTGGCAGGTGGCCGGCACGATGTACTGGTAGATGGTGCGCTCGTTGCTCGTTTCCAGCGCGCCGCGATCCAGTGCCACCGCGTCCTTGATCGACAGCTGCTTGGTTTCAAAGCGCGCATGCGCCGGGGTCGAGGCCAGGTAGAACTGCGCCGGGTTGGCGGCGTCCTGCGAAGCGAAGACGACGTCCTTGCTGCCCATCGCTACGTACAGGCCATCCTTCGGCCCCAGCGTGTACACGGTGCCATCGACGGTGACCGTACCGGTGCCGCTGCCGACGTTGATGATGCCCAGCTCGCGACGCTCCAGGAACGGATGGCCAGCGGCCGACGCCGGTTCGGTCTGCGCCGGCAGCGACAGCGGGCCGTTGACCGGCGCCGCACCGCCCAGCACGAAGCGCTCGTAGTGGGTGTACTTCAGGGTCACCGCATCGGCGTTGAACAGGCCATCGAGCAGGTACAGCTCGCGCAGCTGATCGTTGCTGGCGCCCTTGATGGCGTCGGGATGGGTGGCGTAATGGGTCTTGCAGTACATGGCTTCTCCAGAGCAGGGGGCGGGCCGATGGTTCGGCCCCGGCACGGTTCACGGTCGATTCTAGCCAGACAGGAAACCGGTGTCATTTTGCGCTGCACGATGGTGGTTGGACGGCATCGGCAGGTGCGATCGATGGGGGGAGGGCGGGTGGAGTGTCACGAGCGTTGGTCGTGACCTACCGGACTGATCCGTGAAAGGTGTCACGACCAACGGTCGTGACCTACAGGATTGATCCCTGCGGGATCAATCCTCGGGAGGTTGGCAGGAATCGCGCACGATCAGGTGCGGGCGCACGCTGGCGATCTGCAGCGCAGGCTGGCCTTCGGGCTGGATCAGCATGGCCGCAGCGGTGCGGCCGGTGTCGCGGGTATGCCGGCGCACCGAGGTCAGCGACGGCCACAGGCGCGAGGCCAGCGGGCTGTCGTCGTAACCGACGATCGACAGCTGGCGCGGAATGTTGATGCCCGCACGCAGCGCGACCTTGTAGATACCGGCGGCCATTTCATCGTTGCCGGTGAAGATCGCCGTCGGCCGGCGCTTGCCCAGCAGCAGTTTCTCGGCGGCGGCCACACCCGATTCGAAGGTGTAGCCGGCCTCGATGATGCGATCCTTCGGCAGCTCGATGCCACGCTGCGACAGCGCCTCGATGAAGCCGGCGGTGCGTTCGTGCGCCGAGCGGTATGCACTGGGGCCGGTCACCAGGGCGATGTCACGGTGGCCCAGCGAAAGCAGGTAGTCGGCCGCTTCGGCGGCACCGTCGCGGTCGTGGGTGACCACCATCTGCGAGGTTTCATCCAGCGGCAGCGCAGCCACGCGGGTGAAGCGGCAGCCGATCTCGTCCAGCATGTCCGCCAGCGCCTGGTCTTCGGACGCACGCGGCACCAGGATCACCCCATGCAGCTTCTGCTGCTGGGCGAAGCGGCGCACGCCGTCGATGTAGCCCGGGCTGCGGCTGTCGCAGGGGTGCACCACCAGTTCGAAGCTGGAGCCACGCAGCGCATCCAGCGCGCCGTACTGCATGTCCACGATGTACTGCGCGGTGGGGTTGTCGTAGACCATGCCGATCAGGAACGAGCGGCGGAAGGCCAGGCCACGGGCCAGCGGGTCGGGGGTGTAGCCGACTTCGCGCATCAACGCTTCCACCTTGTCGCGCGTGTCCTTGCGCACCAGCGGCGAGTTGTTGATGATCCTTGAAACCGTTTTCTTGGATACACCCGACAGTCGCGCGATGTCGTTGATCGTGGCTGCCTTGCCCTTTGCCAATGCCGGCGTAGCGGCATCGTTCTTGTTGCGCACTGACATGTAGTGAACCCGATAAGCCTGGGGATTCCAGCGCGCGCTCAGTCCAGCGCGCGATAGCGGAAGCTGCGGAAGGTTACCGCACCGTTGCCGGCCGCATACAGGGCCGGTTTCAGTGCCAGGAACTTGCCGGCCACATTGTGATGGTAACCGGACACTTCCATCTGAACCGGATACTTCTGCCAGGTCTGGCCATCGGCACTGGAATGGATGGTGACGATGTGGCGGTTGTTGGTCACCCGCAGCCAGAGCCGGCCGCCCTTGGCGCTGGCCGCCAGCCGGGTGGGGCGCTCCTCGCCGTAGCGGTGCATGACGAACTGCTCGCCGTTGCTGCCCACGCCCACATACAGGCGGTCGCTGTAGAACAGCAGGGCACCGCCCACCGCGCCGGGGGCGATCTCCATCTGCACCTCGAACTGGTAGGCCGGATCCCCGGCAATGGTCGTCAGCGGCGAGGCGTCGCGCGGCGTGCTGCCCTTGCCCTGCAGGACCAGGCCGTCGCCGCTGAAGTGCAGGCGCCGGTATTCATCCAGCGCCGGGTTGAAGAACGCCCACTGCGGGCCCAGCGTACGGCCGGTGAAAGCATCCGACAGGGCCATGCCGTGCGGTGCCAGCGCGCTGCCCGATGGCTTGCGCAGCGGCTGCCCGAGATCGCCGCCCTTGGCCACGAACCAGCCATCGGCGGTCCATTCGATGGGTTCCAGCAGCGCCTGCCGGCCCAGCGTCCAGAAGCCGTTCTCGTAGCCGTGGTACATCATCCACCAGCGGCCGTCGGTGCCTTCGATCACCGTGGCGTGGCCACGCGACCACCATGGTTCAGCGGCCGACCGGGTGCGCATGATCGGGTTGTTCGGCGCGTTCACCCACGGGCCGTGGATCGAGCGCGAGCGCGCGGTTATCACCATGTGCCCGGTCGGCGGGCCGGCGGTGCCGCCCACCGCAGTGGTCATGTAGTACCAGCCATCGCGGAAGTGGATCTTCGGGCCTTCCTGCGCGTAGGCCTCCACGTCCCAGCTTTCCGGGTAGCGCCAGCCGTCGTACACATGCTTGGGCGTACCCACCACGCTCAGGCCGTCATCGGCCAGCTGCACGTAGTCGCCGCCGCTGAGGAACAGGTAGCGCTTGCCGTCCTCGCCAACCGCGTGGCCGGGGTCGATGTAGCCGCCCAGGCCGATGTCGATCGGCGCACTCCACGGGCCCTTGATGTCATCGGCCCAGACCACGAAGTTGCTGCGGCGCTCACCGGTGCGCGCCGGGAAGTAGATGAAGTAGCGGCCCTGGTGCTTGACGATGTCCGGCGCCCAGATCGCGCCTACGTTCTGCGTGATCGCATGGCCGAGCGGCTGCCAGTTGACCAGGTCGCGCGAGTGCCAGATCGGCAGGCCGGGGTAGGCGTCGAACGAAGACAGGGTGAGGTAGTAATCCTCGCCGTCCTTCAGCACCGACGGATCGGGCCTGTCACCGGCCAGCACCGGGTTGAGGAAGGTACCGTTGCCAAGGTCGCCCTGGCGCTGGTGCTCGATGCCGCGCTTCCACTGCGCGGGCGCGGGATCTGCAGCCAGGGCAGGCAGCGCGGCCAGCAGCAGGCCGAGCAGGGCGGTTGCAGCAGCGCGGTGCAGCGTCGGTGTCATGTGATTGCCTCCGCTCATCAGGCGCGCAGCGCGGCGGGCAGCCACAGCGACAGCGACGGGAAGAAGGTGACGATCAGCAGCACGCCCAGCGCGGCAAACCAGAACGGCCAGATCGTGCGCATGCTCTGGCCGACGCTGATCTTGCCGATGGCGGTACCGATGAACAGCACCGAGCCCACCGGCGGCGTGACCAGGCCGAGGCCACCGGTCAGCACCAGCACCAGGCCGAAGTGGATCGGATCGATGCCATAGGCCTTGGCCACCGGCAGGAAGATCGGCGTGCAGATCAGGATCATCGGTGCCAGGTCCATGAAGGTGCCCAGCAGCAGCAGCATCACCACGATCATCAGCAGCACCATGAACTGGCTGTGCGCGAACGACTGCAGGAAGTCCACCGCCGCCGCAGGCACCTGCAGGTAGGCCAGCAGCCAGCCGAACACCGCCGCGGTGGCGATCACGAACAGGATCACGCCGGTGCTGCGCGCGGCATGGATGACGGTGTCGAAGAACTCACGCCAGCGCAGCTGCCGGTACAGCACGGTGGTGACCAGCAGGGCGTAGACCACGGCGATGGCCGCGCTTTCCACCGCAGTGAAGATGCCGGCGCGGATACCCACGAAGATCAGCGCCACCAGACCCAGGCCGGGCAGGGCGGAGACGATGCGCAGCAGCACCGCGCGCCAGCCCGGGAACACTTCCACGCCATAACCACGGCGACGCGCGACCACGTAGCCGGTGATCATCAACGCCAGGGTCATCAGCAGCGCCGGCACGATGCCGGCGGCGAACAGGTCGGCGATCGACAGGCCACCACCGGCGGCGGCCGAGAACAGGATCAGGTTGTGCGACGGCGGCACCAGCAGCGCCACCAGCGCAGCGGTGATGCTGACGTTGACCGCGAAATCGCGGTCGTAGCCGCGTTTGACCATCTGCGGAATCATCGTGCCGCCCACCGCCGACACATCGGCGATGGCCGAGCCGGATACACCGCCGAAGAACAGCGAGGACAGGATCGAGACCTGGCCCAGGCCGCCGCGCATGCGCCCGACCAGCGATGACGCCAGGGCGATCAGGCGTTCGGAGATGCCGCCGCGCATCATGATCTCGCCAGCGAAGATGAACAGTGGAATGGCGATCAGCGAGGCCGAACCGGTACCTGCGGAGATCTGCTGGACCAGCACGATGCTGGGAATGTCCAGGTAGAGCAGGGTGGCCAGCGCAGCGGCGGCCAGCGCGTAGGCCACTGGCACGCCCAACAACAACAGCGCGGCAAAAACAGAGAACAGGATGGTGATGCCCATGGATCAACGATCTCCTTCAGCGTCGTCGGCATCGGCTGCCGTGGCATGCAGCGCTTTCCACGCACGGTTCAGCGCGAACAACAGCATCAGCGCACCGCCCACGGCCAGCGGCAGGTAGTTGATGCTCTGCGGCAGGTTGGCGCCTGCGGTCTTGATGTCCATTCCATCGAGCAGCAGGTCGGCCGACCAGAACGCGATGAAACCGCCCAGCACGGCCACCACCAGCTGGGTGAACACATCCACCACCCGGCGCAGGCCGGGGCCCATGTAGGCGTGCAGCAGGAAGAAGCCGAAGTGGCGATTGGTATGCACGCCGCAGGCCGCGCCCAGGCTCATGGCGGTGGCCAGCAGCAGCAGGGTCACCGGCTCGGTCCAGCTGGGCGAATCGTTGATCACGTAGCGGGCGAACACCTGCCAGCCCTGCACCACCACCAGCCCCAGCAGCGCGGCCACGGCGACATGGATGGCGATGTCGGCGATGCGGTCCAGCAGGCGTTGGCCGGGGCCGGGTCCGGTGGAAATCGTCGTCTCGGTCATGGCAGTGTCCTCAGGCGGCGGCACGGATGCGGGCGACCAGCGCAGCCAGCTCGGGTTGCTGCAGGTACTGCTGCAGCAGCGGCTGGGCGGCGGCACGGAAGGCGGGCAGGTCCACCTCGTTGGCTTTCACGCCCGAGGCCAGCACCGCGCGGCGCGCGGCATCTTCGGACGCATCCCATTGCTCGCGCATCACCTTCACCGAGGCGCGCGCGGTCTCCAGCAGCAGCTGGCGGTCGGCCGGCTGCAGGCGCTCGAAACTGGCGCGCGACATCAACAGCACGTCCGGCGCATACGAGTGGTCGCTCTGCGACCAGTAGTGCGCGGCCTCGAAGTGGCGGCTGGAGTGGAAGCTGCGCATGTTGTTCTCGGCGCCGTCGATCATGTGCGTCTCCATGCCGGAGAACGTATCGCCCAGCGACATCGGCGTCGGGTTGGCGCCGAGCAGGCGCATCAGCTGGATGAAGATGTCCGAGGACGCCACACGCAGTTTCAGCCCGTGCAGATCACCGGGCTGCACGATCGGATGCTTGGTGTTGTAGAAGCAGCGTGCGCCGGAATCATAGATGGCCAGGCCGACCAGGTCGCGGCTCTCGAAACCACGCAGGACCGCATCGGCAATGCCGCCATCCAGTGCGGCGCGCTGGTGCGCCACCGACTCGAACACGTACGGCAGGCACAGCGCCTGGGTGAGCGGGAAAGCGTTGTTCAACGCACCGGCATACACGCGGGTGATGTCGATGGCACCGAAACGGGCCATGTCGATCGCTTCCGATTCGCGACCGAGTTGGCCCGAATGGTATTGCCGCAGGCGCAGGCGACCGTTGCTTTCGCGCTGCAGGGTTTCGCCGATCCACTTCACCGCGGTCACGGTGGGATAGTCGGCCACGTGCACGTCGGTGGCCGTCAGCAGCTGGCCGCCGTCGATGGCATCGGCGGGCCCGCGGCCACAGGCCGCGAGCATCGGGGTGGCCAGCGCAGCAGCGCCGCCGGCCAGGAAATGTCGTCGTGTGATCATCTGCGCCCTCCCGCGCGTGTTCACCGGATCGTGCGGCGGTTACCCGGCCGGCACGGCCCTGCAGGCAATTTCGCCGAAGCCGGCAAACCGCACCAGCGCCGTCTGCCCCACGGTGATGTCATGGATGCCGGTGGCGTTGCCGGTGGCGATCAGGTCGCCCCGTCGCAACGGCCGGCCGCGCAGCGCCGAACGGGACAACGCGAACGCATACGCCGCGCGCAGGCCGCCGGGCAGCCGGGTGGCACCACCCGTGCCGACCACCTCGCCCTCGATCAGGGTTTCGGCGCGCAGGTCGGTTTCGTCGCGGGCGGTCCAATCGGCGATCTCCGGCCCCAGCACCAGGCCGTTGTTGTTGCCGAAGTCGGACACCACCACGCGCGGGCCGAGTTCGTTGATCGTCGCCAGCGGGCTGCTGGCCACTTCCACGCCGATGTACAGGCGCGCCGGCAGCGCTTCAGCCTGCTCGGGCGTCCAGTGCAGCTGTGCGGCAGGAGCGTCCTCCAACAGCTCCAGCACGTACTCCGCCTCGACCGCGCCGAAGCCGCCGACGAACACCGGAATGTCCACTGTTCCACCGGTAGCATTTTTCAGCTGACGCGAGAAAACCGGGCCCAGCAGGCGGTCGTCCCCGGACGCATCGCGGCGCTCGGCGGCGATGTAGCCGACCTTCCAGCCCACCACCTGGTCATCCCAGCTGGCAATGGCCAGATCCTGCACCTGGTAGGCAGCCACCAGGTCAGGCGGGACAAGGCCCGGGAAGCCGGGCAGGGCCTGGCCGCCGCGGCGCGCGGTGGTGAAAGCGTGGGCGATCGCGGCCGCATCGTCCGGCGCCGGCGTCTGCCCATGTATGCCGTGTTCGTTGCTCAAGAACGGTCTCCCTCTGGCGTTGTTGCACTGCCCATCGACAGCGTCTGCAGGAGGTGTATATGGTAAACCGGTGTCATCGTGCAAGCCGCAGCGCATCACGAGCGCTTTCCGGTGACCTCGTCCACTCTGTTGTCTCCCCGTTGGAGCCCTTTCCACCATGCGTTTTTCCCGTGTGCTGTTGTTGCTGTCAGGCCTGCTGCTGACCGTCCCCGCATCCGCGGCCGATGTGCCGTTGCGCGCAGGCGAACACCTGGGCCGGGAGCTTGCCGGCGAGCAGCTGCCGCTGTGGCAGGCGGGGCAGGTCCCCGGTGAAACGGGCACGGCGCGGCCGGCGCGCGTGGTCGAGCGCAGCGATGATCCAGCCCACCCCGATCGCTTCATCGACCAGGTCGATGCGCCCTACCTGCTGGTGCACACGCCGGCCCGTGCCAACGGCCGCGCGCTGCTGGTGATTCCCGGTGGCGGCTACCAGCGCGTGGTGATCGACAAGGAGGACAGCGCGCTGGTGCCGGAGTGGGTGGACCGTGCCGGCTACACCCTGTTCGTGCTGCGCTACCGCCTGCCGCAGGCCGGCCGCGACCGCCAGGCGGCACTGGCCGACGCGCAGCGCGCACTGCGCGTGGTGCGCGACCAGGCCGCACGGCGCAGGCTGGATGCCGACAGCGTGTCGGTGATGGGCTTCTCCGCCGGCGGCCATGTCGCCGCACGGCTGGCCACCGGTTTCGATGCGCCGGTCTACCCGCCACGCGATGCCATCGATCGCCTCAGCGCGCGTCCCGCACGCGCGGTGCTGGTGTATCCGGTGATCGACATGGGCGCGCATGCACACAGCGGTTCACGCGGACGCCTGCCGGGCGAGCAGCCCGATGCGGCGTTGGCCGCGCAGTATTCGATGCAGCAGCACGTACGCGCGGACATGCCGCCGACGCTGCTGATCCATGCCAACGATGATCGGGTGGTCAACGTGCACAACAGCGAGGTGATGGCGCAGGCACTGGCCAAGGCGGGTGTCGAACACGAGCTGCACCTGTTCGCCCATGGCGGCCATGGCTTCGGCATGCGCATGCCGCCTGATTCAACGCTGGCCGTGTGGCCGCTGCTGGCACAACGCTGGCTGCAGGCGACGGAGGCGGCACATTGAACCAGGGGGATGCCAACCTGCAGCGCCGCCGTTTCCTGCGCGACAGTGCACGCTGGGCGCTGGCCACGGCCACCCTCGCAGCGCTTCCTGCCGCCGCGGTGCCTGGGCCACGTGATGACACACAGGTGGTGGCACGCCTCCGTGCCGGCCGCGTGCGTGGCCAGCGCGAGCACGGCGTGCACGTGTTCCGTGGTCTGCGTTATGGCGCTGACACCTCCGCCTACCGTTTCCAGCCGCCACGGCGCGAGACGGGCTGGCGTGGTATCGCCGACGCCCTGGAATACGCCGCATCTGCGCCACAGAGCGGAGCGGTCGGGCCGGGCAGCGAAGATTGCCTGTTCCTCAACGTCTGGACGCCGGCACTAGGCGACGGCGGCAAGCGGCCGATCCTGGTCTACATCCATGGCGGTGGCTTCAACAACGGCTCTGGCAGCGATCCGCTGTACGACGGCAGCGCATTGTGCAGACGCGGCGACGTGGTGGTGGTCACCGTCAATCATCGCCTGAACACCTTCGGCTACCTGTACCTGGGCGCGCTCGGCGATCCGCGCTATGCGGCCTCCGGCAACGTCGGTCAGCTCGACCTGGTGCAGGCGCTGCAGTGGGTGCGCGAGCACGCGGCGGTGTTCGGCGGCGACGCCGGCAACATCACCGTGTTCGGGCAATCCGGTGGCGGCGCCAAGATCGCCACGCTGATGGCGATGCCCGCAGCGAAAGGCCTGTTCCAGCGCGCGTGGACAATGAGCGGGCAGCAGGTAACCGCCGCCGGTCCACGTGCGGCGGCGCAACGGACTTCGATTGCGATGGAAACCGTGGCCGCGCGCGACCTGCAGGCGTTGCTGCGACTGCCGGCGACCGAGCTGCTGGCCGCCACCCGCGCACGCGATCCCTCGCGGGTGGAAAGCAGCGCGCTGTACTTCGGCCCGGTACTGGATGAGGTGGTGCTGCCGGTGCACCCGTTCTGGCCACAGGCACCGGCGCAGTCCGCGGCGATTCCGATGGTGATCGGCAACACCCGCGATGAGACGCGCGCGTTCCTTGGCAACGACCCGGCCAACTTCACGCTGACCTGGGAGGATCTGCCGGCGCAGCTGGAGAAGCAGCAGTTCGTCGATCTGCTGCCCTCGGTGGTGATCGCAGAATATCGACGCCTGTATCCGCACTACACGCCCTCAGAGGTGTTCTTCGCGGCCACCACCGCCGGCCGCTCGTGGCGTGGTGCGGTGGAGGAACTGGAAGCACGCGCTCGGCAGACAACCGGGGCCGCACCCACCTGGGCCTACCAGCTCGATTGGCCATCCCCGGTGGAAGACGGACGCCTGCGTGCCTTCCATACACTGGATATTCCGCTGGTGTTCGACAACGCCGGCCTGCCTGGCGCGCGTACCGGCGGTGGTGAAGACGCCCGAGCACTCGCAGCGACGATGAGCGATGCGCTGATCGCCTTTGCGCGTACCGGCGATCCCAATCACGCGGGAATGTCGCAATGGGCTCCCTATGGCGTGCCACAACGGCAGACGATGGTGTTCGATCGGCACAGCCACGTGGTTGACGATCCACGTGCCGGCGAGCGTGCGCTCTATGCAAAAGTGCCGTTCGTGCAGCGCGGCACGCAGTGATGACACCGCGGTGCAAACATTCTGTTAACCCGCCTCGGCTAGAGTCGGTTCATGGAAGCGATGTTCACGCCACCGCCGTTCACCGGCCGCGAGCGCTTGATTGCAGGGATTGATGCCGCCGTCTGCCTGGTCGATCCGCAGGCGATCACCGGTGCGCTGCAGCGGGTGCTGCGTGAAGCCATCGTCGATCCGCTGATCGAGTTGCCGCCCTGCGTACGTCGCCCCGTGGACGGCCATTACGCGCGCCGTGAACTGTACCGAAGCGCCACGCTGGGCTACAGCGTGATCGCGATGTGCTGGGGCCCGGGGCAGGGCACGCCACTGCACGACCACGATGCGATGTGGTGCGTGGAGGGCGTGTGGCAGGGCGAGCTGATCGTGACCCCGTACGCGCTGCTGGAACAGCGTGGCGAGCGTCACCGCTTCGCTGCGCAGGAGACGCTGTACGGGCACCGTGGCAGCGCCGGCAGCCTGATTCCGCCGCACGAGTACCACACGCTGCGCAACGCCAGCGACGAGGACGTGGCAGTGTCCGTGCATGTCTACCAGGGCGTGATGGAGCGCAGCGCGGTGTTCGATCCGCTGGATGACGGCTGGTACCAGCGCCGGGTGAAGGTGATGGAGACCGAGGCGTCTTGATTGCGTTGCGCCGGGCATGGCCCGGCGCTACCAGGGCTTGTGCCCAACCGATTCAACCGAGGCGTCCTGATTGCGTTCCGCCGGGCATGGCCCGGCGCTACCAGGGTTGTGCCCAACCGATTCAACCGAGGCGTCCTGATTGCGTTCCGCCGGGCGTGGCCCGGCGCTATCTATCAGGGCTTGTGGCCCACCGATTCATCGGTAGCGCCGGGCCATGCCCGGCGGAAGGCGGAATTCATCGCGGCACATCCACCACATTGTTGAGCCGCGTGACTTCCTCTCCGCCATCGGCCAGCGCAACTCGCACGCGCAGGCCGCCGCGATCCCCTGCCGGCAACGGCAACGACACCACCGCCGTCTTCGGCAGCAGGTCGATCGGTGCCGCCATCGCCGGCACCTCGGTACGTGCGATCTCGCGGCCCCGCGCATCTTCCAGTATCGCCACGCCCACACCGCTGGCCACATGCCCAAGGCCATGCACGGTCACGTGTACCTGGCGCCCGTCCACCCGCACATCGCCACGGCCCACGCCCAGGTCCGGACGCATTTCCACCGGCGTGCCCGCAGACACACGCTCGAATTCGAAGACCTCGGTGCGACCCGGCTGGAACTGCATCGGTACCGACACACTCGTCTCCAGCTGCACCGTGCGCTCGCGCGGCCTACCGTCAATGCGGCCATCGCCATCGGCGTCCATGCCACTGCGCACGCGCCAGGAACCGCTGCCCACGTTCCAGCCGGTCATGTCGGCGGCGATCACGCGCGCGCCGAGGTTGTGGCTGGTGATCGTGAAGCGCTCACGCGAGGGCGCATGCACCAGCAGTGCCACCTGTTCCGCGGCGCCCTCATGATCGAAGCGCCAGCTGACGGTGTGCCCGGGCCAGCTCTGGTTGCGCTTCAGGGCGATGCCGCCCAGCCGCGCACGCTGCAGGAACTCGCTCGGTGCTTCCACCCGGTCGGACCACCAATGGCCCTCGGTGTTCATGTACGCGCGTTGTGCCTTGGCCTGCAGGCCCTCGGCATGCAGCGCATCGATGTACTTCCGCTCGCCGCTGGCCTGCCATGCCATCAGGCTGGCGAAACCGGTCTTTCCGGCGTCGGCCTCGGCGGTCAGCAGCGGGTACCAGTCCTGCTGCCGGCCAAGTGCCTCTACATAGTTCTCGCCAAGGTTGGCCAGCGCGCCGGGGCCGCCGCGCTGCACGCGATAGTCCAGTGCCTGCAGGTACTTCGCATCACCGGTCCAGCGCCATGCCGCCCAGAAGGTGTGCATCGTGTCACCGCTGCCGGAACCGTTGTTGAGTTCGCCGCCGCGGGTCGCACCCGTGGCCCAGTTGATCTCGTTGGGCAGGGTGAAGCGGCCCTTGTCGTCGGTGCCGGCGTGGGCCAGATAGCCATCGGCCAGGCCGATCACCAGCCGGCGCCCGGTCGGGTCGGCGTTGTACTGGCCCAGCAGGAACGCCGGGTGCAGCACCGGGAACGAGTACGGCTTCTGCCACTGCCAGTTGGGTTCGCGGTAGACCTTGTTGCCACCGAACCAGTTGCTGGAGAACAGCACATGGCCCTGCGGGTTGCGCAGGATGATGCGCTCGTCGAACGCCTTCACCGTTTCCATCAGCCGTTCCAGGGTCAGCGGATCGCCCCAGTTGAGGTACAGCATCGCGCTGTTGGTGTTGATGCCTTCCTCGTAGGCATGCAGCTCGTCGGTCTCGATGGTGCTCAGGCCATTGCTGAACATGCCGTTGCGGTACACCGCGTCGGACAATGCGGTCAGCGAGGCATTCAGACGGTCCGGCTGCACGCCCATCAGGGCAAGGCCGGGCCACTGCTGGGTCAGGTCGGAATCATCGGAGATGCCACCACCGAAATCGCCGTAGGCCACCTGCCGCTGATCGATCCACCAGTCGACGAACTGCCGCACCTGCGCCAGGTCCTGCACCTGGTGGAAGGCCCACGTCGGTACGCCCTTGGGCACCTCCGGCGCGGTGTACGGCGGTCGCCCCTGGCTGTTGTAGCTGATGTAGTTCCAGTACAACCGGCCCAGTTCGTGGTCCGGGTCGACGCGCAGCAGATCGCTCAGGTCCGCGTAGACGCGCGCGTACAGGCGCTGGCGCTTGGAGGTGGTGTGTTCCTCCACGAGGAAACCCCAGTTGTCGCGCACCTGGTTGAAGCGGTCGGCCACGTGTTCCTTGAGCGCATCGGCGCGTGGCTTGAACACCAGCCGCACCTGCGCACCGTCCAGTGCCTTGGCGTCGAAGCCGGGCGCAGCCGAGGCGATGCTCAACCACAGGCTGTCGGCGGTGAGGATGCGGTCGCGCAGGTCCAGCCACAGCGTGCGCTTCTGCCCCGGCTGCACCGAGACCGATACATCGATCATGTCGCGCGCCGGCCAGATCGGATCCTTGATGCGGAGGTTCAGCGGGATCAGGCCATCGTGCGTGGCCGGCAGGTCGAGCGCGGGAATATCGATGGCCACGCCATCCAGGCCGTCATGCATGTTCTCCCAGCTGTAGGCCCAGCTGCGGATCAACGGCTGGTTGGCCGGCGCATCGCCCACGCCGGAGGGAATCAGCACGTGCACGATGGGCTTGGGCTGCGTTGGCAACGAATCGGCCGGGCGCCGGCGCGAGCCCGCCCCCTTGGGTAGCGCCATCACCGTGCTGCGTTCGGCCGCCGGGTAGCGGCCTTCGATGTAGCGGCGCAGTGTGTCCAGGTTGGTGTAGTCCGGCAGTGCCTGGCTGTCGATGACATAGGTCTGCTTGACCGTGCCGTCGGGCTCGGCACCTTCGCTCACGCCATACGCCCAGATCTCCTGGATCGGCGTTTCCTGTTCAACGTTGCTGAAGCGCAGCACGCCACCGGTCTGTGCGGGGATGTCGTCCACGCTGCGCACCACACCCTGCGGACGCGTCGCCAGCACCTGGGTGGCATGCGCGGCGTCGCGGCCATGGGCCAGCGTGCCGAACGCCGCGCCGCGGATCTCCACCCGGTTGACGGTCTCGCCGGCCGGCACGGTCAGGTCCAGATGCTGGCCGCTTTCCACATACGTGTTCCAGTCCGGCAACTGGAAGTAGTCGTTGCGGCCGGGCAGGCGCGAGCGGTTGTAGACACCCGGCCAGGTGGTCTCGGCGATGCCGTCGGTGGCCTTCCACATCCACGCCTTGAGGTCGCGGGCATCGTCGAATTCGATCTTGCGGATGCGCGTGCTGGCTGCGGTCAATGGCGGTGGCGGCGCGCCTTCCCAGCCGAAGCGATGGCGCCAGGCACGATCATCGGCAGCGCTGGCAACGGCGCTTTCGGCGGCCTTGCCGCGCGCGAGCGCACTGACGGCCGCAGCATCGAGCATGCGGTCATACACGCGGATGTGCTGGAAATCGCTGCCACGCAGGAAGTTGTAGCGGCTCTGCACCTGGTAGGGCGCCATCACCCGCCCGGCCAGGCCGAGCTGGTCCAGCGCGGCATCGTAATCGCCGCTGGCCTGCACACGCGCCACCTCGCGGCCATCGACGAACAGGCGTACACCCTGGTCTTCGTCCCAGGCGAAGGCCAGGTGCAGCCACTGGTCCGCACGTGGCGGCGTGTCCATGCGGAACGACACGCGCGTGCGGGCGAGGTTGGCATCGGTGACGAACGCATCGAAACCATGCCCGTTCCAGTCGATGCGCAGCCAGGCCATGTCCCAGCTGCTGTGGTCGGCATAGCCGACGCGGAAGATCACGAACGGTGCTTCGCCCACCGCGTAGCGCGCGCGCCAGTCGAAGGCGAGGGTGCCACGCTGGGCGAGGATGTTGCCGGGTGCATCCCAGGCCAGCACGCCGTCGTCCTGCCACTGGATGGCCTTGCCGCGCGCTCCGTCGTCGACGATGTCGACCTTGTCGCGGAAGTTCGGCACCGCCTCACCCTGCGCCACCACGGCCTCAAGGCCTTTGCCGGCATCGACATGGAACAGCAGCGTGGGCGCATCGGCGGCGGCCATCGCGGGGCCGGCAGCCAGGGCCACCGCCAGCAACAGGCAGCGGGACAGGGTCGAGCGGTGCGGCATCAGGCGTTTCCTTTCAACGGGCGACGGCCGGCGAGGGCCGCCGGACCGTAGCAAGGCCACGCCGCGACGGCACCTTGCGGCGCAGCAGCGGTCGTGGCGAACGACGGCGTGCCGGGTGGCACGCCGTCGGCGTTGCTCAGAACTTGTAGCGCAGCCCCAGCAGGTACTGGCGGCCGGTCTCGGTGTACTGCAGCGGCAGGCGACCGGTCAGCGGCGAGTACACCCACTCGTCGGACGCTTCGTTGGTCAGGTTGATGCCTTCCAGGCTCAGTTCCAGCTGGTCGCTGATCTTGTAGCGAATGGATGCATCGAACACCGTGGTACCGGTCATTCCGTGGTAGCCATCGAGGTTGAAGCCGGTTTCCTGGCCCGGTGCCTGGGTCAGGTAGTCATCGCGGTTGGTGGCCGAGATGCGCCCGGCGAACTTCTCGCCTTCATAGAACAGCGTGGCGTTCCACGAGGACTTCGACAGGCCGGTCAGGTCGGTCTTCATCACCGGCTGCCCGGCCGCGTTGATGTACTGGATCTTCGATTCCACCCAGGTGTAGTTCAACTGCATGCCCAGGTTGGCCCACTTGCCCGGCAGGAAGGTGAAGGGCTGGGTGTAGTTGGCCTCCACGCCGTGCAGTTCGCCGCCCGGGGTGTTGACCGGCTTGCTGTAGGTGAAGTCATCGGTGGCCGAGGCGCCGGTGCCGACCAGCAGAGAAGCCGGCAGGCCGCTGTCACTGTACGGACGCACTTCGCGGGTGGTCTGTACGAAGCTCTCGATGTCCTTGTAGAACAGGCCGATGCCGGCCATTGCGCCCTCGGCAAAGTACCACTCGAAACCAAGGTCGACATTGGTTGCGCGGATCGGATCCAGCATCGGGTTGCCGCTGGAGATGGTGCGTGCACCACCGGCCACGGCCACTGTCGCGCCCGGGGTCAGGCTGCCCAGCCCCGGACGGCTCATCACCTTGGCCGCACCCAGCCGGATCAGGAAGTCCGGGGTGACTTCCGCCACCAGGTTGAACGAGGGCAGGGTGTCATCGTAGGTACGGCTGACCGTGGTTTCGACGGTGCCGTTGGCCAGCGTCGACTGCCCGGTGGCCGACTGCTTGGTGCGCACGTAGCGCACACCGAAATTGCCCGACAACGGCAGCGAGCCCAGTTCGGTGGAGAACTCGCCCATCAGGTAGGCGCCTCGGTCCTTCTCTTCGACGCTGCGCACGTTGTTGGCGCGCGGGGCGACGGCGAAGGTGCCGCTGTTGCTGTAGATGTCGAGCTGTTCGGCGATCGCATCCAGGTCCGGCACGACCCAGTTCGACGGACTACCGTTGATGCCCTTCAGTCCGGCCTGCTCGGTCAGGTTCACCGGCACGATCTTGTTGCCGCCGGCGAAGTTGGGCACGGCCAGTTCGCTGGCGCGGCGCAGTTCGACGGTCTTGAACGTGTAGTCCTTGGCCAGCACGCCGCCCTTCAGGCGGAAGCCCGGGCTGATGTTCCAGTTGAAGTCGATCTGGCCGGTGTCGAAGTCGTTGTCAACGTACTGCGGACGCAGGCGGATCTCGGCCAGTTCCCAGCCGTTGGGATTGGTCGGGTCGATGCCGTAGTTGAGGATCGGCGCACGGCTGTTGCCACGGTAGTCGTAGCTGTAACCGTCGACGTCGTACTTGTCCATGATGACGGTGGTCTGCACCGGGTTCTCGTGCTTGGAGCGCGAGATGCCGATCTTGCCGGACAGGGTGAAGTCATCACCGAAGCGGTGCTGGCCGTTCAGCGCGATCTGCTTGAACTCGGTGCTCCACTCGTCGTGGCGGTTCTCGGTGCGGATGTCGACGTTGTCGAATTCGCCGTAGAGCAGTGCGTTGTCGCGGATCTCGCCGTTCTTGACGATGGTGGTCGGCTTGCCCGACAGGCGTGCGCTCGCATTGGCGCCGCGGCTGAAGGAAATCGCTTCGATGTAGTGCTCGTCGCGCGTTGCATCGATCTTCGAGTACAGCGCATCCAGCGAGATCTCGGTGGCGTCGTTCGGCTTCCACTGCAGCGAACCGGTCACGCCCAGACGCTTCTGCTCATGCTCCATCTGCACGTAGCGCGGGAAGCGCGGATGGAACACATCGGCGCCACGCGCGGCGGCGAACGGCGAGGACGCGGCGAAGTTGCCGTTGCTCGGGCCGTTGGCCCAGCGACCGGTGTTGGAGCCTTCCTCCAGCGCCTGGCGCTCGGAATAGGCCACCGACAGCAGCGCGCCGAAGGTGCCATCGGCGAAGGTGTTGGAGACCAGCGCGGCAATGCGCGGATCGGCCTTTTCGGCCATCGCGTTGTAGCTGGCCTGGCCACTGGCGGCGAAGGTGAACCCGTCGTAGTCGAACGGGCGCGCGGTGCGCAGATCGACGGTGGCGCCCAGCGAGCCTTCCTCGACGTCGGCCGAGGCGGTCTTGCGCACCAGCAGCTGCGAGAACAGGTCCGAGGCGAAGACGTTGAAGTCGAAGCCACGGCCGCGGTTGGTGCCGCCGCTCTGGTCACCGGCGCCGACCGTGGTCAGCGCTTCCATGCCATTGATGCGCACGCGGGTGAATTCCGGGCCGAGGCCACGCACCGAGATGTTGCGGCCTTCGCCGGCCTCGCGGGTGATGACCACGCCCGGGATGCGCTGCAGCGACTCGGCCAGGTTCAGGTCCGGGAACTTGCCGATGTCCTCGGCAACGATGGCATCGACCACGCCGGCTTCGCCGCGCTTGATGTCCAGCGCCTTCTCCACGCTGGCGCGGTAGCCGGTGACGGTGACCGTATCCAGGTCGGTGGCGTTCGGGTTGGCGCTCTGCTGCTGCGCGCCGGCGTTGCCTGCCAGGGCCAGTGCGACGGCCAACGCGAGCAAGGTAACCGGTGTCTTTTTTTCATGGTTCCGAGAATGCATGCCTTTCCCCTCTCCCAAAGGTCTGGTATCGCGGCTGTTTCAGCGGGATGACACCGCTGGTCAGGCCGGACGTTAACAGCACGTTCCCGATCCGGCATCTTGCACCGCAACAGATCTGAAATGTCTCCAAGACGCTTGCAGGACAATGCTTCCAACAGTTTGGTAGGCTAAGGGCAAGGATGGGCGGGATTGAAATGACACCGCTAGCCAATTCCACGCCCCACGCGTGGTCCACTACCACGCCGCCCAGTGTCACATGCGGGCGGCACGCGTGAAGGAGCAGAAATGGGTCGTATCGTGTGTTTCGGGGAACTGCTGCTGCGCCTGGGTGCGCCCGGTCGCGAACTGCTGCTGCAGTCGCCGCAGCTGCAGGTGCATGTCGGCGGCGCCGAGGCGAACGTGGCTGTCTCGCTGTCCCGCTTTGGACATGACGTGGCCATGGTCAGCACCGTTGCCGGCAACGCGCTCGGCGCGCATGCGCTGGCCGAACTGCGCCGGCATGGGGTCGACACGCGCGGCGTGCGCGAAGATGCCGAGGGCCGCATGGGCCTGTACTTCCTGACCACCGGCGCGGTGCAACGGGCCAGCGAAGTGGTCTACGACCGTGCCGATTCGGCATTCGCCAACAGCACCGCCGCCGACTACGACTGGCCCGCATTGCTGCAGGGCGCGCAGTGGCTGCACCTGTCCGGGGTCAGCCCGGCGCTGGGCGCGGACGTGGCGCAGGCCACCCTGGCCGCAGCGCGCGCCGCGCGTGCACTGGGCGTACGCGTGTCCTTCGATGGCAACTTCCGGCCGAAGCTGTGGCAACGCTGGGGTGGCGATGCGCGGGCGATCCTGCACGAACTGTTCGCGCAGGCCGACATCGTCTTTGCCGACTACCGCGATATCGAAGTCATCCTCGGCCAGCGTTTCGAACAGGCCGACGTGGTCGCGCGCGTGGAAGCGGCGGCAGCGGCCGCGTTCGAGGCGTTCCCGCAGCTGCAGTGGATGGCCTGCACCCAGCGGCAGACGCTGAGCGTGGACCACCATGCGCTGGGCGCGCTGCTGCTCGGCCGCGATGGCACCCGCGCACAGGCCCCGGTACGCCAGCTGCAGGGCATCGTCGACCGCATCGGCGGCGGTGATGCCTTCGCGGCAGGCATCCTGCATGGCATCCTGTCGGCCTTCGATGCCGACGCCACCGTGCGCTTCGGCCTGGCCGCCGGGGGCCTGAAGCATTCCATTCCCGGCGATTTCAATCCCGTCAGCGAAGCTGATGTGTTGGCCCTGGTGGGCGAGGAGCGATTCGATGTCCGGCGCTGATCCACGCGTTCGTGCGGTACTGAAACTGGCACCGGTGATTCCGGTGTTGACCCCCGATGACATCGACGATGCGGTACAGGTCGCGCATGCGCTGTTCCGTGGCGGCCTGCCGGTGATCGAGGTGACCCTGCGCACGCCGCGTGCGCTGGAAGCCATCAAGGCGATGGTCGAGGCCGTGCCGGATGCGGTGATTGGTGCCGGCACCGTGCTCGATGCCGCGCAGATGCAGGCGGTGAAACAGGCCGGCGGCCGCTTCGCGGTGTCGCCCGGGGCGACCCCACGGCTGTATGCCGCCGCGCGCGATGCCGATCTGCCCTACCTGCCTGGCGTGGCCACCGGTTCGGAGCTGATCGTCGGCCTGGAACACGGCCTGGACACCTTCAAGTTCTTCCCGGCGGTGCAGGCCGGTGGTGCGGCGATGCTGTCGGCGTGGCACGGCCCGTTCGGCGATGTGCGCTTCTGCCCGACCGGCGGCATCAGTGCACAGACCGCCAGCCAGTTCCTGCATCTGCCCAACGTGCTGTGCGTGGGCGGTTCGTGGCTGACCACCGCCGCGCTGATGCAGACCCGCGACTGGGACAGCGTCGAGCGCCTGGCACGCGAGGCCGCGGTGCTGGCGGGCTGATCCCTCGGCCCCTGCTGGAGCCGGGCACAGACCCGGCGCCAGCGCATCCGCTCAGCCGCGTGGTGTACCCAGCCGGCGGTACAGGGTGCTGCGGTTGATCCCCAGCCGCTTGGCGGCCGCGCTGACGTTGCCCTGGCACTCGGCCAGCGCCTGGCGCATGGCCGCCTCGGCGATTTCCTCCAATGCCCCGCTGGCAGGCACTGCGGGCGCGGTGGGCGTGCCAGCACGTACGTCCGCGGGCAGCAGCTGCGGGCCCACCGGTTGCCCCCGCTCAGCCAGTGCGGCCAGCGTGCGCAGGCAGGCACTCAGCTGGCGCAGGTTGCCGGGCCAGGCATGGGCGGCCAGCGCCGCGCGGGCCTGCGACGACAACGCATGGCCCTGTCCCAGCTGCTGCCACAGGGCATCCACCACGGCAGCGCGATCGGGGTGCTGCCGCAACGGCGCCAGGGTCACCACGTGGTCGGCGATGCGGTAATACAGATCCGCACGGAAGCGACCGGCATCCACCGCCTGCGGCAGTTCGCAGTGGCTGGCGCAGACCAGTGCGAAATCCAGTTTCACCGGCTTGCCGCCGCCCAGCGGTGACAGCTCGCGTTCCTGCAGCACGCGCAGCAGGCGCGGTTGCAGCGCCAGCGGCATGTCGCCGATCTCATCGAGGAACAACGTACCGCCCTCGGCCTGCCGCAGCAGGCCCGGGCTGCCCTGCCGGCGCGCACCGGTAAAGGCACCCTCCTCGTAGCCGAACAGCTCTGCTTCGATCAGGCCTTCCGGCAGCGCCGCGCAGTTCACCGCGACGAAGGGCTTTCCCGCACGCGTGCTGCGTGCGTGCAGTTCCCGCGCGAAGACTTCCTTGCCGGTGCCGGTCTCGCCCTGCAGCAGCACCGGCAACCCGGCCTGCAGCACGCGTCCTGCGGTGGCCAGTTGTTGTTGCTGCCCGGTATCGAACAGTGGGCCCTGCGCACTCGCCGGCAACGGCGCGGTCGGTCCAGGCGTAGCCACACTGCGTCGCGACGCACGGGCCTCGCGCACGCCGTACAGACGACGGCCCTGGCGATCAAGCAGCACGCCGTCATCTGCCAGCCGCGACAGCGGTTGTTCGAACAGCGCTTCGTACGGCGTGCGGCCGATGTCCTGGCGATCCAGTCCGAACAAGGCAAGGCCGGCACGATTGGCCGCGACCAGGCGACCGCCGCGGAAGCCGAGCACGCCTTCGCGCGCACTGCCCAGCAGCGCGGGTTGATGATGCAGGCGCAGCAGCTCGCAGTCGGCCAGGCCGTCGGCGAAACCGCGGTGCTCGATCTGCGCTACCGCCTGCCGCACCAGCGCCAGCGCGTGCACATGTGGCAGCCGCGCGTCGCCGGACACATCGAGCACACCCAGGCACTGCCCGTAGGGATCCAGGATCGGCACGGCCGAACAGGTGAGGATGCCGTGCGGGGCGAAGTAGTGCTCGCCGCCACGCACCTGCAGCGCGCGCCCGTCGACCAGCGCGGTGCCGATCGCGTTGGTGCCGACCGTGCCCTCGTCCCAGCGCATGCCCGGCATCAGCGCGACACGACCCGCCTTGTCGAGGAAACCGGCACTGCCTTCGGCGTCGAGGATCCAGCCGTCTTCATCGGTCAGCAGCACGATGCTGCCGCTGTGGGTCATTTCCGCAGCCAGTCCATCCAGCTCCGGGCGCGCTTGTCGCCACAGGCGCTCGCGGCGCTGGCGCAGTTCGCGCAGGCGGTTGTCGGTCAATGGTTCGGCGGCCGGCTGCGCATCCACCAGCAGGCCGTGCCGTTGGCAGCGTTGCCAGGAATGCAGGATCGCCTCGGGCACCGCGCCGACGGGAGCAGCGCCGCGCTCGAAGAAACTGCGCCGGGCACTTCCCAGGCGGGGATCGGGAGCAAGCGGGGACACCGACAGCCTCCTGTGTCGCACATTGCGACAGTTGTTGCGGGACCTGTCCCGATTAACAGCACACCCCGCGTCGGCCTGCAACGACCGCGCCTGCTGCGCTGCCGCAGGGCGCGCGACAGGATGACCGACAGTCGGGCGATGAAGGCGTGATGCAGCGCAGCAGGCCACAGTTGGCATCGTCTTTGCGCCGGTGGATGCACCATGCCCACCACAGGAGCCGCCATGAACGCCGTACCGTCCACCCGCCCGCATGCCACCGATCCGCGCTCCCTGTTCAAGCCGCGCTATGGCAACTACATCGGTGGCGAATGGATCGCCCCGCGCAGCGGCCAGTACTTCGACAACATCTCGCCGGTGAACGGCCAGGAGTTCACTGAAGTTGCCCGCTCCAACGCCGAGGACATCGACGCCGCACTCGATGCCGCGCACGCCGCAAAGGACGCCTGGGGCCGCACGTCGGCCGCCCACCGTGCGCTGCTGCTCAACCGCATCGCCGATCGCATCGAACAGAACCTGGAACTGCTGGCCCACGCCGAGACCTGGGACAACGGCAAGCCGATCCGCGAGACGCTCAACGCCGACGTGCCGTTGATGGCCGACCACTTCCGCTACTTCGCCGGTTGCCTGCGTGCGCAGGAGGGCCGCCTGTCGCAGATCGACGACGACACCGTGGCCTATCACTTCCACGAACCGCTGGGCGTGGTCGGGCAGATCATCCCGTGGAACTTCCCGCTGCTGATGGCGGCCTGGAAGCTGGCGCCGGCGCTGGCCGCCGGCAACTGCGTGGTGCTCAAGCCTGCCGAGCAGACCCCGGCGTCGATCCTGGTGCTGATGGAGGTGATCGGCGACCTGCTGCCGCCGGGCGTGCTCAACGTGGTCAACGGCTTCGGCCTGGAGGCGGGCAAGCCGCTGGCCAGCAGCCCGCGCATCGCCAAGATCGCCTTCACCGGCGAGACCTCCACCGGCCGCCTGATCATGCAGTACGCCAGCCAGAACCTGATTCCGGTGACGCTTGAGCTGGGCGGCAAATCGCCGAACCTGTTCTTCGCCGACGTAATGGCCGAGGACGATGATTTCCTCGACAAAGCGGTGGAAGGTTTCGTCATGTTCGCCTTCAACCAGGGCGAGGTCTGCACCTGCCCGTCGCGCGCACTGGTGCAGGAATCGATCTACGAACGCTTCATGGAGCGTGTGCTCGAACGCGTGGCGGCGATCCGCCAGGGCAATCCGCTGGACCCGAACACCATGGTGGGTGCGCAGGCATCGGGCGAACAGCTGGAGAAGATCCTGTCCTACATCGCCATCGGCCGCGAGGAAGGCGCCGAGGTGCTGATTGGTGGCGACAAGGCCGCGCTCGGTGGCGACCTGGCCGGCGGCTTCTATGTGCAGCCGACCGTGTTCAAGGGCCACAACGGCATGCGCGTGTTCCAGGAGGAGATCTTCGGGCCGGTGGTGTCGGTGACCACGTTCAGGACCGAAGAAGAAGCGCTGCAGATCGCCAACGACACGCTGTACGGGCTGGGTGCCGGCGTCTGGAGCCGCGATGCCGCGCGACTGTACCGGGTGGGCCGCGCGATCCAGGCCGGGCGGGTATGGACCAACTGCTATCACGCCTACCCGGCGCACGCCGCGTTCGGCGGCTACAAGCAGTCGGGCATCGGCCGCGAGAACCACCGGATGATGCTCGACCATTACCAGCAGACCAAGAACCTGCTGGTCAGCTACGCACCGAAGAAGCTCGGCTTCTTCTGAGGATTGATCGGGATCAAGGCGCGGGCATGGGGCCGGCGCCATCCTGTCTGCAAGCGCACTACGGAGAAGCACGCATGAACAGAACCATGAAGGCCGCCGTCGTCCGTGAGTTCGGCAAGCCGCTGGTCATCGAGGAAGTCGTGGTACCGCGCCCGGGGGCGGGCGAGGTGCTGGTCAAGATCGAGGCCTGCGGCGTCTGCCACACCGACCTGCACGCCGCCGAGGGCGACTGGCCGGTGAAACCGAACCCGCCGTTCATCCCCGGCCACGAGGGCGTGGGGCACGTCGTGGCCGTGGGAGGCGGGGTAGGGCACATCAAGGAAGGTGACAGGGTCGGCATCCCCTGGTTGTACTCGGCGTGTGGCCATTGCGAACACTGCCTGGGTGGCTGGGAAACGCTGTGCGAAACGCAGCGCAATACCGGCTACTCGGTCAACGGCGGCTTCGCCGAGTACGCATTGGCCGATGCCAACTATGTCGGCCTGCTTCCGAAGGAAGTGGGCTTTGTGGAGATCGCACCGGTGCTGTGCGCCGGCGTCACCGTGTACAAGGGCCTGAAGGTCACCGACACCAAGCCCGGTGATTGGGTGGCCATTTCCGGTATCGGCGGCCTCGGCCACATGGCCGTGCAGTACGCCCGCGCGATGGGCCTGAACGTGGCAGCAGTGGATGTGGACGACGCCAAGCTGGCCCTGGCCAGACGCCTGGGCGCACAGGTCACCGTCAACGCGCGCACCACCGATCCGGCCGCGTTCCTGAAGAAGGAGATCGGTGGCGCGCATGGTGCGCTGGTCACCGCGGTTTCGCCCAAGGCCTTCGAACAGGCGCTGGGCATGGTCCGTCGCGGCGGCACGGTCTCGCTCAACGGCCTGCCACCGGGCAACTTCCCACTGGACATCTTCGGCATGGTGCTCAACGGCGTCACCGTACGCGGCTCGATCGTCGGCACCCGCCTGGACCTGCAGGAATCGCTGCAGTTCGCCGCCGAAGGCAAGGTTGCCGCCACGGTCAGCACCGACCGCCTGGAGAACGTCAACGAGGTGTTCGCGCGCATGCACGCCGGCACCATCGAAGGCCGCGTGGTGATCGACTTCGCTGCCTGACCCCCCTGTGCATGGCCGCCGTGTCCGTTTCCCTCTCCCACGGGCACGGCGGCCATGCCGATCTGCCGGCAGCGCCGCGCACCCCGGCGGCCGTACAATGCGCGCATGCCCGGCACGCTCAAGACCGTCTTTCTCTCCCTGCTCGCGCTGATCGGCGCGCTGCTCGCGCTGGCTCTGGTCAGCAGTGCCGCGGGCTGGCTGCCATCGCTGCTGCGCATGACGCCGGGAAGCGAGGCCCAGCTCGGCTGGGACCTGGCATTCACCGTGCTGGGTGGCATCGCCGCCATTGCCTTCGCCACGTATTACGCGCCGTGCTGGCCACGCGCGCATGGCACCTCGATCTGGTCACTGCTGGTGCTCGGCGCGGGCTATGGCCTGTGGGTGATGGGCGGCGACTTCCCGCACTGGTTCGTCATCGGCCTGCTGGTTTCGCTGCCGGTGCAGTTGCTGCTGGGCTGGTGGTTCGGCCGCCGCGCATCGCGCGATCGGCGCTGAGCGGATACCGGTAGTGGCGGGCGCCGGGCCGCCCCCCCCCCCCCCCCCCCCCGGGGCCCCCCCCCCCCCCCCCCCCCCCCCCCCCCCCCCCCCCCCCCCCCCCCGCGCGCCCGCCCGG